>JAVWUU010000100.1:0-9899 GCA_036666995.1 Thermomonas sp.
GAACCCATTCGCGCACTGGTCAAGCGCACGCCGAAAGAGCGGCAATCGCTGCTGTTCTCGGCCACGTTCCCCGACTCGATCCGCACGCTGGCCAAGGCGATGCTGCGCGAGCCACTGGAAGTCAGCGTCGATGGCGGTGCACAACCCGCGGCGATCCGCGCGCATTTCTTCGAGGCCGATGCTGCACGTCGCGCGCCGCAACTCGCCGCATTGCTGCTGCAATTCAGGCCCGAGTCGACTGTGGTGTTCTGCAACATGCGCCGCGACACCGAGGAAGTGGTCGGCTCACTGGCGCATTACGGCTTCGCCGCGCTCGCCCTGCACGGCGACATGGAACAGCGCGACCGCGACGAGGTGCTGGTGCGCTTCGCCAACCGCAGTTGCAGCGTGCTGGTCGCCAGCGACGTCGCCGCGCGCGGGCTCGACATCGACGACATCGGCGCGGTGGTGAACTACGAGCTGCCCACCGACGCCGATACTTACCTGCATCGCGTCGGCCGCACCGGCCGCGCCGGTCGCGATGGATTGGCGCTCAGCCTCGTCGCATCGCAGGAACGCGGGCGCGCCGCGTTGGTCGAAGAGCGCCAGGGCAACGCCATCCGCTACGAGCGCATCGATCCGATCGAGGGCCAGCCACGCGGCGTGCCGCAGGCGTCGATGATCACCCTGCGCATCGACGCCGGCCGCACCGACAAGCTGCGCCCCGGCGACATCGTTGGTGCATTGACCGGCGATGCCGGCTTGCCGAAGGAGGCGATCGGCAAGATCGACGTGTTCGCCACCCGCAGCTATGTCGCCATCGCGCGCGCGCAGGCGAACCACGCGCTGGCGCAGTTGCGTGTGGGCAAGATCAAGGGCCGCAAGTTCCGGGTGAACCGGCTCTAGCGACACCGATGCGCGAGGTGCCATCGAGGTGATGCCGTGTTGCAATGATTCGATATTTCTGGAATTATCGAATCATGAAGACCGACAGCGCGCTCTCCGCACTTCGTGCACTCGGCCACGACTCGCGTCTGGCCGCCTTCCGCCTGCTTGTGCAGACGGGTCCCGATGGCCTGTCGGTTGGCGAGCTGCGCGACCGACTTGACCTGCCGCCGGCCACCTTGAGCGCACATCTGAACGTGCTGCGCGCCGCCGGCCTGGCCGATGACGAACGCGAGGGCCGGGTGATCCGCGTGCGCGCCAACTATCCGCAGATGAATGCCTTGCTGGCCTATCTCACCGAGAACTGTTGCGCCGGTGCAGCCGACTGCGGACCAACGTCCACCTGCGCGCCGCGCAAACCAGGAGCCAAGCCGTGAACCGCTTCCATGTGCACCTCAACGTCGCCGACCTCGGCGGCAGCATCCGCTTCTACAGCGAGCTGTTCGGCACCGAACCCGTCGTTCGCAAGCCCGACTACGCAAAGTGGATGCTGGAGGATCCGCGGATCAATTTCGCGATCTCCAATACGGGACGCACGCCCGGTATCGACCACCTGGGCCTGCAGGTCGACAGCAGCGAGGAACTGGTCGCGCTCGGCAAGCGCCTCGAAGCCGCAGGCGGTTCGCTGATCCCCGAGAACGCAGCCATCTGTTGCTATGCGCAGTCCGACAAGACCTGGACCGAAGATCCGCAGGGCACGCGCTGGGAAACCTTCCACAGCTTCGGCGAAGCGACCACCTATCACGGTGCCGACGCCGCCTGCGCCACCGATGGCGCGTCGTGCACACCGGACGTACAGGCGATGGCACCGATGCCCGCGACGACAGCAATCGCCGCCTCCTGCTGCGCGCCGCAATCCAACTGCTGCTGACACCCTCCCCCACCGAAGACACTGGCCATGACCACGCAGCACTACAACATCCTGTTCCTCTGCACCGGCAACAGCGCCCGCAGCATCCTCGCCGAAGGGCTGGTCAACCATCTGTCGCATGGCCGCTTCAAGGGCTACAGCGCAGGCAGCCAGCCGATGGGGCGGGTCAATCCACTGGCGCTGGAAACACTGCAGCGGCTCGGCTGCGACACCAGCGGCATGTCCAGCAAAAGCTGGGACGTGTATGCCGCGCCCGATGCGCCGAAGATGGACTTCGTCATCACCGTCTGCGACAGCGCGGCCGGCGAAACCTGCCCGTACTGGCCGGGCATGCCGATGACCGCGCATTGGGGCTTCCCCGATCCTTCGCACGTGGAAGGCGATGACGAAACGAAGCGCCAGGCGTTCGCGAAGACCGCACAAGCGATCACCCAGCGCCTGCGCCTGTTGCTCGCGCTGCCGATGGAAAAGCTGGATCGGCTGTCGCTGCAGGACCAACTGCGCGCATTGGCCGCGCAGTGATGCCACTGCATCGCCGCCTGCTGGCCGAGGCGCTCGGCACCATGTTGCTGCTCGCCACCGTGGTTGGCTCCGGGATCATGGGCGTGACGCTGTCCGCCGGCAACGACGGCATCGCCCTGTTGGCGAACGCAGCGGCCACCGCGGGCATGCTGTACGTGCTAATCGAAACGCTGGGCCCGATCTCCGGCGCGCACTTCAATCCGGCGGTCACCCTGGCGATGCGCCTGCGTGGCGAGATGAGCAGCGCACATGCCGCAGCCTACATCGTGGTGCAAATGCTGGCCGCGATCGCCGGCGTGCTGCTCGCCCATGCGATGTTCGAACAGGCGCTGCTGCAACCCGGCACGCGCATTCGCAGTGGCGGCGCGCAATGGCTGAGCGAGGGCGTGGCCACCTGCGGCCTGCTGCTCACGATCCTGCTCGGCATGCGACATCGGCCGAAGGCGATTCCTGCGCTGGTCGCCGGCTACATCTTCGCCGCGTACTGGTTCACCGCGAGTACTTCGTTCGCCAATCCGGCGGTGACCGTGGCACGCGCGCTGACGCAGACCTTTGCCGGCATCCGCCCACAGGACCTGGGCGGTTTCGTGCTGGCGCAATTCGCGGGGATGCTGCTGGCGATGGGCATCGCGGCGATGCTGCTGGGTCGCGAAGAACCAGATTCAGCGCGCGGCTGATTCCTGCGCGACCACCGGTCGCCACCAGCGTTCACCCGCGTGCGGGGCATCGATGCTGATGCGTTCGCCCATGATCGGCGTGGCGATGCCGATGTCGCGTTCGCCACCCAATGCGAGCACGCGCTCGAACGGCTCGAACCACGGATGCATCGCCAGGTCGAAGGTGCCGTTGTGGATCGGCAGCAGCCACTTGCCGCGCAGGTCGAGATGCGCCTGCACGGTCTGCTCCGGCTGCATGTGCACATACGGCCACTGCACGTTGTAGGCGCCGGTTTCCATCAGGGTCAGGTCGAACGGGCCGAAACGCCGGCCGATCTCGGCGAAGCCATCGAAGTAGCCGCTGTCGCCACTGAAGAACACGCGCCGCTCGCCATCGACGATCACCCACGAACCCCACAGCGTGCGGTTGCCATCGCGCAGGCCGCGCCCGGAGAAATGCTGGGTGGGGGTGAAGACCAGGCGCAGGCCGTCGATGTCGGCGCCCTGCCACCAGTCGAACTGGCGGATCTTCTCGTTCGGCACGCCCCAGTCGCGGAGGCGGTCGCCGACGCCGAGCGGCGCGAGGAACACCTCGACCTTGTCGGCAAGCGCCTGGATCGCCGCGTGATCGAGGTGATCGTAATGGTCGTGCGACAGCAGCACGCCGCGGATCGGCGGCAGTTCATCGAGTGAAATTGGCGGCGCATGGAAACGCTTCGGGCCGGCCCATTGCACCGGCGATGCGCGTTCGGAAAACACCGGATCGGTCAGCCACCAGCCACCGCGCAGCTTGATCAGGATCGTCGAATGGCCCAGCCGGTACAGGCTGCGGTCGGGCGCTGCATCCAGTTCGGCGCGGGTCAGCATATGCACCGGGACTGGCGCGTGCGGCTCGGTGTTGTTCGGCTTGTTGAAGAAGAAATCCCACATCACCCTGGCACCCGGCTCCGCCACATCGGCGGGCTTGGGCGTGGTGTTGCGGAACTTGCCGTCGGCGAACTGCTTGGAGTTCGCGTAGTCGCCGATCGAGGCGTGCAGGCACAGGGAAGCAGTCAAGGCGATCAATCCGATGAGGGGGAGCGACCACAACAACCGACGGCGGCGAGGACGAAGCGAACGTGGATGCATTTCGGCCGATGTCGTGGGTTGCAGGGATGCCTGGACCGACATGGGGACGATGCCGATGCAGGCAAGCCCGCGGGTTCGATCGCGCGGCACCGCCAATTCAACCGCGCAGGCGCAAGCCGACGCCGGGCTCGGTCAGGATCCAGCGCGGTTGCAGGGCATCGTCGCCGAGCTTCTGCCGCAACTTGCCGACCAGGATGCGCAGGTAGTGGGTGTCGCGTTCGTGGGTCGGCCCCCATATCTCGCGCAGCAACTGCGGCTGCGTCACCACGCGCCCGGCGTGGGTGACCAGCAACGCGAGCAAGGCGTATTCCTTGCGACTCAGGTCGAGCAGCGCGCCATCGACGAACACCTCGCGCCGCGCCAGGTCGACGCGCAACTGGCCATCGTCGTAGACCGGCGCAACAGGTGCAGCGCCCGCAGCCACCTGCATGCGCAACAGCCCGCGACTGCGCGCAAGCAGTTCCTTCACGCCGAAGGGCTTGGTGACGTAATCGTTGGCCCCGGCATCCAGCAATCGGACCTTCTCGTCCTCGGCGAAGCGCGCGGTCAGCACGATCACCGGCAGGTCCGACCAGCCGCGCAGTTCGCGCAAGACCTCGCCGCCGTCGCGATCCGGCAACCCCAAGTCCAACACCAGCAGATCAACATCGCCCTGCGCAAGCGCACTCATTGCCTCGCCTGCGTTGCCCGCCAGCGACACCCGGTAACCCTGCGCGCGATAGCCGATGTCGAGGAACCGCCGGATCTGCGGCTCGTCATCCACCACCAGCACATGCGGCGCAGCTTTCATTCGCCCTCCAATGGTGATGGCGAGGTCGGGATGTGCAGGTGCAGGCTGGCACCGACAAGCGCATCCTCTACCTCGATGCTGCCACCATGCGCTTCGACGATCGCCTTGCAGATCGCCAGGCCCAGGCCGCTGCCGCGCGCCCTGCGATCGCCGCCGCCTTCGGTGTCGAACATCTCGAAGACCTGCAGGCGACGCTCGCGCGGGATGCCCGGACCACGATCCGAGACCCGCAGGTCGATCGCATCCTGCGACTGCAGCACCTCGATGCGCACCGCCTCGCCGGTGCCGGCGAACTTGGTCGCGTTGTCGAGCAGGTTGTAGAGCGCCTGTTCTAGCAATGGGCCATGCACGCGTATCGGTGCCAGCGTCGGCGGCAGGGCCACCTCCACGCGCGCATCCGGTCGCGTGCGCTGCAGCCGCTCGACTGCGGCACCGATCAACTCGTCGATGCCGTTCCAGTCGATGTGCAACGCCACCGAGCCATGCCCGAGCCGGGTCATGTCCAGCAGGTTGCCGATGTAGCGATCCAGCCGCTGGCCTTCCTCGCGCACCGTTTCCAGCAGGGCCGCGCGTTCCTCCGCGGGCAACGCGTCGCCGAAACTCTCCAGGCTCTCCGCCGCGCCGATGATCGAGGCCAACGGCGTGCGCAAATCGTGCGAGACCGACGCCAGCAAGGCGCTGCGCGTGCGTTCCGCCTCGCGGCCGACGCGTTCCTCCGCCAGCGCGCCGGCCAGCCGCGTGCGCACCAGGGCCTGGGCGACGTCGCCGGCCATCGCGCGCGCGGTCTCGCGGTCCGCTTCGGTCAGCGCCAGCGTCTCATCCGGCATGCGCAGGCCCAGCGTGCCGAGCTGGCCATCCGGTCCGTTCAACGGCAGGAACCACCAGCCCTGGTCTTCCACCGTGCGGTGACCCGTGTGGCCGCGCGCGCGCATGTCGCTGTCGGCCAGCTGCGTCCACGCCTGAGCATCGAGCGCGTCCTCGAAGGCACGTCGCGCGGCATCGAGCACGCTGGCCTCGTCGCTGGCCAATGCCAGTCGCTGCGACAGCGCACGTCGTGCTTCTGCATGACGCTTCGCTTCGCGCAGGGCTTCGAGCTGGCTCGACAGGCGCGCCGCCATGCGCCCCGCGATGATCGCGGCGGCCAGGAACAGCAGCACGGTCGCCAGCGCATGGTTGGCCTCGATGTAGAACGTGTAGCGCGGCTCGATGAAGAAGAAGTTGTAGCCGAGGAAGGACAGCAGCGCGGCCAATGTGGCCGGGCCGGTATCGCTGCGCGCGGCGACCAGCACCACCGCCAGCATGAACACCAGCGACAGGTCGCGCAGGCCGAGGAAGCGCTGTGCGAGCGCGGCCACGCCGACCGCGGCGAGCGATGCGACGACCGCCAGGGCATACCCCGTGACCGGCGAATGGTCGCGGCGCAGGCGTACCGGCACGGCATCGGGACGTGGGGACATGTGGCGATTGTCGCCGCTGCGACGGGCGCTGGCGATGGTCGTTGCCTGGGTGTCCCGCCGGATCGAGAAGAATTTACGCGGCCTTTACGCAAAACGCGGTGCTGCCGGCTTCCGGCTTTACGCGCATGCGACCGACAGTGCCTGCTCTCTCCGCAGCCGCGCATTCCCATGTCCGCATCGCACGCTCCACATGTCTCGCATGCCACACCACAGGCCGGCCTTGGTGCCCTCACCCTCGGCGCCGTCGGCGTGGTGTTCGGCGACATCGGCACCAGCCCGCTGTACACGATCAAGGAAGCGTTCTCGCCGCACTACGGGCTGACGCCGGACATGCCCACCGTGCTCGGCGTGCTGTCGCTGGTGTTCTGGTCGCTGATGCTGGTGATCACGGTGAAGTACGTGCTCGTCATCATGCGCGCCGACAACGATGGCGAAGGCGGGATCATGGCGTTGACCGCACTCGCGCAACGCTCGCTGGCGCCGTCTTCGAAGGCCTTCTACGTGGCCGGTGTGCTTGGCGTGTTCGGTGCGGCGCTGTTCTTCGGCGACGGCGTGCTGACCCCGGCGATCTCGGTGCTGTCGGCGGTCGAGGGACTGAACGTCGCCGCACCTGCACTCGAAAGCTTCGTCCTGCCGATCACCATCGGCGTGCTGCTGGTGCTGTTCGGCGCGCAGCGCTTCGGTACCGATCGCGTCGGCAAGGCGTTCGGCCCGGTGATCGTGCTGTGGTTCCTCGCCTTGGCGGCGATCGGTATCCACAACATCGCGCGCAACCCGGACGTGCTGGCCGCGCTCAACCCGATCTGGGCGGCGCGCTTCTTCGCCACCCACGGCGGCCATGGCTTCTTCATCCTCGGCGCCGTGGTGCTGGCCGTGACCGGTGGTGAAGCGCTGTATGCCGACATGGGGCATTTCGGACGTCGCGCGATCCAGATCGGCTGGACCTTCGTCGCCCTGCCTGCGCTGACCATCAATTACCTCGGCCAGGGCGCGCTGCTGCTGGCGGATCCCGCTACGGTGGCGAATCCGTTCTACCTGGGCGTGCCGCAGTGGGCGCTGTACCCGATGATCGCACTGGCGACCGCGGCGACCATCATCGCCTCGCAGGCGGTGATCAGCGGCGGTTATTCGGTGGCGCGACAGGCGATCCAGCTCGGCTACCTGCCGCGCCTGCGCGTGCTGCATACCTCGCGCCTGGCAATGGGGCAGATCTACATGCCGGCGATCAACTGGCTGCTGATGCTGGTCACCATCGCCACCGTGATCGGCTTCGGCAGTTCCACCGCACTGGCCACGGCGTACGGCGTCTCGGTCACCGGCACCATGCTGATCACCAGCATCCTGCTGATCGTGGCCATGCGTCGCCGCTCGCCGCTGCCGCCCATGCTGTTCTGGCCGTTGGCGACGCTGTTCGTGCTGATCGATGTCGCCTTCCTCGGTGCCAACCTGGTGAAGTTCATGGATGGTGCGTGGTTCCCGCTGCTGCTCGGCGCGCTGGTGTTCCTGCTGCTGCGCACCTGGCGACGCGGGCGTGGCCTGCTGCATGCGCAACTGCACCAGGACGGGATTCCGCTGGAAGGTTTCGTCGACGCTCTGCTGCTCTCGCCGCCGACGCGGGTATCGGGCACTGCCGTGTTCCTGGCCTCGCAGGCGGACCTTGCGCCGAAGGCGCTGCTGCACAACCTCAAGCACAACAAGGTGCTGCACGAACACAACGTGCTGCTGACCGTGGAAACGCGACCGGTGCCGGTCGTGCCTGCCGCGCAAAGGCTGTCGCTGCAGCCGATCGCCGACGGCTTCCATCGCGCCACCTTGCGCTACGGCTTCATGGAATCGCCTGACATCCCGCTGGCGTTGATGGCCGCGACCGACCACGGCGAACTGGTGTTCGATCCGATGGAGACGACCTACTTCACCAGCCGCGAATCGCTGGTGTCCCGGCCCGGCCACGGCATGCCGATGTGGCGCGACAAGCTGTTCGCGTTCCTGCATCGCAATGCCGCGCCGGCCAGCGATTACTTCCGCATTCCCTGCACGCGCCAGGTCGAGCTTGGCGCGCCGGTGGAAATCTGAGGACGAAGCGCCGGATCAATCCCGATCCGGCGCACCCAGCGGAAACAGGTGGCGGAACGGACGCCCGCCTTCCACCGCCAGCGCGACGGAAGGCCGCGCGAGCAGGCGCGATCGATACGCCCGCAGCACCGGGTAACCGTCGCTGATCGGATGCGTCCAGTCCGCGTAGAACAGCGAAGGCGCAGCCGCGCAATCGGCCATGGTGAAGTCATCGCCGCAGGCCCAGCTGCGACCTGCGAGTGCGCCTTCCAGCCAGGCGTAGGCCATTTCCAGTTTCTCGGCGGCAAATGCCCGGGTGTCGTCGCGCTTGGTCGCATCGCCGGTCAGCGCGCCACCGACCGCCGCCTGCACCGGGCTCATCACGTGCAGATCGAAGCAGCGATCCATGAAACGCACATCGAGCGCGGACACCGCATCTTCCGGCAGCAGGCGCACAGCGCCCGGATGCGCCAACTGCAGGTACTCGATGATGATGCTGGTCTCGACCATCTGGCATTCGCCATCCAGCAGCAGCGGGAACTTGCGCAGCGGCCAGCGCCGCAGCCATTCGCCTGCGTGCTCCGGGTGCTCCGGCGAGATGCAGCGGAACTCGAACGGCGTGGCGTTCTCGTGCAGGGCGATCAGCACCTTCTGCGTGTACGAGGAAAACGGGTGTCCGTAGAGCGCGAGCGTCATGGCGAGGTTCCCGATGATCGGTGTGGATGCTGATTGCGACGAACCACCGATGGCGGTTTCGACATCGCCCGTGCCACCGGCACGTTCAGGCCAGTGGCAACTCGCGATCCGCGCCGGCCATCGCGTCGTGCAGGGCACGCACATGCTCGGCCTTGGGGTCGATGCGGCTGGTGTCGCCCAGCGAGCGCAGGTAACGGCAGGCCGCATGGCCGCTGGATCGCGCCTCGTAGCCTGCGATCCATGCCAACCGCTCGGGCAAGGCCGCCTGTTCCGCCGACCACGCCGCAACCGGCGGGCGGATGCGCTGGTCGATGCCGATCCGCCACGGCTTAGGCGTGAGGCGCGCGCGGAAGCAGTGCTGGACCTTGCACATCACCGTGTACAGATGATCCGCCTGCAGCGCAGAGAACAACATCGCGGCATCGTCGTCCTGCGGCTGGAAGGTGCGGTGCATCGCCAGCACGCGCAGCCCGGCCGGCGTGCGGTACACGCGCAGGTGCCAGTCCGTATGCGCCGCCACGAAGGCATCGACCAGGGCCAGTGCGCGCGCCTCCGCGCCGCCGTCGCGATCGAACACCGCCTGGCGCCGGCGCAGGGTGATGCGGTTGAACGCCCACACCGACAAGATCGCCAAGCCGATGCCTGCGACCCATTGCCACGCGAACAACCCGGCCGCGAACGCGACCGCCGCGACGATCATCGATGCGCCGATCGAAAGCGCGCAGCCGGTGGGGCGCTCGGCCATGTCCACATCGGCGAACAGCACGTCCGGCGTGTTCAGGCCTAACGCGCCATAGCTGTTG
>JAVWUU010000101.1:0-1520 GCA_036666995.1 Thermomonas sp.
CCCATCGCGCGCCAGCGCACATCGCGCGTGTAGTGATGCAGGTAGTACGCGGACTCGACGATCTCCGGACGCAGCTGGTAGCCGCCGGAGGTGACTTCCATCTTGCGGTAGTCGAGCGCTTCCGGTTCGATGCCGTGCAGCCGCCACATCGCCAGCCCCGACTTCTGCAGCCGCGAGGCACGGTCGATGTCGCCGCCCATCGCCAGCACCGCCGGCAGGAATGCGTCGAGTGCGCCATACATGCTGGCACCGCGCGCGCCGCTGTCCATGTCCGCATGCCCGTACCAGAGCTCGCCGTCGCGCACTTCGTCGGACAGATAGCGGTTCATCGGATCGACGCTCTGCTCCCACATGCGCTTGCAGTCCTCGTCGCCGAACAGCTTCCAGCACTTCAGCAGGTACTCGTAGTACGAGTCGATGCCGCCACCGACATGGCTGTCGCGGTCGGTCCACTCGCCCGTCTCGACATCGATGCCGCTGCCGACCAGGCCGATCTTCGATCGCCGCTCGAAGGTCGCGACCAGTGCGCGCTTGGCCTTGTCGTAATAGATCGGCTTGCCGGTGAGCTTCGACAACGTGCCGAATTCCAGCAGCAGGGTGCCTGTCTCCGCAGGATTGCTGACCTTGCCGCTGGCCACGCCGGTGCGCAGGTTGACGTGGGTGTAGGGCAGGCCCGTCGAGGTCTCGAACACCGGCAGCAGGCGCGTGCCCAGGTCGTCGGCGAGCTCCAGCAACTTCTTGTCGCCGGTCATCTGGTAGCCCGACAGCAGGCCGCCCAGCAGGCGGATCACCACCTCGAAATTCTGCACCTTCATGTCATGGTCGAACGACAGGCGGGTGTCGATCAGCTCGCGCGCCTCGGCCGCTTCCTTGTCCAGGCCCATCAGCAGCAGCGTGTCCAGCGCATCCACCGGCGTCATCAGCAGCGATTGCGGATACCAGTCGTGCGGCGCCTTGCTCAACGGCTTCAGCGCATCGTGGCCCTTCGCGTACTGCATGTAGCCCTGCCACGCGTGCCGGGTCTCCTCGCGCACGCGCAAGGCGAGGCGCGCGGCCTCGGCATCGTCCATGGCTTGCGCATACGTCGGTGCCGGCGGCGCGACATAGGCGTCCGCGGACTGCGCAAACGCAGGCATCAACGCCAGCAAGGCAGCCAGCATCGACACGCACATGACAGCGCGCCTCACTTGACCGGCCTCAGCAGGTTCATGACTTCATAGGCCGCGCCCATGGTGTGGTAATCGGTCTTGCCTGCCGGGCTCTTGAGGTCATCGTATTTCCGATTGTCGGCATCGAGGATGCGGTACCACGCACCATGCGCGTGGTCGACCATGTGCGCCCACGCATACGCCCACAGGTGTTCGTACCAGTCCCAGTATTTCCGTTCGTCGAAGCGCGCGGCCAGCAACGCCGCTGCTGCGAGGGATTCCGCCTGCACCCAGAAATACTTGTCGTCGTCGCACACGAAGCTGTCACCGTCGATCTGCGCGCCGTCCATGCCCGGCTGCCGCCGCGACTCC
>JAVWUU010000101.1:1530-9752 GCA_036666995.1 Thermomonas sp.
GAAGCCGTAGTACATGCCGCCGCGCTCGGTGTCCCAGGAACGCGCCAGCGCGGTATCGAACAGATGCCGTGCCATCGGTGCCAGCCAGTCGGCAGCGACGTGGCGGTCGAGGATCATCAGCAGCTTGGCCCACTCGGTCTGGTGGCCGGGCTGGAAGCCCCACGGGCGAAACAGGTGCTTCGGATCGTCGAGGTGGTAGTTCCAGTCGACGTTCCAGTCGGCGTCATAGTGCTCCCAGACCAGGCCACCGGCCTGGGCCGCCTGCCGACGCGTCATGTTGTTGGCCAGCAACAGCGCGCGGTCCAGCCAGCGGGTGTCGTCGCTCGCCTCGTAGGCAGCGAGCATCGCCTCGCACATGTGCATGTTGGCGTTCTGGCCGCGATAGGCGCTGAAATTCCAGTCGGCATCGGCCTCGTCCCGGTACAGGCCGTGCTCGGCTTCCCAGAAGCGCGCTTCCAGCAGCACCCAGACTTCCTCCATCCAGTCGGTGGCCTCGGCCACGCCGGCCATGCGTGCATGCGAATACGCCAGCAACACGAACGCCAGGCCGTAGCAGTGGTTGGTGCGGTCCTCGGGCGCGCCATCGAGGATCGTCCACGCATAGCCGCCGGTTTCGGCATCGAGATGAACGTCGCGCAGGTAGCGCAGGCCGTGCAGCATCGCCTCGCGATAATCCGGATCGCCGAATTCGCGGTACGCCATCGCGTAGTTGAAGACGAAGCGCGTGCTGCTGACCAGATGGCGATGACTGGCGTCGTAGACGCTGCCGTCGTCCCTGAAATAATGGAAGAAGCCGCCTGCGGGATCGATGCAGCGCGGGTGGTAGAAATCCATCGTCCGCGCGATGTGCGCGCGCAGGAGCTCCGGCGAACGGAAATCAGGCTGGTCCATGGGCGTCCTCGTCCTGCAGCAGTTGGCTGACGTCAGCGTGGGTGGGCATCGCGGCGAATGCGCCGTGGCGGGTGACGGCGATTGCACCGCAGGTGGCGCCAAAGCGCATCGCATCCTCGATCGCGGTGGCATCGGCGATGAAAGCATCGAAGCCGGCGGCATCGATGCCCTGCTCCGCGACTCGATACAGCAAGCCGCCGACGAAGGCATCGCCTGCCGCAGTGGTGTCGATCGCGCGAACGCGGAACCCGGTGACCGAGCCGCGTGCCTCGCGCGTGCGCCACTGCATGTCGGCGGCGCCATCGGTGACCAGCACCAAGCGCGCATGGCCGGCGAACAAGCGTTCGAAGACCACTTCCTCGCCGCCCAGCGGTTCGGCCAGGTATTCGAGTTCGTTGCGCGCCAGTTTCACCAGTACGGCTTCGTCGAGCAGGCGCCACAGCCACGGCGTCGGATCGACGCCGTCCGCCCACAGCACCTGGCGCAGGTTGAGATCGACGCTGGCCAGCGCACCCGCGGCACGTGCGCGGCGCAAGCCTGCATAGGTGGCTTCGGCGATGTCGGGCTCGGTCAGGCTGTTGGAGCAGGCATGCAACGCGGCCGCGCCCTCGAACATCGCCGGATTGAAGTGCTCATCGCGGAACAGGAGGTCGGCGGCCGGTGGGCGATGGAAGCTGAAACTGCGTTCGCCCGCATCGTCCAGCGCAACGAAGGCCAGCGCGGTCTTCGCATCGTTCGTACGAACAATGCCCTCGGTGCCCACGCCGGCATCGCGCAGGCTGTCGAACAGGAAGTCGCCGAACATGTCCTGGCCGAGCATGCCGATGAACTGCGCGTTGCCGCCGAGCCTCGCGACGCCGACCGCGACATTCGCGGGCGCACCACCGGCGAACTGCAGGAAGGCGCGCGGCGCGTCCGGCGTGTCGCCGGGACGTGCAAGGAAATCGATCAGCGCTTCGCCGAAGCAGAGGATGGGACGCATGCGGTTCTCGTGAGTGTTCATGGCGCGGCGCAGGGCGACGTCGGCAGGTCCTGCGGCCGCGTGCCCCAGCCGTTCGGGTCGGGTTGCGTGGACAATTCGAATGCGATCGTGCCGCCACCGCGCAGGCGCGACCAGTCGACCGCCACGCGCGGATGCGCGGCGCCATCGATGCGCACGCCGTCCACGAATTGCACGCTGCGCCCATCGGCGCCCGGCGCGTCGATGACCAGTGTTCGGCCGTTGTCGAGGTCGAGTTCCACGCGCGAAAACCGCGGCGCGTGCAGCAGCAATTCGCCAGTGCCGGGCACTACCGGATACAGGCCGATGGCGCTGAAGACATACCACGCCGACATCGTGCCGAGGTCGTCGTTGCCGGTGACGCCGTTCGGCGCATCGGTGAACAAGGCCTGCGCGGCGCGCGCCACGGTCGCGGTCTTCCACGGCTGGCCGAGCAGCGTGTACATCCACGGCGCATGCAGGTCGGGCTCGTTGTTCGGGTTGTAACGGAACTGGTTGTAATAGCTGTACGGCCCGACCACCCACTGCTTGCGCGCGCCGCCCTGCGTGTCCTTGGCAAGTTCGTCGTAGGCGAAGAACGCATCCAGCCGCTTGCGCGCCTGATCGATGCCGCCCATCGCCGCCACCAGCCCCGGCACGTCCTGCTGCACCAGCCACTGGTACTGCCACGCGGTGCCTTCGTGGAAGCCGTGGTTGGAACGCGGGTCGTAGCCGCCATGCGCGGGCACGTAGAAGTCGCCACCCTCGATGCGCGGACGCGGGAAGCCGCGGAAGCCGAGTTCCTTGTCGGTCACATCGGCATCCCAGACCTTGCGCCAGTTGCGGCCACGCTCGCGCAGCGTGCGGGCAATCTCGGTTTCGCCCAAGGCGCTGGCCATCTGCGACAGCGCGCAATCGCCCAGCGCGTATTCGAGCGTGGCCGAACCGCCGTGGTGCTGGTCCACGTCCATGCCCTTCGAAGGATACGCACGGTCGTAGGGGACGAAGCCCTGCGCAAGATAGGTGTCGTTGCCGGCACGACCCTGTGCGCGCGACATCGCCGGCGGGCGGCCGTTCGCGTTCTGCCAGAGCGCCTGCCAGGCCTCGCGCTCGCGGCCCTGCAATGCGCCGAATCGCCACAGGTCGACCAGCCAGGGCGTGACCGGGTCGCCGGTCATGATGTTGGTGTCGAAATTCGCGTAGCCCCAGCGCGGCAACCAGCCCATCTGCGCGTGGATCGCCAGCATCGAGCGGGCGATGTCGCGCGTGCGCGCCGGCTTGAGCATCGCCAGCAACTGGTTCTGCGTGCGGTAGGTATCCCACAGCGAGAAATACTCGTGGTAGGTCCAGCCCTCGGCGACGTGGATCGCGTCGTCGTAACCGCGATAGCGGCCGTCGGCATCGCTGCCGGTCATCGGTTGCAGCAGCGCGTGGTACAGCGCGGTGTAGAACACGGTGCGATCGTGCTTGTCGCCGCCGTCGATGCGCACGCTGCCGAGTTCGGCGTTCCAGGCAGCCTGCGCCTGCGTACGCATCGCGTCGAAGCCGAGCAGCTTGCCGCCGCGCTTGCCTTCGATCTCCAGGTTCCTGCGCGCGCCTTCTGCATCGACATGCGAAATCGCGCTGGTCGCAGTCACGCTGCGTGCGCCCTGCAGATCGAAGCTCAGCCACGCGCCGTTGGCCACGTCCCACTGGGTGCCCACGCTGTGGCGCCCACCGACCACGCCGCCTTCGCGATCCCAGGTGCCATGCGCCTTGAACGGGCGGTCGAACTCGATGCGGAACCAGGTCGTGTACTGCTTGCCGCCGCAGAAGCTCTTGGTGACCAGCTTGCCTTCCACCGCGCGATCGCCGACGACTTCGATCACGCTGCCGACGACTTCGTGCTTCTCGTTGGCCTGGCCGACGTTGACCAGCACATGCCCGGTCTTCTCGTTTGCGGCGAAGGTATAGCGTTCCGCGGCGGCGCGGGTCAGTGCGGTGGCTTCCACATCGATGCCGGCGCCGTCGGTGAGCCGCACCTTGTAGTAACCGGGTTGGCCGACTTCACCGGAGTGCGTGTAGCTCGCCGCGTATGCCTTGTAGTCGAACGACTTGGCCTTGGCATCGCTGGTGTCGAATCGCCCACCGGGTCCGATGCTGCCGACCACCGGCAAGGTCGCGACCTGGCCGCCCTGCTCCCAGCAACCCGCGCCCGACACGAAGGAATGTCCGAAGCCGCGGATCTTCGCGTCGTTGTAGCGATAACCGGCGTAGTGCTCGGTGATCGGGCTGACCTGGATCATCCCGAACGGCGCCGATGCGCCAGGGAATGTATTGCCTTCGTCTTGGGTGCCGATGAAGGTATTGACCTCGCGCACGACATCGGCTGATGCCGCCATCGCCGGCGCGCACAGCAGCACGCAAGCCGTCGCCAGCGTCCGCCACATCCCTGCCTGCTCGCGCATCGCCCGCCCCGGTTCGATGGATAGCGCACCCTAGCAGGCTCGCCCCCGCCGTCAACACGCTGCTAACCTGTCGCGATGACCGAAGCCGACCCTGCCCACATCGACGCCCCCGCATTCAAGCCGATGGTCGAACGTTTCCGTGGTTACCTGCCTGTGGTGGTTGACGTGGAGACCGGCGGCTTCGACTGGAACAAGCACGCCTTGCTCGAGATCGCGGCGGTGCCGATCGAACTCGACGAGCACGGGCGCTTCGTTCCCGGCGACGTGGCCAGTGCGCATATCCAGCCCGCGCCCGGCACCAGCATCGACCCGAAATCGCTGGAGGTCACCGGCATCAAGGTCGACCACCCCCTGCGCGGCGCGGTGCCGGAACGCGAAGGCCTGGACAAGGTGTTCATGCCGGTGCGCGCAGCGGCGAAGAAGCACGGCTGCCAGCGCGCGATCCTGGTCGGCCACAACGCGCACTTCGACCTCAATTTTCTCAATGCGGCGATCGCCCGCGTCGAGCACAAGCGCAATCCGTTCCATCCGTTCAGCGTGTTCGACACCGTGAGCTTGGCCGGCATGGCCTACGGGCAAACGGTTCTGGCGCGCGCCGTGCATGCGGCGGGTCTCGATTGGGACCAGCGCGAGGCGCACTCCGCGGTCTACGACGCGGAGCGCACCGCGCAGCTGTTCTGCATCATCGCGAATGCGTGGCCACGTTGAAGTCCGTCGCCGGTCGCCACGCCGGCAGCGGCTTGGGACACGCCGAAAGTACGTCCATGCAGGCTAATCGGCGCCATCCGTGGCGCCGATTGTCCCTGCGCTCGCCACCGGCATGACGCCCGTCGACTCATCGCGCTTGGGTGCGTTTCGCCTTGAACGACCGTACGATCCCGTAAAGGCTCACCGCCATCCACGCAGCTTCCAGCAGGAAGACGGCGAGGTTGAACTTGCCCATCAACGACACCAGGATCCCGGCGGCGCCGAACAGGTTGAGCAGCTGGTAGACCAAACCGGTGCCCGTCAGGCGACCGGCCTGCAGCAGGAAGAATCCCAGCAGGATCGTCACCGTTCCAAGCAGGCCTACCCAGTCGTACCACGCCAATTCCAGAGCCATCGCGTTCCCCTTGCGCTTGTTCGTTTGATTACGGTTGACGCTGACGCACGGCTTCGAACAACGCGATGCCGGTAGCGACGGAGACATTCAGGCTCTCGAACTCTCCAGGCATCGGGATCTTCACCAACTGGTCGCAGTTCTCGCGGGTGAGCCGGCGCAAGCCGTCGCCCTCGCTGCCCATCACCAACGCGACATTGCCCTTGAGGTCGAGTGCGTAGAACGAGGCCGTGGCCTCGCCGGCGAATCCGTAGATCCACACGCCGGCCTTCTGCAGGTCACGCAACGTGCGCGACAGGTTGGTCACGCTGAAGATCGGCAAGGTGTCCGCCGCGCCCGCCGAGGTCTTGCGCACGGTCGCATTGACCTGCACCGCCTTGTCCTTCGGGAACACCACCGCGGTCGCGCCCGCCGCGGCCGCGCTGCGCAGGCAGGCGCCGAGGTTGTGCGGATCCTGCACGCCGTCCAGCACCAGCACCAAGGCCTTGCCTCCGGCCGCTTCGACAAGGCCAACCAGCTCGTGCTCGTCCCACGTCTTCGCCGCCGCATAGCGCGCCGCCGCTCCCTGATGGCGCACGCCGCCGGACACACCGTCCAGTGCGTTCTGGGCGACGCGACGGACATCGATGTCCTTGCGCCGCGCTTCCTGTTCGATCTCGGCGATGCGCGGGTTCTTGCCGCCGGCTTCCAGCAATACCTCGCGCACATGCTCGGCGTCGTGTTCCAGCGCCGACGCCACCGCGTTGAGGCCGACGATCCATTGGGCTTGTTTGCTCATGGCGGGATTATCGCGGAAATGTCAGCTGTCATCCCGGCGAAAGCCGGGATCCAGCTCTTCTTGCAAAAAAGGCTGGATCCCGGCTTTCGCCGGGATGACGAGCCTCAGTACTTCTGCTTCGTCCGCTTCGCCGGCTTGCCGCGCTCGGGCAATGGCTTCACGTCGCTGGCACCCTCGCCTTCGACCAGGCGGAAGTCGATCTTGCGGTCTTCCACGCTGGCCTTGAGCACCACGATCCGCACCCGGTCGCCGAGCCGGTATTCGTGGCCGCGACGTTCGCCGGCCAGGGTCTTGCGGACCGCGTCGAAATGGTAGAAATCGCGCGGCAACTGGGTAACGTGGACCAAACCGTTCACCTTGGAATCGTCCAGTTCCACGAACAGGCCGAAGCTGGTCACGCCGCTGATGGTGCCGTCGAATTCCTTGCCGACGTGGCCTTCCATCCACGCCGCGCGATAGCGCTCATCGACTTCGCGCTGGGCCTCGTCGGCGCGACGCGAACGCTCCGAGCACTGCAGCGACAACGCCGCCATCTCGTGCGGCGAGTATTCATAGGTATCCGGCTTGCCACCGGCCAGCGCGTGCTTGATCCCGCGATGGACCAAGAGGTCGGGATAGCGGCGGATCGGCGAGGTGAAGTGCGCGTAGGCCTCCAACGCCAGTCCGAAATGGCCGATGTTCTCCGGCGCATACACCGCCAGCGACTGGCTGCGCAGGATCACCGATTCCAGCAGCGTGGCATCCGGCCGCTCGCGGATCTTCTCCAGCATCGCCCGGAAGTCCTTCGGCTTGACCTTCGCCCAGGGCGGCATCCGCAGGGCGAATTCCTTGAGGAATTCCTCGAGGTCGGCGTACTTGGACTCCGGCGGCTTGTCGTGGTCTCGGTACGGTGCCGGCACGCCCGACTGCAGCAGGTACAGCGCGGCCTGCACGTTCGCCGCGATCATGCATTCCTCGATCAGCTTGTGCGCGTCGTTGCGCTGGAGCATGCCGGCCTGGCTGACCGCACCCTGCGCGTCCAGCACGAAACGCACTTCGCTGCTCTCGAACTCGATCGCGCCGCGCTTCTGCCGCGCCTTGTCCAGCACCTTGTAGAGCTGGTGGAGTTGCCGGATCTGCGGCAGCAGGGAACCGATCTTCGCCAGTGCCGCATCGCGGTCATCCTGCGGGATGCCCTCGCCTACCGCGTTCCAGACATCGGTGTAGGTCAGGCGCGCATGCGAATGCATCACCGCCTCGTAGAACTCCGCGCCGGTGACGATGCCGTCGCGGCCGACCTGCATGTCGGCGACGAAGCACAGCCTGTCCACCTTGGGCATCAACGAACAGATGCCGTTGCTGAGCGTCTCCGGCAGCATCGGCACCACGAAGCCCGGGAAGTACACCGAGGTCGCGCGCAACTGCGCCTCATCGTCCAGCGGGGTTCCAGGCCGCACGTAGTGCGAGACATCGGCGATGGCGACGATCAGGCGGAAACCGTCCTTGTTCGGCTCGCACCAGACAGCGTCGTCGAAATCCTTGGCGTCCTCGCCGTCGATGGTGACCAGCGGCACCTTGCGCAGGTCGACGCGGCGGGCGATCTCGGCGTGCTGCACTTCCAGTGGGGCCGCGGTGGCCTGGGCGATGACATCCGGCGGGAATTCGTGCGGAATGTCGTGGCCATGGATCGCGGCCTCGACCGCCTGCGATGCAGTGAGCTTGTCTCCGAGTACCGCCAGGATCTGGCCGATCGGCGGGCGATGCGCATCCGCCGGCGTGGTGATCTCGGCCACCACCAGTTGCCCGTTGCGCGCCTCATTGCGGCCATCCGCCGGGATCATCACGTTGCGTTGCACGCGCTTGTCGTCCGGCACCACGTAACCGATGCCGGCTTCCTCGGTGTAGCGGCCGATCAGGCGCGTGAGCCGGCGTTCCAGCACCTCGACGATCGTGCCTTCGCGGCGACCGCGCCGGTCCATGCCGGTCACGCTGGCCAGCACGCGGTCGCCGTGCATGACCTTGCGCATCTCGTACGGCGGCAGGAACAGG
>JAVWUU010000102.1:0-9683 GCA_036666995.1 Thermomonas sp.
GTCGCGGCCTGCGGCTTCCACCTGGTCGCGTTGATGGGATCGGAAGGCATCTGGGGCGGCGTGCGCCACGCACTGCCGGTGCTGGTCGGGTTGGCGGTGATTGCCGGCGGCGCGCTCGGCATCGCCATGCAACGGCGCTCGCGCCCCTTGCTGATCGGCGTGGCCGCGCTTTACCTGATCGTGGCCGGCATGACCTTGCGCGAACCGCGGCTGTGGGAATACCACAACGAACTGGCCGGCGGCAGCGAAAATGCGTACCGCTATTTCGGCAACGAAGGCCTCGACCTGGGCCAGCGCTTCCACGAAATCCGCGCGTTCCATGACCGGGTGATCGCGCCCTCCGGCGAGCCGATGTACAACGAATACTGGATGGGCGAGGAGCAGGTGCGCGCGGCGAAGCTCAACTTCCGAATCGCTGGACGACACCAATGTCGCCGGCCATTACCGCGGCTGGTTCGTGTACACGATGACCGACACGCTGCCATGGCCGCAGTGGGACTGGGATCCGGAGGTCGTGTTCAAGGACATGACGCTGGTCGCGCGCTTCGGTTACGTGGGCATCTGGCACGGCGAGATGCATCGCCCGCAGACGCGTGCCGGCGCGCTGTTCTCGAAGGTCAGCGACTACATCTACAAGGATGGCGGCGACGACTGGAAGCTGGTCTCCGACCGCCTGGAAGAAGTCGTCGCGCAGTTGCCGGCGAAGGTCGATGCCGGCGTCGAATTGGGCAACGCATACCTGCGGCAAGGCAGGCGCGCGGAAGCCATCGCCGCCTATCGCGGCCTGCTCACCCAGACCAAGGTGCCGGTCGAACCCTCGATTGCCGCGCAGCTGAAGGCGCAGATCGCCGCGATCGAAACCGCGCCCAAGGATGCGACTGTGGAACCTATGCGCAATCCGTGGCTGGAGTGAGACATCCCCGAGCGTCGTGACCGGCACCACCGATGCTGATCCAGGCAACGAAAAAATCGTCATCCCGGCGAAAGCCGGGATCCAGCCCTTGCGCAAACCATTGGAAAGCTGGATTCCGGCGTTCGCCGGAATGACGAGCAAAAGCCAAATTATCGAAGCGTGAACTAATCCGGCCGCGGCCCCTTGCCGAGGTCCTTGAGGATCTCGCGCGCGGCATTGCGTCCTGGCAAGCCCGTCACACCACCACCCGGATGCGTGCCGGAACCGCACAGGTACAAGTGCTTGAACGCACCGCGATAGTTGCCCTGGCCGAGCAACGGACGCGCGCTGAACATCTGGTCCAGGCCCAGTGCGCCGTGGAAGATATCGCCGCCGACCAGGCCGATGCGGCGCTCCAGATCCAGCGGACTCAATGCTTCGTAGCCGAGCACGCTGCGGGAAAAATTCGGTGCGTAGTCGTTGACGGTGTCGATCATCAGTTTCGCGACGGTGTCGCGGTGCGCATCCCAGCCACCGTCCACCTCTGGATTCACCTGCTGGCAGAACAGGCTGGCGACGTGCTGGCCCGCAGGCGCCAGCGTGTCGTCCAGCGTCGACGAAATCACCACCTCGACGATCGGCTTGCGCGCCCAGCCGGCGTTGTGCGATTTCGATTTCGCATCGAAATACGCCTGCTCGAAATACTGCAGCGAAGGCCCGATCAGGATGCCGCTGGAATGGTGCGGCTGCAGCTGCGTACCGGGCATCGCGGTGAAGTCCGGCAATTCGCTCAGCGCGACGTTCATGCGGAACGTGCCCGAACCATTGCGATAGCGTTCGATGCGCTGTGCCGTGTCGTCGTCGAGTTGCCGGCGTTCCACGAGCTTCGTGTACAGCAACTTCGGATTGAGGTTGCTGACGATGGTGGTCGCGCGCAGTTCGCGGCCATCGGCCAGCACCACACCTGTCGCCTTTTCATTTTCGACGATGAGCCTGGCGACCTCGGCGTCGGTCTCGATGGCGACGCCACGCGCTTCGCATTCCTTGCGCATGGCCTGGGTGATCGCGCCCATCCCGCCGATCGCATGGCCCCACACGCCGGTCTTGCCGTTCACTTCGCCGAACAGGTGGTGCAGCAGCACATAGGCGCTACCGGGTGTGTAGGGGCTGGCGAAATTGCCGACCACCGAATCCCAGCCCAGCACCGCCTTCAGCGGCTCGCCCTCGAAATAATGGTCGAGCAACTCGCCGGCGGACTTGGTGAACAGGTCAAGCAGGTCGCGCCGACCGCGCAGGTCGAGGTGCTTGAGGCGCTTCGCCACCGCATACGAACCCAGCCAGTCGGCGAAGGCGATGCGTTCGCCGATGTTCGGCGGCGTGAGGTGGATGAGTTCCTTCAGCACCGCGACCACGCGATCGAGCATCGCGGTGTAGTCGGCCCAGCGGGCGACGTCGCCCGGCGCGAATTTCGCGATCTCGCTCTCGGTGTGGCCACCGCCGAGGCGGAAACTGCGCCCGTCCGGCAGCGGCAGGAAGTTCGCATACGGTCGCTCGACCACGCGCAGGCCGTGCTCGTGCAGGCGCAGGTCGCGGATCACCTTGGGGTTGAGCAGGCTGACCGTGTAGCTGGCCACGGAATTGCGGAACCCCGGATGGAATTCCTCGGTCACCGCCGCGCCACCGACCAGTTGTCGGCGCTCGAGCACCCGCACTTTCAGACCCGTCGCCGCGAGATACGCCGCGCAGACCAGGCCGTTGTGGCCGCCACCGATGATCAGGACATCGGCGTTCGTTCGTGTCGTCATGAAACCCTCCAAGACCGGCAGCATAGCCGGCCTTGGAAGCCCCCCCTACTTCAGGCGCGCGACCAGTTCCGCATTGAAGGCCTTGCCGGCGGCGAGCATCGCCGCCTCCGCCTTGGCCCAGTCCGGGGTCATCTGGTAGCCGGTGCGGTCGACGCCGCCCATGCCGCCGATGAAGCGGATCACGTTCTCCGCGGTACCCGCCCTGGAGCCCGCGATCTCGCCGAGCGTGCCGATGTCAGGCACCACCACCAGGCCTTCCGGCTTGGTGTTGATGTTGCCCCAGCCGCCGCGCTCGGCACCGTTGAAATCGGCGCGAGCGTTGAACCACAGGCCGGCGCCGGCTTCGGTGCCGAGCATGCGCGAATCGGTCTCGCCCACGGTGCCGGGTGCGAATGTGTAGACGATGTTGGCATTCAAGCCCTTCTTGCCCTTGAGGAAGCGCTGGATCGCCATGCCGTTGCTGATCGCCTTCGGATCCACCGGCACTGTGCCGGGAAGCGAAATGACCACGTGGTCCTGCGCGTTGATCGTGTCGTTGTACTTCAGCAGCGGGAGACCCAGCTCCGCATCCGGCTTCAGCGTCTTCATCTGCGGCACATCGGCACCAAGTTCGCCCACGGTCATGGCCTGCCAGCCGGCGGCCTCGAAGCGCGCGGCAAGATCGTCCTGCAAGGCGACCAGCACGCGCTCCAGTACGGCCTGGTCGAACGGCGCGAAGATCTCCTTGCTGGACTTGTGCTTGCGGAACACGCCGCCGGTGGCGGTGGCCTTGCTGCGCACGGCCCAGCGCAACTGCATCGCGGGGAGGTAGGCGATCTGCGCTTCCTTGCCCTGGATGCGGCCGAGGGAATCCTCCATCTGCTTGGCCGACAAGGTGACCACGGGCGGTTCCTGCCCCACGGCCACGCCACACGTGCCGAAGCAGGCGATCGCCAATGCGACCATCGGTGTCCTGAGCTTGCGCATTGCGCGATTCCCGGTGACCGGGCCCGTCGCCCGCAACACGGAGTTTCGGCAGCGACATCGCCCGGCAGAATCCCGCATCTGCGGGGGCAAGGCCGGATCAGTCGGTGTCGACGGGATCGTTGAGGAAGCCGCGGCAGGACGCCGCGCCGCAGCGGCACGGGATCGGGTCGATGTCGCCACGTACGTGGTAGTCGAGCAGCAGTTCCTCGCCCTTGGCGATCGGGCGCAGGCTGGTGAGGAACACGCGGCGATGGTCGATGCACGCCGCCAGGTTGGGTTCGCAGCCGTGGTTGATGAACTCCGCGCCGCTGCCGCCGATGCCGCCATCGATCATCCGCCGCGCGCTGCAGCGGAACAGGTAGAGCTGCGGACGCAGGCGGCGACGCCAGGCCTCGCGCAAGCCGATGCGTTCGCCGGTGTATTCGATGACGCGCCGACGAAACGGGATGTCTTCTCCGGCGAACACGCCCCAGCGATGCACCCGCGAGCGCGCCAGGCGCAGCTGGAACGCGCAGGCCGCAGGATCGATCCTGGGTTCGTGCCAGGGGCCACCGGGCAGCAGCACATCGCGCACGAACGCGGTGGTCTCCATTGGCAGGGGCGTTGCGCCATCCATCGCCGTCCTAGAACCCCTTTCCTCCAGGACCACTCTTTCCACCGAATGGCGCGCTGGTCTTTCCGGGCGGCAGGCCAAAGCCGCTGTTGTTGCCGAACGCGCCACCCGGCCCCGTCTTGCCGGGCGGCTGGCCGGGCCCCGTCTTGCCTGCGAAGGGAGGGGCGACATTGGGCCTGCCGCCGGGCTGCCCCGGCATCCCCTTGCCAGCGTTGCCGCCAGCGCCCTGGTTCACGTGGACATGCGGTTGCACGCGACCCTTGGTGCCGAACGGATCGCTCGGAGTCGACTTGCCCGCGGGTGGGGCGAATCCACCTTTCGTCCCGGCTGGTACGACGGCCTGGTTGGGATACGGATCGCGCTGCTGCAACGCACGAAGCGTGTTGCCGCCCGGATCGACGCGACCGTTGGCCAATGCGCCGGTGGCGCGCTGGAATTTCTCGATCGCCGCAATCGTCTTCGGTCCTGCCGCACCATCGACCGCCAGCTCCGGGCTGGGGCCGCCCTGGCCTGCGGGCACGCAGTTGAGCAGGTACTGCACGGTGACGACATCCGCCGGCGGGAAATTGCGGCCGTTGCGGCCCACGGCACCACTGATGGTCTTGGGCATCGCGGGATCCTGCGTATCGCCGGCATGCCCGGCTTTCCCAGCCAACGCAACCAAGCCGGCGGGGCGGACAGGATCGGGCACTCAGGTCAGCGACACGATGTCGATTGTCGTGCGCTCATGCGAGCAGATGGCCGAGGTGTTGCGCCATCCGCCAGTCCTCGGCCGTGGTGATCTTGATGTTGTGCAGTTCCCCCGGCACCGCATGGATCCGGATGCCGGCGGCCAGCGCGAGTTGCACCGGCGACTGCGCGAACCAGCCGGGTGCGGTGGCCTGGTGCCGTAGCATGCGATCCATGTCGGCGCGCGCGTACACCTGCGGCGTCTGGAAGATGCCGACCTCGCTGCCGGCATGCGCCTCGACGACGATGCCGTCGCGCAGGCGCGCAACCGGCACCAGCGGCGACAGGAAGGCACCGGCGCAGCCGTGTTCGCGCGCCGTGGCGATCACCTGCTCGAACAACGCCAGGCTGGCGAACGGGCGTGCAGCTTCGTGGACCAGCAACCAATCGCCCCGCGCGTGTTCGGCCAGCACGGCGATGCTGTCCTGGCGGGTCGCGCCACCGGCCATCACCCGGCACCCGGGCAACAGCGCCGCGGTGGCTTCCACGCAGTCCGCCGGCACCGCGACCAGGACTTCGTCGGCGACCTGTGCAGCCTTGTCGGCCAGCCAGCAAAGCAGTGGCCGACCGTGCAGTTCCAGCAAGCCCTTCGATCCAAGGCCGAGCCGCTCGCCGCCGCCGGCCGCGAGCATCAGGAACGAAAGGCCGGTGCGCGACTCGCTCATCGGCCTTGCGGGTCAGGCCTGCGGCAACTGCGCATCGATCGCGGTGCGGAAAATGCCCGCTGCCGGTCCGAGTCCTTGCGCGTGGCCATCCACCCACGAGGCCACGATCAGCATGTAATCGTCGCTGCCGACGGCGGCACGGAAGCGAGGCAGGCCTTCGGGGGTCTTGCCGCCCTGCAGGATCGGCATCGCGCGCTGTTGCCGGCCGAACGGCCAGGCAGCTTCCATGCCGACGCCGTCGCTGGCGCCGTATTCGCCCGAGGTCACGATCCAGTCCGCGCCGAAGGCTTCGTACAGGCCGCTCAGCACCGGATGCGCGATGCCCCAGTCCGGATGCCGGGTCAACAGGTCGCTGAAGGTGTTGTGGGCGAGGATCGGCATGCGCTTCTGCCGCGCCAGCATCGACAGCGTGCCCAGCCCCTGGATGCCCGGTGCGACCAGCACGGCGTCGACGCCGAGCGAACATACGATGTCCCAGCGCGCCTGCAGTTCGTCCGGTTCGCAGATCAGGTTGGCGAGGTAGCCCTTGCGTTCGCCAGTGGACTCGCGCGCGGCGTCGCGGGCGGCGAGCATCGCGACGACATGCGCGCGGAACCCGGCCTCGTCCGGGAACACCTGCAACTCATCGTCCTTGACCAGGTGGAAGCCGCCTTCGAGCACCGTGCGGTTGAGGCCGGCCATGGTCCCCGTGTCCAGGCCGACCGCCGGGCGCATCGAGCGGCAGATCAACGGGCCGCGTTCGCAGCCGAACTGTCGGCGGATGCCGGCCACGCCGAAGCCAGGACCGGGCCCGAATCCCTCCGGCAGATCGAGGCCGATCAGCTGGAAGCGGGTCAGGAACCCGAGCCGCGGGATCTCGCCGACCACCACGTTCCACAACTGCGCCGGCTTGCCTGCCAGCAGCCGTCGCGGAATCGCCAGCTCGACCGCCCAGTGGCGCTCGGCGTCGCCGCCTTCGGCATAGACCTCGGTCTCCAGGTGGTAGGGCGCCAAGCCGCTGCCACCCAGGGACGCGACGGCATGCACCGAACGCACGCGCAGGGTCCAGTCGCGCAGCATCGCCGGTTCCACGTGCCCGGCGATGTGGGTGGTCGCGGCGCTCTGCTCCATCGCCATCGCCATCGCGGTGGCGTCGCCGTCGTGCAGCGAGGCCACCCGATAGCGCGCGATCACGTACTCCACGGGATCCAGCGCATCGGACCACGTGAACAATTCGGGGTGTTGCGTGCGCGGCATGTTTCCGGAACTCATCTGAGGCATCTCTCCAGCATGTCGGCCTGTTGCCAGTCTTCGGCCGTGGTGATCTTGATATTGGTTTTCTCGCCCGGCACCGCTGCGACCCGCAGGCCGGCCAGGAGTGCGAGTTGCAGGGTCGATTGCGGTTGCCAGCCGTTGTTGCGCGCGCCTTCGAGCATCTCCAGCAACTGCGCGCGCCCGAATGCCTGCGGGGACTGGAACACGCCGGCTTCGTGCCGCGGCAGGGCGTCGACCACGAAGCCGTCGCGCAGGCGCGCCACCGGCACTTCGGGATCGACGAACGTGCCCGCACAGCCGTGCTCGCGCGCCGCGACCAGGACGCGCTCGAGCAGGCCCACGCTGGCGAAGGGGCGCGCGGCGTCGTGCAGCAGCAGCCAGTCGCCGCGCGATGCCGCGACCAGCAGGGCGACACTGTCGTGGCGGCTGCCACCGCCTGCGATGACCCGGCAGGCCGGCAGCAGGCTTGCCGCCTCGTCCACGCGGTCGGCGGGCACCGCGACGATCACCTCATCGGCGACCTGCAGGGCCTTGTCGGCCAGCCAGCACAGCAGCGGTCGGCCGGCCAGCATCAGGAAGCCCTTCGCACCATGCCCCAGACGCTCGCCCATGCCAGCGGCCGGGATCAGGCAGGAAACCAGCGGTTTCACGCAGCGCGATCGCCGGACGCCGCCAGGCGCACGCGCAGGCGGCGCACTTCGGCAAGATCCTCGCGCGCCAGGACCTGGATCGCCAGGGCATCAGCCTTCGCCATGTTGCCGCTGCGCAGCGCCTCGACCAGGCGCAGCAGGGCCAGGGTCACCGCGCGCGGCAAGGAGTCAGGCGTGCGCGAGGGATTCGACACCTGGGTGTCGAAGTAGCGACGGTCGAAACCGCGACCATGCACCTCGCCGTTCCAGTCGGGTCCGTAGAGCGCGGTCAGGTAGTTCTCCGGTGGCGACGGAATCGACCACTCGCGATCACGCCAGCGCATGGTCTCCAGGCCATACGCGGGCATCTCGCACGCCAGATGATCCGGCCAGCCGAGTTGGAAGCGGACGTTGTCGCCAACCGGATGCACGAACATCAGATCCGCGCCGAGGCCGGTCTCGCGGTGGATGAATCCCATGACCCAGTCGCGCGAGTCGGCCGCCTGCCGGCTGCCGTGGCGCACCACCGGTTTGAACCCGTCCGCCAGGGCCGCTTCGACGGCATCGCGGTCGATGTCGGACGACATGCCCAGGTCGACGTCCTTGTCGTGCGGGAACAGGGTGCCGTCGCGATGCAGGGCCAGCAAGGTCCCGCCGATCAGGTGGAACGGCAGGGAGGCGCGGTCCAGCGCATCCGCCGTCGCCATCAACACCGTGGCGACGGTTTCGCTGCCCTTCGGGTCGGCGGGGACGGGCGTTGCGGGCGACGCCACGGGGCCCGGGCCCGGGATCGGCATCGCCTCCACGGTTGCCAGCACATGGCGGCGCGCCTCGTCGGGACGTTCCAGCAGGCGCGCGACTTCGGCCAGCGCAAGATGCAGCCGCCACTGGCCGGGGTTCAGCGACGACGCCTTCGCGAGCACGTCATGGGCCTGTGCCAACTGGTCCACCGCGCGCAGCATCAGCGCGTAGTTGAGCGCCGCGGTCTGCAGCCCGGGCGCGTACTGCAGGGCCTGGTGCGTTGCCTGCGCGCCCTCGCGATGTTGCCCGGCATGCCAGCTGGCCACGCCCAGGTTGATCCAGGCGTCGACATGCCGCGAATCCAGCCGCAGCGCGCGCGTGGCGTGCTGGCGTGCGCCGGCGGAATCATCCACGGCAATCGCCAGTGCCGCCAGGTTCGACCAGCTGTCCGGGTGCACAAAGCGGGCCGCGGCGGCCTGCCGATAGCCCAGCAGCGCAGCGGCGCGGTCGCCGGACTCGCTGGCCCGGATTGCATACAGCAGGCCGTGCGCGGCCAGCTCCGGGGATTTCGACACTCGCACATCCAGTTGCAGTTTCGCCACGACACCTCCATCGCCAATCGCGACAGGTTACCGAATGCCGGCCGCTGGCAGGTGCCGGCGGCGTGCATCGCCCTGCTCCCCCGACGACCCAGTCGGATAGGATCAAGCGGATGGATACGGAGACCACGGGCTTGCGGAGCAAGACAAAGCGAGTCCTGGCGACCGCGATCCTGGTGCTTGCGGGGTGTGGCCGCGAAAGCGCCCGGCCATCCACCCCGGCGGGCGTTGCCACGGCGACCACCATCGATTTCGCCGATGTCGCCAACTACGCTGCACCGCCGCTTCCCGCCTATTTCGACGAGACGGTGGCCGCGCTGGACAACAGCCCGGCGTCCAACCGCGCCGATGATCGGGTGGCCACGCTCGGGCGGGTGTTGTTCCACGACCTGCGGCTGAGCACCAACAACCGTGCCTCCTGCGGTTCCTGCCACCAGCAGCGGTTCGGGTTCACCGATCCGATGCGCTTCAGCAACGGGATCAGCACTGCCGGCACCACAGACTTCCACGCCATGCGCCTGGGCAACCTGCGTTACTGGCGGCCGGGCACCATGTTCTGGAACCGGCGGGTCATCAGTGCGGAAGTGCAGGCCAGCCATCCGCTCCACAGCCTGGTCGAGATGGGCTGGGGCGGGCCCGCGGGCGGCATCGACGGCCTGACCAGGAAGATGTCGGCGTCGACCTACTACCCGGACCTGTTCGCCTGGGCGTTCGGCGATGCGACGATCACCGAGCCGCGCATGCAGCAGGCGCTCGCCCAGTTCGTGCGCGCGATGGTGTCGCACGACAG
>JAVWUU010000103.1:0-9370 GCA_036666995.1 Thermomonas sp.
GTGGTCGTGGGTGTGGTTGGAATCGAGGATGACCATCACGCGACCGTGGGAGGCCGCGCGCCGGTGGACCTCCGCGATGATCGAGCCATCGATCGAGGACCCTTCGATCATGTCGATGCGATGGGCCATGGGATGCGCCTCGATGGCGGCGCGGTTATGGGCGCGGATGTCGATGTCGATGCCGAGCACTCGCCGCCTTGGCGCCCGTGGATCCAGGGCACCACCGCTTTCCACCGCATCGCAGTAGTCCAGCAGCGCCAGCAGCGACGCACTCTGGATCAGCGAGCCACCATGCGCGATCCCGGTCTCGACGATGAGTTCCGGGCGCGTGCACCAAACCAGTTCCTGGACCGCCGCCATGTCCTGCGGGAACTGGATCAACGGCCTGCCCAGGTAATTGAAGTTGTACGCGTAGCGATGGGGCGCGATTTCGCGCAGCCAGATTCGCGACAACGCTTGCACGTCGCGGTCACTCTTCAGTCCGGCGATGTTCGCGGCCACTTCGGCGTTGAATTGCTCCACCTCATCGTTCACGCAGGAAGTCCTTCCAGTAGGTTGTCCGCGGCCTGATGTAGTCGATCCCGGCGGAGCCGAGGTTGGCCACCAGGTCGAGCGCAGACACGTACGGGGTGAACGCGCCATGCAATTGGGGATACGGCGTCATCGCATAGTCCATGTATTCCACCCGGATCCCCGCATCTTCGAAGAGTTGGTGGTCAAGGTACCTGCTTGCCCCATGGCCCGTGAGATATGTGCTTCCGCCGATGGCAAGGACGATGTCCAGCAACCTGCGGCTGCCACTACCGCCGATTCCCAGCGTCTCCGATTGCAGGAACCGGCTTTTCGTGCCGATCGCGAAATAGCGGCAAAGCGCCTGTTCCGTCGCCGTGGCCAGCGTGTCGATCGTTTCGTGCCCGTGAGCGTACACCGCTCTCGCTAGGTCGAGCATGTCGCCGACATACGGAGCTTCGGCGTAGGCGCGTCGCAATGCGTCCAGGTGCTTGCTCCTCCAATCTTGGCGGTTGTCGATCGCAACTTCATTTATACGTTGCCCGCGATGCAGTTCGCGTCGCGGTACCGTCAACCATTCCACGCCGCGCGAGGTCTTGATCTGCACGCGGTTGACAAAGCTTGTTTTGGAGAATTGCACGTCGGGATAGCGGACATAGGTGTCGGCGGCGTGCATCTGCTCGAGCAGCCCTACCCACGGGAAAAACATTGGTTGCGAGATGACGACGATCATCGTGGCAGGAACCGCTCCATGAGGATCACGTCCTCGTATCCCCCCTCGCTGGGATAGTGGCGCTCCAGGCGCCCGATCTCGCGGTAGCCTCGCCTGCGATAGAAGGCGACGGCGCGCGCGTTGGAGGCAAGTACCCGAAGCGTGAACTTCCTCAAGCCCAGCGTCCTGCCGGCGTAGCCTTCCAGCAACGCGCAGCACTCGTCCGCGATTCCCTGTCCCTGGGCCTCGCGCTGCAGGCAGATCCCGAGTTCGCCCGTCCCCTGGAACGCATCGATGCTGGCGACCTGCACGTAGCCAAGCACGGAATCGTCGGCGTTCGACGCGATGACGAAGAAAAGCATGTCCGTACGCGAGGCGCGCTCGGCAAGCCATTGCCGCACGCGCTCGGCGGGATTGGGTCGCGCCCGGGTCATGAGCAGCGACTGCAGTTCGATGTCGTTGCGCAGCGCCGCGATCGTTGCCACGTCCGCCTCCCGCCACTCACGGAGCGCCAGTCGTTCGCCCTTCAACATGGGTGTCCTTCAAAGGTAGAAATACTGCAGTCCGCGGGAGGCTAGCGCCGGCACGCCGGAGATGATCGAACGCGCATGGGCGGGATTCAGGCCCACCAGCACGATCCTGACATGGGACGGGACATCTTCGGGATGGACGATCGGGCATCCGTCGATCTGCCTGCCGCTCAGGAAGCGATTCTGGTCGATGTGGCACACCACTCTTGCCGGGTTTGCCAGGCTGGCCGAGACCAGGGCGCCGTAGAATCCCGCGCCGTAGATCGCGACCGGCTCGTCCGCGTCCAGCCCCGCCTCGGAGTCCCGGATGCGCGACGCGATGTCGCGCCAATACGCGGCGATCGAATCCGACGCCTCCAGTGTCGAGCGCACTTCAGCCGCATCCGGGAAGTGGTCTTCCTGCAGCCTTTCCCGTGGCTTGTCGGCGACCAGGACGAAAGCGCCCCGATGCGAATCGGCGTCGATTTCGCGAAGGCTCAGCCCGGCGCGCTCGACGAGCAGGCGCAGCGACGGCGCGGTGAAGTGATTGCAGTGGTCGACGACGATGAAGTCCGCCGTGTTGCCGAACACGTTGGGCACGACGCAATAGAACATGCCCCCCGGTTTCAGCAGGCCTGCGATCTCCTCCATCGTGGCCGACACGTCCGGGATGTGTTCCAGCGAGAAGAACGATGTCACCACGTCGAAGCGCGCCTGCCATGCACGCGGAAGCCGGTCCACTGCCCAGTTGCCGGGCTCGATGAATTTTTCCCAGAACGGAATGTAGCGATCGCTGACGTCGAAGGCATGCGGTGCCACGTCGGGTCGCGAAGCGCGGAGCGCGCGGATCGTGGCGCTCTTTGCGCAACCGTAGTCAAGCAATGCCAGCGAGCCTCCCTGCGCCGGAAGCTTGCTGAGCAGGACCTCCACCTGGTGCTCGGTCCGGTATACCGGCGTGCCAGCGCGAACCTCGTAGATCTGGTCTTCCTCCTCGCTGTCGACCAGGATGTCGTACTCGGTCGCGTAATAGCCAGCGACATCATCGAGCGGGGCGGTCTGCAGGTGTCCGCATTTCACGCAGGCGAACACGAGGGTCTCTGCAGGATGGACCCGGCACAGCGAGGTGAGGGATTTGCCCCCGCCGGACGCATAGAGAGGTTCGCCGAAGGTGTTTCCGCACACCGCGCATTGGAGGCAAGGCATGGCGATTCCTAGTCCGCGCACAGTTCGGGGTGGATTGATCGAAAGTCGACCCCGGCCGCGAACGAACCCTTCCAGCCATGCGACATGCCGACCGCTTCATCGAAGTTGAAGTAACGGAATTGCATCGACCAGCGCGACCTTCGGCTGGTGTTGGCACCGGAGGCGTGCAGTGTGAGGAAATCGACCAGCACGAGGTCGCCAGGCATGGTGAGCGGCGCGACCTTGGGGTAGCGGCCAAGTAGCGCGGCCTCGTTTTCAAGGGCAAGTGCATAAGCACCTGTCTTCCCGGCTTCCGGAATGGAGCGCACGGGGGGCCGGACCGGCGCGATGCGAGCCGGGGCAGAACTGGATCGGACCGAGATCGTCCGTCACCGCAACCAGCGGGCTCCAGAACACGATGCCATCCAGGCTTCGCAACTGGGCGGGATATTCCTGGTGCCATGCGGCGCGGAAACGATCCTCTCCCGGATTGTCGATGCGGATGCCGTAGCCACCCGCGGCGATGCCGGGGATCGCGCCAGGCCGAAGCTGCCGGAACAGGTCTTCATGCTTGGGTGTGCTCAGCAGGCGAACGAACGCCGGCAGTTGCTTCACGGCATCGTAGACCTCGCCACCAAACGCGCGATCAACGGCGATCAATCCTTGGTAACCGGCATCGAAGTCGTCCCCGTTGAAGGGAGGTCGGGAATCGACCATCCCGTTGCGCTTCATGACCTGGCCGATCACCTGGTGGATCGAGCGCTGGACCGGCGCGACCTCCCCATCGCGGTCGTAGAAGCCCGGCACGACGAGCAGGCCTTCCTCGTGGAACCGCGCCACCTGCGCCGGAGTGAGGTGTTCATGCGCGGCCACGACATGCCTCGGTGAAGTGCTCGATGACCAGGCTCGCGACCCGGGCGATTTCGTCGTCGCGGAGATCGTGGTAACTCGGGAGGTTGAGGGCGCGGCGGTGCAACCCGGTGGCAACGGGGTTGGCAGCGTGTCCCTCGAATGGTGGCAGGCTCGACAGCGGCCAGAAGAACACGCGCCCGTCGATGTTGCCTGCATTGAACGCCGCGAGCAGGCGCTCGCGTTGGAACGGCACCGCCTCGTTCGCGACGATGGTCGGCATCCAGTATCCATTCGTGGTGCCGGTCGGCTCGGGATTCATCGTGAGCGGCAGTCCTGCGAGCGCATCGCGGTATGCGTCGAAGACGCGCCGCTTTCCGGCGACGAGCTCGTCGATGCGGTCGATTTGCGCGCAACCGATGGCGGCCTGGACGTTCGACATCTTGTACTTGTATCCGATCCGTTCGGGCCAGAACTGGCGTGCTTCGCCCCGCGCGCGCCCGTGGTTGGACAGCGTCAGCACCCTCTCATGCAGGGCGTCGTCGTTGGTGACGAACATCCCGCCCTCGCCGGTGGTGACCGTCTTGGTGCCGTGGAACGAAAATGCCCCGAATGCCCCGATCGAGCCGGCGCGCCGACCGTGCCAGACCGATCCGATGGCTTCGGCGGCATCCTCGATCAGGTGCACCCCGTGCCTGGAGGCAATGACGCCAAGTTCGTCCATGTCGCAGAGGTTGCCGTAGAGGTGCACGGCGAGGATCGCCTTGGTCCGTGGCGTGATCGCCGCTTCGACTGCCGCGGGATCCAGGCACCAGGTCTCCCGCGAGACGTCCACGAGGATCGGCGTCGCGCCCAGATGCGTGATGGGCGCGGCGGATGCAATCCAGTTGATGTCGGCGAGGATCACCTCGTCGCCAGCCCCGATGCCCAGCCCCGCCATTCCTAGCTGCAGGGCGCCGGTGCCGCTCGAGGTGGCGATGGCATGCCGGACACCGAGGTGGCAGCCGAACGAATGCTCGAAACGCTGGATGTACTCGTAACAGCGCTCCCCCCACCCCTCGGTCACCGCCAGATTGGCGTATTGGATTTCGAGGGCCGTGATCGACGGCTTGGTGTAATGGATGCGGGAATTGGCAGCGGCGATGCTCATGACACCTCCAGACCCGGGATGGCGGTGACGAATCGTCCGCCCCACTCGCGGATGTATTCCAGTTGTGCGGTGATTTCCTCGCGCAGGTTCCAAGGCAGGACGAGCACGAACTCAGGACGGGTTTCGCGAATCAGCGCCTCGGCGACGACCGGGATACGCGAGCCGGGCAGGTGCCGGCCCTGTTTGTATGGCGACGCATCCGCCACCCAAGGCAGGAGGTCGGGTCGCACGCCTGCGTAGTTGAGCAAGGTATTGCCCTTGGCGGCCGCGCCGTATGCCACCACCTGTCTATTGTCCCGCTTGCAGCCAAGCAGGAACCCGAGCAGGTCGTCCTTGACACGATCCGCCTTGGGTTGGAAATCGCGGTACCAGGCCATGTCGCCCATCCCTGCGGCGGCTTCCATCGACTGCATCGCGGCCACGGCGGCGGTTTCGCGATGGGTAGCCTCCTCGTGGCAAGCCCAGACCCGCAGCGACCCGCCGTGGGTGGGCAGCTGCTCGACATCGAATACCCGCAATCCGTGGTGGGCGAGGATTCGCTTCGCAGTGCCGAAGGAAAAATACGAGAAGTGCTCGTGGTAGACGGTGTCGAACTGATGCTGCTCGACCAATCGCATGAGGTGCGGGAACTCGACCGTGAGCACGCCTTCGGGGGCGAGGATTTCGGTGATGCCACCAACGAAGTCGTTGAGGTCGGGTACATGCGCCAGCACATTGTTCGCGACCACCAGGTCCGCGCGCCGCCGCTCGGCGGCGAATCCCCGGGCGAAGTCCAGCCCGAAGAATCGTTCCAGTGTCTCGATCCCGCGCGCGCGCGCCGCATTCGCGGTGCCGGTTGTGGGTTCGATGCCGATGCAGGGGATGTTGCGCGCCTTGATGTATTGCAGGAGATACCCGTCGTTGGACGCGATTTCCATCACGAAGTGCTCCACCCCCAGGCCCAGTCTCTCGACGACGCGGGCTACGTAGCGTTCTGCGTGGGCCAGCCAACTGGTGGAGTAGGAGGAGAAGTACGCGTAGTCACCGGGGAACAATGCGTCGTGCCGTTGCACCTCGTCCACCTGCACCAGGCGACAGCAGGAGCAGGTGTAAAGCTTGAGCGGGAACCAGGTTTCCGGTGCCTGCAAGTCCGCTTCACTCAGGAAGGCATTGGACGGTGGAGCGCTCCCCAGGTCGAGGAACACGTCGCTGAGCGTTGCCTGGCAATGGCGGCATTTCACGACGTCGGCATCCCCGCGAAGGCGGAGTCCAACAGGTCGTGCCCGCGATCCCGTTGCGACAAGTGGGCGGGTGGCAGCGGCCAGTCGATGCCCAGCCTGGGGTCGTCGTAGCGCAAGCCGTGTTCATGCCTCCGTGACCAGGCGGAGGTATGCATGTAGAGCAGATGCGCGTCCTCCGTCAGCGCCTGGAAGCCGTGGGCAAAACCTTCGGGGATGAGGACTGCGCGATCATTGTCTTCGGCGAGTTCGACGCCGTGCCATTTCAGGAACGTCGGCGAGCCCGCACGGACGTCGACCGCCACATCGTAGACGCGACCACGCAAACAGCGGATCAGCTTCGTCTCCATACATGGCGGCGATTGGTAGTGCAGACCGCGTACGGTGCCCTTGCCGATGGTCTCGGACAGGTTGATCTGGCTGAAATGCAGGCCGGGTCGGATCTCCGTCAGTTCTCTTTCGCAGAACAGGCGGGTAAAGCGACCCCTTGGGTCGCTGGTCGGTGTGTGATCGATTTCATACAAGCCGACCATCGGCGTGGCACGCCACTTCATGACGTCCACTCCAGGCCGAGGCGCTTGGCATCCCTGATGTAGGCAGCAAGATCGTCCGCAGTTGCCACGCGGCCACCCTCGTTGAAAGCCCGGTACCACGAGGCCGTTCTGGCGACCGTTTCGTCGAGTGTCCAAACCGGGCGCCAGCCCAGCCGTTCCGCCGCTTTCCCGGCATCGAGCCTCAGGGTCGCCGCCTCGTGCGGATGGGTGTCGCCGTCGCGTTCGATGGTAATCGCACGCCAATGTCCCGCCATTTTTTCGACGAGTGATCCTACGGTGACTTCGCCCCCCGCACCGGGGCCGAAGTTCCAGGCTCCGCAAAGTGCCGGGTCGTTCGCCAGTCGCTCGGCCAGGCGGAGGTACCCGGACAGGGGTTCCAGCACGTGCTGCCACGGCCGGATGGCGGTCGGATTCCTGACCTGGAGCCGTTGTCCCGAGGCGGCAGCACGGATCAGGTCCGGCACCAGTCGATCCTCCGCCCAGTCGCCTCCGCCGATCACGTTGCCGGCGCGCGCGCTCGCGATGCGCACGTCGAGCCCAGTCGTGCCGAAGAAGCTCTTGCCGTAACATTCCGACACCAGTTCCGCGCAAGCCTTGGAGCTGCTGTAAGGATCGTGTCCGCCGAGAGGATCGCCTTCGCAGTAGGCGTCAGCACTGGATTGCTCGGCATAGACCTTGTCGGTGGTGACGTTGACGAGCACGCGCACGTGAGGGCTGGTGCGGATCGCCTCGAGCAAGTTCACGAGACCCATCACGTTCGACGAGAACGTACCGACGGGATCTTGATAGCTGCGGCGCACGAGCGGTTGCGCGGCTAGATGGAACACGATCTGCGGCCGCACTGCAGCCATCACCTTCCGCACATCCCCCGCGTCGCGAAGGTCCACGCGGTGGTCCGATACATCGCTTTGCCCCAACAGACCCCAATGCGAGGGCTCGGTATCCGGATCGAGCGCCAGCCCCGAGACTTCGGCACCCATGGCGCGCAGCCAGAGCACAAGCCAAGACCCCTTGAAGCCGGTGTGGCCCGTGACCAGCACGCGTTTTCCCGCATAGAACCCCCCGAACAGGCTCACCCCCATACCTTCCATGGCGCCGCGCCCGATTGCCAGAGCTCCTCCAGCTTCAGTTTGTCCCGCAGCGTGTCCATCGGCTGCCAGAAGCCGTGGTGCGGATATGCGGAGAGCTGCTCGTCGCGAGCAAGTCGTTCCAGCGGGTCGCGCTCCCAGACGGTGGCGTCGCCGGCGATGTAATCGAGCGCAGCGGGCTCGAGCACGAAGAATCCGCCATTGATCCAGGTGCCATCGCCCGCCGGCTTTTCCTCGAAACGGGTGATCCGATGGTCCCGGATGTCGATTGCACCGAACCGGCCAGGGGGCTGCGCAGCGCACATCGTCGCCAGCGTTCCCTTCTCCTTGTGGAAGGCGAGCTCGTCGCGGATATCGATGTCGGCCAGTCCATCGCCGTAGGTGAAGAAGAAGGTTTCGCCGTCGAGATAGTCGACGATCCGCTTCAGCCGGCCGCCCGTCTGCGTATCGTTGCCGGTATCGACCAGCGTGACGCGCCACGGTTCCGCGTGCTTGTGGTGCACTTCGAGCTTGTTCGTGGACATGTCGAACGTGACGTCCGACATGTGCAGGAAGTAGTTCGCAAAGTACTCCTTGATCATGTAGCCCTTGTAGCCAAGGCAGATGATGAAGTCGTTGATGCCATGGTGCGAATAGATCTTGAGGATGTGCCAGAGCACAGGCATGCCGCCGATCTCGATCATGGGCTTCGGGCGCACCACCGTTTCTTCGCTGATCCGCGTGCCGAGTCCGCCGGCGAGGATGACCGCTTTCATGGCCTGGGTAGGGATCCGAAGGTTGCTGGTGGGTATCTTGGATGCCGGCAAGGCATCTCGGATGCGCGTGCACAGGATATTACGACGCTTGGGCGTCGAGGCGGTGGCGCAGGCTCGGAACGCATGGCCGTCTCTTTCCCGAAGACGGAGCTGCGCTCGCAACGCTGCTGCTGTCGCTCAGGGATGCGGCATCACGCGCGATCAAGTGACCGGAATCGGTCGTTTCGCATTGCTTCCCGTGTGGCTGGGCCTCAGCGAGAAGTCGCTTCGGCATTCACTGGCGATTGCCCCCGCGATCTTGCGAACGATTCCAGTCTCCCGGCCCATTCCGCATGACCTTCCGCACGCAAGTCCTGCACGAGGGCGGCAGGCAAGGTGCTGCGGGGAGGCGATGTTTCTATCGCCTTGGCGAAAAAGCGGTACGCATCCGCGTCCAATCCCTTCTTGGCCGCGTAGTACCCGAAACCCGCGTACTCCTCAGGACGGAAGCCCGCGCGCTGGCCCACGATGTCGATCACGGGAATCACGTTGCGTGCATCGATTCGTGCGTCACCGTTCGAATAACGCACGAGGTACCAAGCGACCGCGGCGTTGCTGGCGGTCATGGTGGTGGTTCGCATGCGTTGTTGCAGGGAACTCCAGTCCTCTGGCGTGGCAACGCCCTTGATGGATTTCATCACGGCAAGACTGGCGAGGTTCGATGCGCCATAGAGCATGGCCGACCCCTTGCTGCAGGCATCCAGCGCCTCGTCGAAGTGCGGATTGGCTGGCTGGCCGGCGCTCAAATCGAAGTGGATCCTGCACAGGTCGATCCATGCGCGTTCGGATTGCGGTGCGATCCTGG
>JAVWUU010000104.1:0-9279 GCA_036666995.1 Thermomonas sp.
AAGCCGACATCGCCGCAGACCACCCGGTCCATCGGCTGCGACGATGCAAGGTCGCGGATGACGGCCTCGATCGCGGCGTGCTGGTCTGGCGTTTCCTCGAACGGGAAGGTGGCGGCGAAGGGTTCGTACATCGCGCGGTCGACGTCGATCGCCAGGCCTTTGCGGGCCTGCCGCTTGGCCTGGATTTCCAGCAGTTCGGCGGCGACGTCGCGGACTTTCTCGGCGGCCTTCTTCTTCGCCTTCGCCCATTGCTCGCCGCCGAGGTTGTGCAGCGGCGCGGTGTCGGGATTGGCGCCGGAATAGCGGCTGATGCGGTCCAGTTGCGCGACCGGCACGTACAGGCGATCGCCCTTGGCGTATTCGATGTCGAGGAATTCGCCGGGCATGCCGCCGATTTCCATCGCCACCAGGCCGCGGTACCGACCGACGCCGTGGTCCTCGTGGACGATCGGCGCGCCCAGCGAGAGTTCTCCGAGGTCGCGGATGATCGCTTCGGGCTCGCGGCCGGCGCGCTTGCGGCGGCGCGGTTGCGAGGCGCGTTCGGGGAACAGCTGGCGTTCGGTGAGCACGCACAGCGCGGGCTCGGTGAGCGCGAACCCGTCGTCGAACGGGGCGACGGCGATCGCGAACCGGACGCTGCTCGCATCGCTGAAGGCCGTCCAATCCGCCACCACTGCGGGTTGCAGTCCCGCTGCATCGAGCACTTCGCGCAGTGCCTCGCGACGCCCGGCCGAATCGGCGGCAACCAACACGCGGCCCGGATAATTGGCGAGGAAGGTGCGCAGCGCGTCGCCGGCGGGCTGATCTCTGGCCGCGACCGGCAATGCGGGCGCGGGTTGTACCGGCAAGGCATGGGCATCGGCGTGGCGCGGATGCGCACCGTCGCAGACTTCGACGCGCTCGCCCCGGTTGAGGGTCTCGCGCAGCGCGTCCGGAGCCAGCCACAACTCGGTCGGCGGCAACAGCGGGCGCTCGACATCGTGGCGCAACTGCTCGTAGCGCTGGCCGATCTGCTGCCAGGCGTGGTCGGCGGCTTCGCTGATGCCATCGCAGAGCAGCGGCAATGCGGTGGGCGCGAGGTAGTCGAACAGCGTCGCGGTGGCGTGGGCCTGCCCCCGAGGGGTGTCGAAGAACAGCGGCAGGTAGTACTCGATGCCGGCCGGGGCGACGCCGGCCTTCAGGTCCTGCACCAGCGCGCTGCGGCGGGTGTCGACGTCGAAGCGTTCGCGCAGCGCGTCCAGCGCGTGTTGCACGCGGGTATCGTCGAGCGGAACCTCGCGGCCAGGCAGCAGTTCGATGCGCTCGATCTTGTCCAGCGAGCGCTGCGATTCCGGATCGAAGGTACGGATCGTGTCGATCTCGTCGTCCAGCAGTTCCAGCCGGAACGGCGCATCGCTGCCCATCGGGAAGACGTCGAGCAGGCCACCACGCACGGCGAAATCGCCGGGGTCCTGCACTTGCGGGACGTTGCGGTAACCCGCGGATTCAAGCCGGCGTTTTTCGGCATCCAGGTCCAGTCGCTGGCCGGCGCGCAGGTCGAAGCGGTTGCCCAGCACGTGGCCGAGCGGGGCCAGCCGCTGCATCAGGGTGGCGACCGGCACCACCACGATGCCGCGGGTCAGGTCCGGCAGCCGGGCCAGCGTTGCCAGGCGCTGGCTGACGATGTCGGGGTGCGGGCTGAAGCGGTCGTAGGGCAGGGTTTCCCAGTCGGGGAAGCCGAGCACCGGGACACCGCTGTCGCCGGCGGTCAGCAGCCGCAGGTCGGCTTCCAGCTGGTGCGCGGCGTGGTTGTCGCGGGCGACCACCAGCAGCGGGCCGGGGTGTCGGGTCGCGGCGGCGGCGATCGCGCAGGCCAGTGCGGTGCCGGACGGCGGCGCGCGCCAGAAGGCGCGGGACTGGCCGTGCTTCGGCAGCGGGACGGGGAAGGAAAGCGGGTTCTGGGGCACGGGAGATTCGGGCATGCGAAAAGGCGACCGGCGCCGGACGCAGTGCGCCAGCGCGTTGGGATCCAGGTTGTGGGAACGCAGGGTGGAGTTTAGCCGCTGGGCTCAGCGACCCATGGCCAGCGCGCCCGGCGGCGGGGGCGGCAGTTTCGGCTTCGGCGGTGGCAGCTCAAGCACCATCCGCACCAAGCCGGGTTCGCCGGTGGTCTCGCGCTTGAAGCCCAGCGAGGCCGCCAGCGCCTGCATCGGCAGGTTGCTTTCCAACACCTCGCCGTAGATCCGCAGGACTTTGCGGCCTTTGGCCCAACGCACCAGCCGCCGCATCAGGTGGCGGCCCAGGCCCATGCCATTGACGTAATGGCTGACCAGGATCGCGAACTCGGCGTCGCGGCCGTTGTCGTCGATGGCGATGCGCGCCACCGCTCCGACCAGGGCTTCGCCGGGCGGCAAGGGCTCGGCGGCGACCAAGGCGAACTCGCGGCGGGGATCCGGACGGGTCAGGCGCTCGGCCTGTTCCACGCCCAGCTCCTTCATCGGGTGTAGGAAGCGTTGGCGGACCTCGTCCGGCTCCAGCAGCACGAAGGCGGCGCGCAAGGGCACGGCATCCTCGGGGCGGATCGGGCGGACCAGCACCTCGCGACCATTGGCGAGGTGGATTTTCTCGTGCCACGGGGGCATGCGGTTGCGTGCGGCCATCGGGGCATCATCCCTGCATCGGGGTTAAGAAAATGAATGGCGCGTGTCCAGAGCGCTCCGACTGGGACGAATCAGTGGGTTGGCGTGGCCGGTTTGCCGCGCAAACGGGCGATTCCGGCCACCGCGCCCAGCACGATCGCGCCGGCGATGACGCCGACGACCGCATTGAACAGGTTCTCCCACAGCCAGCCCGGCGGATACGCGCGGACGGCCTCGGCCATGTGGTGCAGGGCGGGGACACCGTGGACCAGGATGCCGCCGCCGACCAGGAACATCGCCGCGGTGCCGGCGATCGACAGGAACTTCATCAGCCTCGGGGCGAAGGCCAGGATGCCGCGGCCGATCGCAGCGCTGACTTTGCCGGCGTTCTCGCGGGTCAGCCGCAGGCCCAGGTCGTCCAGCTTGACGATGCCGCCGACCAGTCCGTACACGCCCACGGTCATGATCAGCGAGATCGCGACGAGCACCGCCAGCTGCTTCATGAACGGCTGGGTGGCGATCGTGCCCAGCGAGATCACGATGATCTCGGCCGACAGGATGAAATCGGTGCGGATCGCCCCTTTGATCTTGTCCTTCTCGAACGCGACCATGTCCACGGTCTCGTCGGAGACCGCATCCACCAGTTCCGCGTGGTGCTGCTCGTCTTCCTGCGGCTTGTGCAGGAACTTGTGCGCCAGCTTCTCCACGCCCTCGTAGCAGAGGAAGGCGCCGCCGATCATCAGCAACGGGGTGATCAGCGGCACGTTGTAGCCGCGGCCACGAAGCCAGGCCTCCAGTGCCGCCACGCCGAGCGCGGCCGGCACCAGGATCACCTTGTTGAGCAGCGAACCCTTGGCGACAGCCCAGACCACCGGCAATTCGCGGTCGGCGTGGATGCCGCTGACCTGCTGCGCGTTCAGGGCGAGGTCGTCGCCGAGCACGCCGGCGGTTTTCTTGGTGGCGACCTTGGTCATCACCGAGACGTCGTCGAGCAGGGTGGCGATGTCGTCGAAAAGAGCGAAGAAACTGGAGGGCATGGGAGTGCTTGGAATGAGGTGAGGTGGGAGTTTCGCAGGGAACAGGTGAAAAGCGATCAGGCAGGCGGCCGCAGCCACTCCACCCGCGACGCCGCCCCGGCCTCGCCGAGTGCGGCCTGCAGCGCGGCCAGCGCGGGTCGCATCGCCGCGTCGAATTGCCAGGGCGCGTTGAGGACCAGCATGCCGCTGCCGTTCATGCGCAACGGCGAGTCGTCGGGCCGGACCAGCAGTTCCAGCACCAGCGCGGACCTGGCGTCCATCGCGGCCGCGGAGCGATGGAAGCGCTGCAGGGCGCGGCCCTGCTTGATCGGGTACCACAGGACGAACGTGCCCTGCGGCCAGCGTGCCAGGCCTTCGCGCAAGGCCTTCATGGCGATGTCGAATTCGTCGAGCTGTGCCTCGTAGGGCGGGTCCACCAGCACCAGCCCGCGCGCGAATTTCGTCGCGCCATGCTTCGGCGGCAGCATCGCCTTGATCGCGGCATAGCCATCGCGCTGGTGCACCGCCACGCGCTGGTCGCGGGCGATTGTGTCCTGCAATGCAGTGGCTTCTTCCGGCAGCAACTCGCACGCGGAGATCCGATCCTGCTCGCGCAGGGCATGCGCGAGCAGCCACGGCGAGCCGGGATAGGCATGACCGCCATGTTCCTGCCGGCAGGCGCGCACCGCGGTGAGGTAGCGTTGGATCGCGGGGTCGCGCGGGGCTTCGGCGATTAGCCGGGCGATGCCGTCCTGGGCCTCGCCGGTCTTCTGAGCGGACTCGCCATCCAGCTTGTACAGGCCGCGGCCGGCATGGGTATCGAGCGCGAAGCAGGGTGCGGGCTTGCCGGTCAGGGCGTCGCACAGCGCCAGCAGGACGACGTGCTTGAGCACGTCCGCGTGGTTGCCGGCGTGGAAGGCGTGGCGATAGTTCATCGGTGAATTGTAGGGGCAGGCCCACTTGCCTGCCCTTGTCACGAGAAGAGCGGGCAGGCACGGGGCCTGCCCCTACGACTTCACGCTGACCACGCAAACCGGATGTCCGCCTCGGCTACGATGCCGCGCATGCTCACCACAATCCTGTTGGCCGAAGACGAGCCCGCCATCGCCGAGACCATCCTCTACGCGCTGCGCGCGGAGGGGTTCACCGCAGAGCACGTGTTGCTGGGTGGCAGCGTCATGCCGCGACTGAAGCAGGGCGGCATCGACCTGGTGATCCTGGACGTTGGTTTGCCGGATCGCAGCGGGTTCGAGGTCTGCCGCGAGTTGCGCACGACCAGCGCGGTGCCGGTGGTGTTCCTGACCGCGCGCAACGACGAAATCGATCGCGTGCTGGGGCTCGAGCTGGGCGCGGACGACTACATGGCCAAGCCCTTCTCGCCGCGCGAGCTGGTGGCGCGGGTGCGCGCGCGATTGCGCAGGCACGAAGGCGGCGAGACCCAGCGCCGCGGTCGCTTCGAGGTCGACGCGGTGGCCCATCGCATCCGTTACGCGGGCCACTGGCTGGACATGACCCGCTACGAACATGCGCTGCTGCACGAATTGCTGCGCCGACCCGGGGCGATCCTCAGCCGCGCGCAGTTGCTCGATCGCGCCTGGGAAGATGCGCTGGAGAGCGGCGAGCGCACCGTCGATACCCACGTGAAGACGCTGCGCGCCAAGCTGCGCGCGCTGGATCCGAGCCGCGACCCGATCCGCACGCATCGCGGCCTGGGCTATTCCATCGATGTCGACTGACATCGCACCGGCAGCGCCATGAAGATCGGCCTGCGCGTCCTGCTGGGGTACTTCCTGATCGTGGCGGTGGCCGCGCTGCTGCTGGGCAACGTGTTCGTGCAGCAGGTCAAGCCCGGTGTGCGCCAGGCGATGGAAGACACCCTGGCCGACACCTCAAACGTGCTCGCCGAACTCGCCAGCGACGACCTGCTGGCCGGGCGCATCAACGAGGGCCGGTTCGCTGCGCGGATCCGCTCGATGGGCCAGCGCGAGATCGGCGGCAAGATCTGGGGCCAGTACAAGCATGCGCCGAGCTATCGGATCACGGTGACCGACGCACGCGGCATCGTGGTCTACGACTCCGCCGGCCGCGACCTGGGCCGCGACAATTCGCGCTGGAACGACGTGCACCGCACCTTGCGCGGACAATACGGCGCGCGCTCGACCCGCGACGATCCGGACGACGAGATGAGCTCGGTGATGTATGTGGCCGCGCCGATCCGCGATGCCTCCGGGCGCATCGCCGGCGTGCTCACCGTCTCCAAGCCCAATCGCAGCATCCAGCCCTTCATCGAGCGCAGCCAGGACGTGATCCTGCGCTGGGGTTGGGTGTTGCTGGGCAGCGCATTGCTGGTCGGGCTGGTGATGGCGTGGTGGTTGTCGCGGCAATTGGCCGGCCTGCGTCGGTATGCGGATGCGGTCTCCGCGGGCCAGCGCGCCAGCCTGCCCGAGCGCGGCATCGAGAAACCCGCCGGCGAGTTCGCCGACCTCGGTCGCGCGCTGGAGAGCATGCGCAAGCAACTGGACGGCAAGCAGTACGTCGAGCGCTACGTGCACACGCTGACCCACGAACTGAAGAGTCCGCTGGCGGCGATCCGCGGTGCCGCGGAACTGCTGGAAGGGCCGCTTCCGGATGCCGACCGCGCGCGATTCGCGGCGAGCATCGGCACCCAGAGCCGGCGGGTGGCGACGATGGTCGACAAGCTGCTGGCCCTGGCCGAGGTCGAGCATCGGCAGCGCATCGAGCGGCCCGAAGCGGTCGACATGGTCGCGTTGGCGCGCGAGGTCGCCGAGGATGCGGAGACTCGCGCGCAGGCATCGCGCGTTTGCGTCGAAGTGCACGCCAGCGATGGACTGCCGGCCTTGCAGGGCGATCCATTCCTGCTGCGGCGGATGCTCGCCAACCTGGTCGACAACGCGATCGATTTCTCGCCGGCGGATGGCGTGGTCGAACTGCGGTTGCAGGTGGAAGACGGCGCGTTGATCGTGGATGTCGCCGATCGCGGGCCTGGTATTCCCGACTACGCCATCGAGCGGGTGTTCGAGCGTTTTTATTCGTTGCCGCGCCCCGATGGCGGCACCCGCAGCAGCGGGCTGGGCCTCAACTTCGTCGCCGAGATCGCGCAGTTGCATGGAGGCCGCGCGACGCTTGGCAATCGTGAAGGTGGCGGTGCGATGGCCCGCGTGGTGCTGCCACTGCTGTAGGAGCGGTCCTGTGGGAGGGGCTTCAGCCCCGAGCTCTTGCCACCGCGATCGGGGCTGAAGCCCCTCCCACAAGAGCGGGCACATCGCACCTGCCTCACCCTCGCTTCATCGTCCGCCCATCATGGCGTCGAACAGCAGCGCGACCCTGCATGCCACATCCACGGGCGGGGCAGGGCGATGCGATTGGCGTTCAAGGCGGTAATGGTGGCGATACTCACGTTGGCGATCCTGGTGCCGCTGACGATGGTCCGCGGCACCATCAACGAGCGACAGATGTATCGCCAGCAAGCGGTGGAAGCGGTGGCGCAGAGTTACGCGCGCACGCAGCACCTGGCTGGCCCGGTGCTGGTGGTCCCGTACAGCGAACAGGTCGAGGTGGAGGAGACCGACGCGAAGGGAGTCGTGCGCAAGCGCCAGAGCACGGTCGAGGGCAGTTGGCTGTACTTCCCGAAGACGTTGACGCTGGATGGCAAGCTGTTGCCATCGATCCGCAAGCGTGGCCTGCACCAGGTGCGGGTGTACGAACTGCAGGGCAGGCTGGACGCCACGTTCGACGCACGCATTCCCGACGCCGACCCGGCACGTCCGCGCACGGTCGGCACGCCATGGCTGGACATCGGCATCGCCGACGTGCGCGGCCTGTCGGGCACGCCGACCCTGAAGATGGGCGCGATGTCGCTGCCGGTGCTGCAGGGCCAGCTGGGCCGCGACGAAGCCGGGGTGCATGCACTGCTGCCCGGCACCGCGATCGTCGAAGGAAGGCTGGCGTTCCCGCTGCAGTTCGCGTTCGCGCTGCGCGGCACCGAGGCGCTGCAGGTCACCCCGATCGCCGACAGCAACCGCATCGTGTTGGCGTCGGCGTGGCCGCATCCGCAGTTCAACGGCGACTTCCTGCCGCGCGCGCCGCGCATCGACGGCAACGGCTTCCGCGCGGAGTGGGACGTGTCCTCGCTCGCCAGCAACGCGCAGGCGCAGTACCGCGCCGGCAGGTCGGAAAAATCGGTGGAAATGGACGCGATCGGCCTGTCGCTGGTCGAGCCGGTGGACCTGTACTCCAAGCTCGACCGCGCCAGCAAGTACGGCCTGCTGTTCGTGCTGCTGACCTTCGTCGGCTTCTTCATGTTCGAGACCATCCGCCAGTTGCCGATCCATCCGATCCAGTACCTGCTGGTCGGGCTGGCGCTGGCGATCTTCTTCCTGCTGTTGCTCGGCCTGTCCGAACACATCGCGTTCGGCATCGCCTATTCCGCAGCCAGCATCGCCTGCATCGGACTGCTCGGGTTCTACCTCGCCCATGTGTTGCGCAGCCGTGCGCGTGGCGTGGGCTTCGCGGCGATGCTTGGCCTGTTGTATGCCGCGCTGTACGGGTTGCTGCTGTCGGAGGACAACGCGCTGGTGCTGGGCTCCGGCCTGCTGTTCGCGATCCTGGCCGCGATCATGGTGGCGACGCGCAAGGTCGACTGGTACCAGGTGGCGGCACGCGCGCCATCGCCGGTGCGCATCGATCCGATTGCCGACCACGACGCCTGAGCCACGCCTCTAGCGCCACGCCCATAGAATCAAGGCCATGGACGATGCGATCACATTGGAATGCCTGTCCGGTGCGGCCCTGCGGCCGCACCTGGACGCAGTCGCGGCGCTGCGCATCGCGGTGTTCCGCGACTGGCCCTACCTCTACCACGGCGATGCAGCCTACGAACGCGAGTACCTGGATGCCTACGCGCAGTCGGCGGACAGCATCGTGGTGCTGGCAAGGCATGGCGATGCTGTCGTCGGAGCGAGCACCGGCATTCCGCTGGTGCAGGACAGCGCCGAGTTCCAGGCGCCGTTCCTGGCGCGCGGTGTCGATGTATCGAAGGTCTTTTATTGCGGCGAGTCGGTGTTGTTGCCGGCGCACCGCCGTCGCGGCATCGGTCATGCGTTCTTCGATGCACGCGAGGCACATGCGCGTGCGCTCGGCGGCTTCGACATGACCGCGTTCGCGGCGGTGGATCGCGATGCTGCAGATCCACGCCGACCCGCCGACCATCGCGGCAACGAGGTGTTCTGGGGCAAGCGCGGCTACGTGCGTCAGCCAGGCATGACCATGCGCCTGCACTGGAACGAGACCGGCATCGGCGACATCGAGCATCCACTGACGTTCTGGCTGCGGCCACTGGACGAGGACACACGCACATGAAAGTAGCGGCCTGCAAATACGCGATCGGCGAGCCAAGCAACTTCGCCGAATTCGCATCGAAACAGGAACGTCTCCTGCGCGAGGCGAAACATCGCGGCGCGGAGCTCGCGGTATTGCCCGAGTACCTGTCGCTGGAACTGGCGGCGATGTTCGACGACGCCACCCGCGGTGACCTGCATGCATCGCTGGCGGCGATCCAGCCGCTGCGTGACGATTGGCTGTCGCTCTACGCGGGTTTGGCGCGTGAGCTCGGCATCGGCATCGTC
>JAVWUU010000105.1:0-9212 GCA_036666995.1 Thermomonas sp.
GGAACGACTATCCGACGCCCACGCCGTCCGCGTTCGCGCCGGCCGAAATTGCCGCCGTGCGCGATTGGGTACACGGTGGTGGCCGTCTGCTGCTGATCGCCGACCACATGCCATTGGCCGGTGCGGCGCTGGCGTTGGCGGCGGCCTTCGATGTGGAGTTCACCGACGGTTTCGCCTTCGCCGGCCTCGATGACGAAGCGAAGGCGAAGCCCACCCTGTTCCGCCTCGATGAAGGCACGTTGGCCGACCACGCGATCGTTCGCGGACGCAACGCCGGTGAATCGATTTCGCAATTGCGTTCGTTCACTGGCCAGGCGTTTCGTGCCCCGGGTGCGCAGCCAGTGATGGTGCTGCCGGCCGGGTTCATCTCCCTGCATCCTGCCAGGGCGTGGAAATTCGTGGACGGCACGCCTCGCGTCGAGGTCGGCGGCTGGTTGCAGGGCGCGGTGAAGGACGTCGGCAAGGGGCGTGCGGCATTCTTCGGTGAGGCCGCGATGTTCAGCGCGCAGCGCGCGGGTGCGGAACGTTCGCCGATGGGCATGAACTCGCCCGGTGCCGAGCAGAACGCGCAGTTCGTGCTGAACCTGCTGCACTGGCTGGCCGCGCCAGCGGAAACCCGGGTCAAGCGATAGCGATCTTCGCTAGATCACCAGCGCCGCATGCAGGGGCGCCTCGCCGTCCCAGCGCGCGCGGCCGTTGAGGAAGCCGAGTTCGATCAGCATCGACACGCCGACGACCTCGGCCTGCAATTGTTTCGCCAGCCCATGCGCGGCCAGCAAGGTACCGCCGGTGGCCAACACGTCATCGGCGATCAACACACGCGCACCCGGAGGCACTGCATCCGCCTGCACCTGCAGCGCGTCCTCGCCGTATTCCAGCGCATAGGCCTGGGTGAACACCCTGCCCGGCAACTTGCCCGGCTTGCGCAGCGGCACGATCCCGGCACCCAGTGCGCGCGCCAGTGGCGTACCCAGCAGGAAACCACGCGCCTCCATCGCCAGCACGGCGTCGATGCGGACGCCATGCCATGGCGCCGCAAGCGCTTCGATCGCGTCATCGAAGGCCGCCGCATCGGCGAGCACGGGCATGATGTCCTTGAACACGATGCCGGGCTTGGGGAAGTCGGGCACGTCGCGGATCAGTCGGGTCCAATGGGTCATGAGGTCGGTTCCTGTCGGTTGCATGCATGATGCCTTCCTGCGGGCGCTACGATGCATGCCCGCCTTCCGCCGCACCCCAAGGATTGCCGCCATGCGCATGCCGTCGCCGATACGCAGGGTGGGTGCAATCGCCGTGCCCATCGCCCTGTGCGGCCTGCTGGCGCAACCTGCGCTTGGCGGCAACGCGACGAACGCGCGTGCGGCGGATGCCACGGCCTCGCGACAGGCCTGCGACTTCACCGCCTACGTGATGGAAACCGATCCGGCAGGCCTGAATGTGCGTTCCAGGCCGGGAATCGAGGGAACGATCCTCGGCACGATCCCGCCGGTGCACGTGGACGCATCGGATGGCATGACGCTGGAGGCGCATCCGGAGGTGCAGGTGCTGGCCAGCGCGAACGGATGGTTCCTGATCACCGACGCCAGCGACAACGCCACGCTGATGGACCTGGACGACCAAGCCAAGCGGCGGCCCATGTACAGCGGGCGCGGGTGGGTCAGCGGCAGCAAGCTGGCGGTCAAATCGCAGGCGGAACGCGCCAGGCTCGCACCTGCCGCCACCGCGGGGACTGCATTCACCTCGCAAGGCGGAACGCTCGATTTCGATGGGCTGAGCCATGCGGCAGCGACCCTGGTCGCCTGCAAGGGACAGTGGGTCCTTGCGGAGTTCGATGTGCGAACACTGGATGCCGCGGATTTCGACCGCATGGGGCTGAATCCCGAGGCACGCACCGGCGCACCGCCCGGGCGGATCCGTGGCTGGCTCGACCAGCTTTGCGGACTGCAGGAAACCGCGTGCAGCGGGATCGCGGAAGACAGCAAATGAAGGCCATCGCGACCGTTGGATCTTCGAATGCAACAACACAACGCGTGGCGATGAATGCCGTCGTCGCGTTGCTGGGGCTGTGCGCGGCTTGCGGTGCAGCCAGCGCTGTCGACGATGCGCTGCGACCGCTGCAGGACTGGACGCCTCCGGGCTGGAAGGAGATTCGTCGGGCGGCCGGTGACCTCGATCGTGACGGCGACCGGGACATCGTGCTCGTCCTCGAACAAGACGCTCCGGCCCCGATCAGCGCGGATGGTGAGGAAGATGGCGATGAGGTGCTCAACACCAACCCGCGCATGCTGCTGGTCCTGTTCGCGGAAGGCGGCATGTACCGCAAGGCGGCGGAGAACACGACGCTGGTGCCCACGGAGCGAAGCGTGGAAGAGCCTTGCCTCGACGATCCGCTGACGGAGGTCGCCATCCGCAACGGAACACTCAGGCTGACGTTCGAGCGGTTCCTGAGTTGCGGCGGCTGGGCCACGAGCAAAGTCGTCTATACGTTTCGCCATGACGGCCAAGGCATGCGCCTGATCGGGCAGGACACATCCACCTTCATGCGCAACAGCGGCGAGGAAACCATGGACAGCATCAACTACCTCACCGGCAGGCAGAAGATCGTCAACGGCATGTATGAGGCTGGCGAGAACGGACTCGAGAGGGACCTGACGCCACGCTGGAAGCAGCTTGCAAGAACCGCACCTCGGTATCTCGAAAGTCTCCTTGCACCCGAGCTGGAATGACGTCGCCCGTCGAAGGCAACGTCACACCGGAGATGCGCTTGCCGCTGTGGCGGGCCATGTCCGAACTGTTCCTGGACACGGAAATCGAGGACTGGATGTACCGCGACATCGCGCGGGAGATCCGTGCATCGGGATTGACCCTGGCCGAAGCCGAATCGGTGTTCTGGAATGAGGTCTATCCCGGGCTCTGGTCGAACCTGGCCAGCGCGGCCGGCGTCTGGAACGGCTTCGACGCGCAGTGGCTGCGGGACTACCTGAAGGTGAAGCCCATGCGCAGGCCGCGCCGGCGTTTTTTCCCGGGGATCGCCAGTGAGATGCGTGCGCACTGGGCGTGCGTGGTTCGCGAGTATCAGGACGGGCAGGAACGCGCAGCGTCCTGAAACCGCGATCGGGCAAAGCACCGAAGATGCACCGCAAACACGAAGGGGACGGCGAACCGTCCCCTTCGGGGCATCCCTGCCACAAGCAGGATCAGAGACCCAGCACGCTCTCCGCGCTGGTGTAGGCAAGGCCATGCGCTTCCGCGACCGGCTCGCAGGTGAGCTTGCCTTCGCAGACGTTCAGGCCATCGCGCAGGTACGGATCCTGCGCCAGCGCCTCGCGCCAGCCCTTGTCGGCCAGCGCCAGCGTGAACGGCAGGGTCACGCTGTTGAGCGCGAAGGTCGAGGTGCGCGCGACCGCGCCCGGCATGTTGGCCACGCAGTAGTGGACGACGCCGTCGACCACGTAGGTCGGGTCGGCATGCGTCGTCGCATGCGAGGTTTCCACGCAGCCGCCCTGGTCGATGGCGACGTCGACGATCACCGATCCCGGCTTCATCGTCTTCAGCATGTCGCGGGTGACCAGCTTCGGCGCGGCGGCGCCCGGGACCAGCACGGTGCCGATCAGCAGGTCGGCGCGACGCACCAGTTCCTCGATCGCCGAACGCGTCGAGAACACGGTGGAGATCGAGGTACCGAACTGGCTGGCGAGGCGCTTCAGCGCATCCGCCGAACGATCGACCACGGTGACCTGCGCGCCCATGCCCACGGCGATCGTCGCCGCGTGGGTGCCGGACACGCCGCCACCGAGGATCACGACTTCGGCAGCGGGCACGCCAGGCACGCCGCCGAGCAGCACGCCGCGGCCACCCTGCGCCTTCTCCAGCGCATGCGCGCCGACCTGCGGAGCCAGCCGGCCAGCGACTTCCGACATCGGGGTCAGCAGCGGCAGCGAGCCGTTCGCCGCGGTGACGGTTTCATACGCGATGCAGACCGCGCCGGAATCGATCAGGTCCCTGGTTTGCGGCGCATCGGGCGCAAGGTGCAGGTAGGTGAAGAGGATCTGCCCCGGACGCAGCTTCTTGCGCTCCTCGGCCAGCGGCTCCTTCACCTTCACGATCATGTCGGCGCTGGCGAAGATCTCGTCGGCGGTCTCGATGATGGTGGCGCCGGCGGCGACGTAGTCCTCGTCGGTCAGGCCGGCGCCCAGGCCCGCGCCCTTCTGCACGATCACCTGGTGGCCGTGGTGGACGAGTTCCAGCACCGACGACGGGATCAGGCCGACGCGGTATTCGTGGTTCTTGATTTCCTTCGGTACGCCGACACGCATGATCAATCCCTCTCCCGTGGGCGACACCGGCGAACCCGGCGCCTGAAGGACGGCAGTATGCGCGTGGAATCGCGCATTTAATCGCCGAATTCGTTGCGATGAATGCGTGGATGTCGCATTGTTGACGAATCAAAGAGCTGATCATCGAATCATATGCGTACCAACGAAATCCCCCTCGACGACCGTGATCGCGCCATCCTCCGCGAGTTGCAGGCCGACGGCCGGCTGACCAATCTCGAGCTCGCCCAGCGAATCAACCTGTCGCCTTCGGCCTGCCTGCGCCGGGTCAAGCTGCTGGAGGAATCCGGGCTGATCGCGCGCTACGTGATGCTGCTCGACGAGAAGCTCGCCGGCCTGCCCGGCACCGCCTTTGTGCTGGTCACCCTGGATCAGCAGGGTCGCGCCGCGCTGGATGCGTTCGAGGCCGCGATCAACCGCCATCCCGAGGTCACCGAGTGCTGCCTGCTCGCCGGCACCGCCGACTACATGGTGCGCGTGGCCTACGCCGATTCGGTGGACTTCGAGCGCATCCACACCGAGATCCTCACCCAGCTGCCCGGCGTGGTCCGCGTGCAATCGACACTTGCCTTGCGCACGGTGAAGAAGACCACCGCACTGCCGGTGTGATCCCGGGCGCGGGCTGATCGGCGAACATCGATCCCGCATGCGGCACACTTCGCGAAGCACCACGTCCACGACCGAGGCGAACCAGGATGGCGACACCCGCAATGACCTATGCCGTACTGGCGCCGGTGGTGCTGCTGGTGCTGTATCGCAGGCTGCGGCGGCACATCGGGCGGCAGCCATTGCGGGCATGGCGGATAGGGTTGCGGCTCGCGGGCGTCTGCATCGCCGCGCTGGCCTTGCTGCTGATCGGCGTGGCCGGTGCGCTGGGTGGGTCGATGGCGGGACTCGGCGTGCTTGCAGGGCTTGCCGGCGGCGGCTTGCTGGGGAGCTACGGCTTGCGCCTGACCCGATTCGAGACCACCCCGGAGGGACGTTTCTACACGCCGAATCCGTGGCTGGGCGTCGGCCTATCCGCATTGATGCTCGGACGGCTGGCGTATCGCTTCGTCGTGGTGCGCGATGTGTCGCAAGCGGTCACGCTCACCGATTCGACCGCGCTCGGGATCCTGCATCGCAGCCCGCTGACCCTGGCGATCGCCGGATTGCTGGTCGGCTACTTCCTGCGTTACAGCCTGGGCCTGTGGCGCGCGACGCGCACACCCGCGGCCGAGGCCACGCTGTCCTGAGTGGCGGCGCGTGCAGGCTCGGCATCACGCCCATCTGCCTAAACTCCGCGCCATGCGACGTTCCGCTCTTCTCCTGATCGTGCTCTGCGCCGCCATCGGCGCGGCGGATGCGCGCACGGTCTATCGCTGCCTGCGCGACGGCACGGTCAGTCTTGCGACGGTCCCGGAACCGGGCAGCAAGTGCGAAGCGAAGACCATCGACGACAACGCGGCCATGCTGCCCAATCTGTGGGGCAACCTCGGTGTATTCAGCGGCACCTTGTACGAGTGGCATGCGCCAGACGGCAGCATCGTCTACACCACGCGTCGCCTTCCAGGTGCGATGCCCTACCTGAAATTCACCGTGGAGACGCCGAAGGGTTCGCCTGCGCACGAGGGGCTGGGCAAGGTCGGCAAGCCACGGCTCGATGCGCATGCGGCCACGTTCCGCAAGGCGGCGAAGACGCGCAAGGTGGACGATGCGTTCCTGCGTGCGATCGCGCATGCGGAAAGCGATTTCGACGACAAGGCGGTCTCGTCGAAAGGGGCGCAGGGACTGATGCAGCTGATGCCGGATGTGCAGGGCGACTATGGCGTGACCGATCCGTTCGATGCCGCGCAATCGATCGATGCCGCGGCGCGCCACCTGCGCGCGTTGCTGCAACGCTACAAGGGCGACTACGCGCTGGCAGCGGCGGCCTACAACGCGGGCATCGGCACGATGACGAAATACGGCGGCATTCCGCCGTATGCCGAGACCATCGCCTATGTCGCCAAGGTGCAGGCACTGCATGCACGCTACCGCGCGGCGATGAAGCTGCCGCCGCTCGACCCGCCGCTGCGCGCGGCACAGTAGCGATCGACAACGATCCTTGAATGCGCCGCGCGATTAGCGCGTCTTTTCGCGCCTGTGGTTAAGCAAACGTTGTCGTTCATCTTGGCTTGCAATACCGGTTCATGCGCGCGCCGTAAGGTGCGAATCGTGAGTTGCGGGATGCGTTGGCCCTGTCAGCGGCGCATCCCGCAACCGCACCAGACGATCCGTTTTGATCCCCCGCAGAACGAAGAGGTTTCCAACATGCAGAAGACCAACAAGCTCGCCATCCTGTCCTTCGCCCTGGCTTCGGCCCTGGCGGCACCCGCTGCGTTCGCACAGAGCGCTCCGACGACCACGCAGGATCCGGCGGCCCAGGCGACGCCGCAGCAGCCACCCACCGAGGCTGCACCGCAGTCCGCCGCACCGGCGCAGAAAACCTGGGCCGAGCTCGATGCGAACGGCAACGGCTCGCTGAGTGCCGCCGAGGCATCGCCCATCGAAAGCCTGACCAAGGTATTCGCCAAGGCCGACAAGGACGGCAATGGCGAGTTGACGGCCGACGAATACAAGACCTGGCTGGCGGCCAATGGCGGCGGCAAGCCGAAGGCCGGACAGGGCTGATACCCGGCGATCGAACAACAACAAGAAATGTTGTGGCACGAAGGGCGGCGCAAGCCGCCTTTCGTTTGCCTGTCGGTAAACTGCGCCCATGACGACGATCGAACATTCCTGTGGCATCGGCCTGGTTGGCTTCGATGCCGACGACACCCTGTGGCGCAGCCAGGATTATTTCGACCAGGCGCAGGCGGATTTCGAGCGCATCGTTGCCGGCTATGTGGACCTGGCCGACGTCGGCGAGCGGCTGTACGCAGTCGAGAAGCGCAACATCGGCTTCTTCGGCTATGGCGTGAAGGGCATGGCGCTGTCGATGATCGAGGCCGCGGTGGAGATCACCGAGTCGCGCATCAGCGCCGCCGACGTGCACCGCATCGTCGGCCTGGCCAAGGATCTGCTGCGGCATCCGGTGGAGGTACTGGACGGCGTGCGCGAGGCCGTTGAATCGGTGGCTGCGCACCATCCCGTCGTCCTGATCACCAAGGGCGACCTGTTCCATCAGGAAGCCAAGATCAAGGTGGCCCGCCTGCACGAGCTGTTCCCGCGCATCGAGATCGTCAGCGAGAAGGACGCCGCGACGTATGCCCGGTTGTTCGAGGAATTCGGGATCGCGCCGCAGCGCTTCCTGATGGTCGGCAACTCGCTGCGTTCGGACATCGCGCCGGTGCTGGAGCTCGGCGGCTGGGGCGTGCACGTGCCGTACCACACGACCTGGGCGCACGAGGCCGATGCGACATTGCGCCACGGCGGCGAGCGCATGCGCACGATCGCCGGCATCGCGGACCTCGCGCAGGCGGTGCAGGAGCTGGATGCGATCGCCTCGCGCTGAAGCGTGCGTGCGTTGAGGCACAATCCGCGCATGTCGCGCCTGCTCCCGCTGCTCTTGTGCCTGTCGCTGCTCGCCGGCTGCGATGCCGCACCATCGCGCGCACCTGCAACGCGCCAGGCGCCGGCTATCGACCCGGCCGCTGTGGACAGTGCGCTGGAATTCCGCGGACAGCGGCCTTGCGTGGACTGCGCCGGCATCGATGCTTGGCTGCGCCTGCAATCCGGCGCTGGCGCGCAGCGTTACCAGCTGGTCGAACGCTACCGCGGCGAAGGGCGCGACCTGCGCTTCGAGGACGAAGGCGACTGGATCGCGACCGGCGACCTCTTGCGGCTCACATCCGCGCAGGGCGGCGAGCGCGTCTACCTCCGCCAGGAAGACGGCAGCCTGCAGGCCCGCGGCATCGATGGCGCACCGCTGCCGGCGTTGGCCGATGACGTGCTGCTGCCCACGCGTTTCGGTGGCGGCGATGAGTGACGGCCTCGAAACGATGCAGGGCGGTTGCCATTGCGGGCGCGTGCGTTTCGAGGTCGATGCTGCGCCGGGCTTCGAGGTGCTCGACTGCAATTGCTCGATCTGCCGGATGACCGGGTTCCTGCATCTGATCGTGCCGGCCTCGCGCTTCCGGCTGCTGGCGGGCGCGGATGCACTGGTCGAATACACCTTCAACACCGGTACGGCGAAGCACCGGTTCTGCGGCCATTGCGGGATCAAGAGCTTCTACGTGCCGCGGAGCCATCCGCATGGATTCAGCGTCAACGCGTGCTGCCTGGACGATGTCGACCTGGCTGCGTTGAACATCATTGCCTTCGATGACCGGGACCGCGACGCGGCGATGGCCTCGATCGCGCACCTGGAACTTTCATGAGCGACAACACGAACAGGATCGACCTGTCCGGGCGCGTGGCGATCGTCACAGGCGCAGGCGGTGGCCTTGGCCGACAACACTCATTGCTGCTGGCCAGTCGCGGCGCGAAGGTCGTGGTCAACGACCTCGGCGATGGCGCCGATGCGGTGGCGGCGGAAATCGCAGCCGCCGGTGGTCAGGCGCGCGCATTCCAGTGTTCCGTGACCGATGCCCGCGCGGTGCAGGCGATGGTCGATGGCGTGCTGGCGCAGTGGGGCCGCGTCGACATCCTGGTCAACAACGCCGGCATCCTGCGCGACAAGTCGTTCGCGAAGATGGCCCTGGACGATTTCCGTCTGGTGGTCGACGTGCACCTGATGGGCGCGGCCAACTGCACCAAGGCAGTATGGGATGCGATGCGCGCGCAGGGCTACGGCCGCATCGTGATGACCACCTCGTCATCGGGCCTGTACGGCAACTTCGGCCAGGCCAATTACGGCGCAGCGAAGATGGCGCTGGTCGGCCTGATGCAGACGCTGGCGCTGGAAGGCGCGAAGCA
>JAVWUU010000106.1:0-9125 GCA_036666995.1 Thermomonas sp.
ACTCCGGCCGGATCCACACGTCCTTCTTGACCAGGCCCTGTTCGCGCAGTCGTTCCCGGTACCGGCGCTGGTGCTCGGTGGACGATTTCAGTGGTCGTGCCTGCTTTCATGTAATCGAATCTATTTCTTACATGAAAGATCGTCAAGCGGTTTTTTGACCGTGGTACGCGCGGCTGCAGGACGTCGTCGGGCAGCCGGGTTCTTTCCTGACGCCGTGGTTCGGCGAGTTCCGACTGCGCCGGGGGTGGCCGCTATACTTCAATGCTGGTCGTCCGCTCCGGACGATGCGAAAAAGCGAGGAACGACATGGCACGCGGCGTGAACAAGGTGATCCTGGTCGGCAACCTGGGCAACGACCCGGACGTGAAGTACACGCAGGGCGGCATGGCGATCACCAAGGTCAGCCTGGCCACCAGCTCGGTCCGCAAGGACAAGGACGGCAACCAGCAGGAAAAGACCGAGTGGCATCGGGTGACCTTCTTCGGCAAGCTCGGCGAGATCGCCGGCGAGTACCTGAAGAAAGGTTCGCAGGTGTATGTGGAAGGCCGCATCACCTACAGCGAGACGACAGGCGACGATGGCCAGAAGCGCTACTTCACCGACATCGTGGCCGACGAGATGCAGATGCTCGGTGGCCGTGAAGGTGCTGGCGGTGGCGGTGGCGGTGGCGGAGCGCCGCGCGAAGGCGGTTTCCAGCGTGGCGGCGGCGGTGGCGGCAGCTACGGCAGCGGCGGCGATCGCCAGCAGCGTGCGCCGGCCCAGCGTCGCGACCCCGCGCCGGCCAAGCCGGCCAACTTCGACGACGTGCCGTTCGACGACGATATCCCGTTCTGACGCTCGCTGGTCGTGGAATCGTCGTCCTCCGCGCGCCCGGGATGACGACTGCTTGAACTGTTTTTCGATTCGAGCCCGACATGACTGAGCCAGTTCCGGGCATGCACCTGGCGGATGCCTACCAAGCGTTGTCGATCAATCCGGATTTCAGCGTCGAGACCGCACCGGGTGCGGTCCGTGTCGATGCGACGGCGTTCGTCGGCCTGGTCGAAGCGTGTCGGGCGTGGCTGCTGGAACACGGCGTCAGGCCGGGCGATGCGGTGATGTTCCAGGGCGACCAGGGCTTGCCCGCCCTGGTGCTCTTCTGGGCCTGCGCGATGGAGGCGATGGTCTTCGTCCCGGTGGATGCCGGGTGGCCGGAATACCTCCTGCGCAAGGCGATCGCACGCACTACGCCCTCGCTGGTGGTGGTGGAAGACCAGTGCCTGCCCGCCTGGCAGGCGATGACGGACATGCGTGCGCCGGTCGCGGTGTCCGTCCTGTCCATGCTGCAGCCGCCGACGGTGGCAGCAGTCGCAGCGCCGGCCACCGCGCCTGCACATGCGGGCGTGCAACCCGGAACCCCGGCGGTGTTCCTGTTCACCTCCGGCTCCGCAGGCGAGCCCAAGGCGGTCGTGCTCAGCCATGCCGCGCTGATCCGGAGTGGCAAGCTGGTCGTCGCCACCTTCGGCTGGCAGCCCGGCGAGCGCCTGCTCAACCTGGCCGATCCGCACACGATGAGCGGGTTGCGCAATGCGTTCGTATCGGCGCCGATGGCCGGCATGACCTGGGTGTGCGCGCCCAGGAAACTGCGCGACAGTGCCTTCGCCCTGCTCGAATGCGTCGGCTCTGCGCAGTCGCAACGGATGGTCGCGGCCCCGATCCTGCTTCGCCACGTCAACCTGCTGGGTGCGCGCATCGCCGACGACACGTTTGCCTCGGTGAAGGCGCTGTATTGCACCGGTGCAGACCTCAACGTGGACGAAGTGCGGCGTTTCCACGCGCGCTTCGGCATCCCGGTGATCAACTACTACGGCCTCACCGAAACCGTCGGGCTGTGTCTCAGCCAGGATCTGGACGGCTGGTCGCCCGAGGATGCAAGCCTCGGTTGGCCGGTGGGTTGCGAGGTACGCCTGATCGGTGAGGACGGCGCGGAAGCGACTCCGGGCGAGGCAGGCGAACTGCAGGTGTTGTTGCCGCATCCCATGAGCGGTTACCTGGATGATCCCGCCGCGACCGAGGCGGCGTTCGAAGGCCCCTGGCTGCGCACCGGCGACCTGGTGCACCGTGATGCCGACGGACGCATCCGCATCGTCGGGCGCAGCGGCAGCTTCATCAAGACGCTGGGCACCGAGAAGGTGCAGCCGCAGGAAATCGAGGCGGTGCTGCAACAATGCCCGGGGGTTGCGGAAGCGGCCGTGTTGGGGTGGACGGATCCTGCAGGTGGCGAACGCATCGCCGCATTGATCGTGGCGATGGCCGATGCCGATGTTGATGCGTTGTCGGATGGCGCATTGGCGGCGTTCGTGCGTGAGCGCCTGGGGAGCGCGCGCGTTCCGGCTATCTTCCGCCGAATCGCGCGCATTCCCCGCAGCGCCAACGGAAAGATCCTGAGAATGCAATTGGGAGATCTCGTTTGATGGAGCTCGACATTCCCCACCGTACCGCCGCCGATTGTTACCGCGCCATCGCGGCGCCCGCCAATGCCGGCAGGCCATGGCTGGTGACCGAGCGGCGCACCGTGAGCTTCGGCGAGCTGCGCGTCAGGATCGATGCGATCGCCGGGCTGCTGGCCAACCTCGGCGTGGTGGTCGGCGACCGCGTGGTCGTCGGCACGCGCGACGATGCCGAGGCGGCACTGCTGTTCGTGGCGTTGGTCTGCAACGGCATCACCGTGGTCAACCTCGATCCCGAAACCGGGGTCGAACGTGCGCAGAGCCTGATCCGCAGGGCGGATGCTGCCTTGTTGCTGCTGGATCGCGAACTCGCCGGGAAATGGTCCGCAAGCGAGCAGGCGGTGCGGCTGGTCGAGATCGTGGCATCGGCGCCTGCGTCGAGCGGGCTGCTGGGCCGGCTGATGGGCAAGTCCACGCCTGCCGAGGGCCTGCATGCGCTACTGGCTGCGACCTCCCCGCAGCCGCCGCCCGACGCGCTGGACGAACGGACGTTGGCCTACATTCTCTTCACCTCGGGCACGACCGATCGGCCCAAGGGCGTCGGCATCAGCCATCGCGCCCTGTTCGCGCATTTGCACACGCTGGGCAGCGTCTACGGCTACGACCCGGACAGCCGCATCTTCAACAGCCTGGCGCTCTCGCATGCCGATGGCATGATCCAGGGGCCGGTCATCGGGTTCTGCCACCAGGCCTGCGTGTTCCGCCCGATGCGTTTCGAGGTGACGCGGGTCGATGCGCTGCTGGATGCGATCTATCGGTTGCGCATCACCCACATGGTGACGGTGCCGACTGTGCTGTCGTTGATCGTGCGATTGGGGCTGGACCAGCGCGACGCGTTCCTGGGCGGCGATTTCCGGCTGCTGGTTTCCTGCGGGGCGCAGTTGGAGAAACGCCTGTGGGAGGACTTCCGCACGGTCTTCCGCGCGCCGCTGGTGAATGTGTATGGCCTGACCGAAACCGTCATCGGCGGCGTCTTCGCGGGGCCGGACGCGGACACCGGCGTTCCCGGCTGCATCGGGGTGCCGCGGGATTGCCGGCTGCGCATCGTCGACGAGGCAGGCCGGGACGTTGCGCCTGGCGAGATGGGCGAACTCCTGCTGCAGGGCGACAACCTGATGTCGGGGTACTACGGCGATCCGGAGCTGACGAACCGCGTCCTCCGCGACGGTTGGCTGCATACCGGCGACCTGGCCCGCCAGGATGCGGGCGGCCTCTACTGGATCGTGGGCCGGGTCAAGAACATCATCATCCGTGGGGGCTACAACATCAGTCCCGAGGAAGTCACCGAAGTGCTGCATCGGCACCCGGGCGTGCGCGAGGCGATCGTGTTCGGCGTCGCCGACGGCGTGTGGGGCGAGACGGTCGCGGCGCTGGTGGTGGCGGATGCGGAGGTCGAGGTTGCCAGCCTGCATGCCCTGTGCAGCGAGCAACTGGAGGCATGGAAAGTGCCATCGCGCATCCAGCGGGTGGAAGCGTTGCCGCGCGGACGTTCCGGCAAGGTGGTGATCGACGATGCCAGGGCGATGTTCGATGCCGGCGCGGCCCCGGCCGCGAGGTCGACGGCTGCGCCCGGCGACGTGGCCGAGCGCCTGCTGCGGGTGGCGGCAGCCAGTTTCAACACCGAGCCCGCGAACCTCAGCCTGCACAGCACCCCGGACGATGTCCCCGGCTGGGATTCGCTGGCGCACATGGAGTTGGTCATCGCGCTGGAGAAGGAATTCGCCGTCCAGTTCAGTGCGCGCGACATCATGGCGCTGGATCGGCTGGACAAGGCCTTGACGGTGGTCGATGCGTGAACACGGTCGCAGCAAATGCCCCGCCGTTGAAGGTCTGGGCCTTGTCGCTGCTGGTCGCCGGTTTGCTCATCGCGTTGCCGGGCATGCTCGAACGGATGGGAGTCCTGTCCCGCGAAGCCGACCATCTGCATGCCCTCAACCTGCCGCGACTTGCGGGCATACCCGCTTCGACGCGCTCGGTGGTGGTCGTGGGCAGCTCCAAGACGTACTACGCGATCGAATACGACGGGCAGTTCGGCAAACGCCTTGATGCGCTGGATGGGAAGGTGGCATTCACCCGGATCACGGCGAATTCCCCGACTGGTCCCGAGGTCGCAGCGACGCTCGACGCACTGCTGGCGACGCCGCCGACGCTGTTGTTGCTGGAAAGCGACCTGTTGCTGCTCGACCGCCATCGCGAGAAGCGCCCGACCGACCGTGATACGTGGTCGAACCGGCTGCGCGGCCACCTGAAACTGCTCGCGCCGGGGACGCTGGGCAGCTTCCTGGTCGAGAAGGGCGACAACTTCGGTCGGACCTACTGGATCCCGCAGGACAAGTGCCGCGCCGCGACGTCTGCGGCGGGGCTGCAGCGTTACGCGGTCACCGCCAGGCGCTGGACACTTGCCAGCCCTGCCGATCGCATCCAGCACCGACGATTGCTGCACGCGCTTCAGCAGGCCGGCACGCGGGTGGTGATGCTCGAGTTGCCGCGCTCGCCAGAGGCCGAGCAGGTGGTTCCCGACCTGCTCACGCAACAGGCCGGCCGGCTGCGCGAACGGATGCTCGCAGACCAGGGTTACCTGGCCTGGACGCCCGGCATGCTCCCCGGGTCCCTGTATTGCGACCAGGGGCATCTCAACCAGCAAGGCCAGGCGCGCTACAGCGACTGGCTGGCAGGCAAGCTGCTCGTGGCGCTGGCAGATCCCGATGTCTGACCTCGCACTGCTAGGATGGCTGTTCGGCTGGTCCGGGCTGGCCACGGCATTGGCGTGGCTGTTACCGGCGCGGCTGCAGGCCTGGGGCATCCTTGCCTGCGGGGTCGGGTTGCTGGCGAGCGTGTCCATGACATCGCTGGCCTTGCTGGCGGCCGGCACCTTGCTGACCTTCCTCGTGCATCGCCATGCGGCCGGCAACAGGACGGCAACGGGGCTGGGGATCACGGCCATCGTCGGCGGATTCGCGGTGTTCATGGCGTCCGGCGAACACACCGCGTCTGGCATCGGTACGGCAAGCCTGTTGCCGATCGGCTTGGCCTTCTACAGCCTGCGCCTGGTCCACTACCTGGTGGAGTCGTACAAGGGCAACCTGCGCCCGCACGGGCTTGGCGAGGTGCTGTGCTACCAGTTCCTGCCGTCCGCGCTGCCGGTGGGGCCGATCCATCGCTTCGATGAATTCCTGCGCGACCTGCGCCGCCGTCGCTGGGATCCGCTGCAGTTTTCCGGCGGCCTGCAACGGATCCTGCACGGGTTGGCGAAGATCGTCGTGCTGGGCAACTACCTGGTGGGGCAGAAGCTGGAGATCGCCCTGGCCGGGTCGATGGCGCAACCCGGTTTCGAAGGCATGTATGCGACGGCCCTGCTGTTCTGGATCAAGTTGTATGTGCTGTTCAGCGGCTACAGCGACATCGCGATCGGCTTCGCGGCGCTGATGGGTTTCCGCTTGCGCGAGAACTTCAACTGGCCCTTCCTGGCGCGCAACATCGGCGAGTTCTGGCAGCGCTGGCATCTCTCGCTGTCCTCGTGGTGCCGGGACTATGTGTTCAGCCCGGCCTTGTCGGTGACGCGCAGCCATGCGCTGGCGGTGCTGGCATCGATGGTCGTGCTGGGCCTGTGGCACGAGTTCTCGCTGCGCTACCTGCTGTGGGGTGGTTACCATGGCCTCGGCATGGCGGCGTACCGCCTGTTCGCCGATCGCGTCGGTCCGTCGATCGCACGCATGCCCATGCCGATGCAACGCCTGTGGGGGATCGTCGCCGTCGTGCTGACCATTCATTTCGTGATGTTCAGCTTCGACATCACCCGCATGCTCGAACGCAGCCTCCTCGGGAGTTGATGCATGTACGACTGGTTGTGCAACAGGCTTCCGCGCAGGCTGGTGAACATGCTGCATGGCGGCTGGTACGTGGGGCTCATCCTGCTCATCGCGCTGGTGATCGACAAACCCGCTGCCGATTTCTACTACCTGCACGGCTAAAGGCATGGACGTTTCCCTGCTCGATCTCCTGGCGTGCCCGAGTTGTCGCGTCCGCTTCGATGCGACGGTGCATGCGGGCACGGACGATCGCATCGACCTGGGTTTCCTGCGTTGCCCGCGTTGCGCGATCGTCGTGCCGGTGCTGGACGGCTTCGTCATGTTCAGCGAGCCCTTGCTGCATGCCGGCATGGCGACCGCGCCGCTGCTGGCGGAGATGGCATCGCGCCTGTTCGGAACCGAAGCCGACTTCGTGTCCTACCGGCGCGACAGGCGGCAGCGCGGGGTGGTCGAAAGTTATGCCGCGTTCGCGCCATTCAACGAATCGACCCGGTCGATCGAACCGGTGTTGCCGCATGCCGCCAGCGCGTTGCGCGATGGCGATGCGATCCTGGACACCTGGTGCCGCACCGGCTACAGCGGCGAATGGCTGGCCGGTCGTTTCCCGCGCCAGCGCATCGTGTCGTTGTGGGAAGGCAACAGCAGCGTCCTCGGCTATCGCGGGTTCCGCCACCTGCTGGGTCCGGGGCAGCGCGTGCGCAACCTCGACATCGTTTTCTGCCACCTCGACAAGCCGCTGCCGTTCGCCGATGACGCCTTCGGCATGCTGCATGCGTACGACACGCTGCATCGCTACGGGCTTTCCCCGCTGGCGGGCGAATGCCTGCGGGTGGCGCGCGACGATGCCGGCATCCTCTTCCCGCACCTGCACCTGAGCAACAGCGAACCGGAACCCTACTTCCAGCGCGGTTGCCGGCAGGGCCACGGCCACGACTACCGCGCCTGGCTGGACCAGGTGACGGCCACCGGCAAACGCCGCGGCTGGGTGTTCAGCGAAGCCGTGTTGTTCGGGATGGCGGAGTCGTCGGACCTGGTGGATGACCCCGGCACCGCGCACTACAACGGCATGGTCGCGATCCTGCCGGATCAGGTGTTGCCCGAGCCCGTGGCCCTGGACGTGTCCGCACCGCGGCGATTCCTGGTCAATCCGTTGTTCCGCATCCACATCGGCCGCGGCAAGGTGCAGGTCGATCCAGGATTGTTCGACGGCGCGGTCGGCCATCTGCTGGCGCGGCATCCGGTGTACGCCGCACGGCTGCCGGTCGGCCCGGTCGATGTGTCGGATGCGGCATTGGTCGCGCTGCTGCTGGCGGTCGTCGGCACGCCGGAGTCCGCAATCCTGGCGGCAGTGTCGCCAGACTCGCCGATGGCTGCCTCCGCGCTTTCGGACATGACCGCCATGGAGTTGCTGCGCCCGGCGCCGATTTCGGCTGCGGCGCATCGGCTGCAACGCTTCCATTGCAACCAGTGGCCCGCGGATGAGGACGGGATCGCGACGGCATTCTGGTCGCGCATCGCCGATTGCTCGCATGAGTTGTTGATCCTTGCGGAAGGCGACGGGCTGGATGGCAACGACCTGTCGCGCTTCGCGCAGGCAACCGCGTCGAGCCTGCGGGAACGGGGCTTGGTCGCCGGCGACTGGCTGTCGGTCGCGGTCGACGACCACCCCTTGTTGCTGCTGGCGGCGATCGCGGCGGCATCGTCCGGATTCAATGTGCAGCTGTGCGCCTCGTCGACGCCGCCACATCCGGATTCGAAACTGTTCGTGCATGCGGATGCCATTGCCGCGCCCTCGGGTCTTGCCGGCCTGCCGCTGGGATTGGCAGGTGGCGAACCGTCGTTGCTGTCGGCATTGGCATTGGCCGCTCCCGGGGATTTCATGCCTGCCACGGACGACACGGGCCTGGTCGAGTTCGATGCCATCGAGGGTCGCATCCGCTGTCGCCTGATCGACTTGATCGAAGGACAGGACTCCTTGTCCGCGCAAACAGGAGACCAGTTGTGGCTTGTCGAGGGTTCCAGCCCGTTGCGTGACGTGATCGCTTGCCTGGGTGCGTGGTCGAGGCTCGAAGCAGCGCGGGCCCTGTCCAGCGGAAGGCATTGATGGGCACTACGGTGACCCGCGAGCTATCATTTCGCCTTGCTTCGTAGCCTCGTGCGCGAGCTGCGGTCAATCGACGGAGAGCGCATGACAACCTGGTTGGTCACCGGCGGCGCCGGTTTCATCGGCGGCAATTTCGTGCTCGGCGCGGTGCGCGACGGCATCAAGGTGGTGAACCTGGATGCGCTGACCTACGCCGGCAATCGCGACACCCTGGCGTCGCTGGATGGCGACGGAAACCATGTCTTCGTGCACGGTGATATCGGCGATCGCGCGCTGGTCGCCGCACTGTTGGCGGAACATCGGCCGGACGCGGTGGTGAACTTCGCCGCCGAAAGCCACGTCGACCGTTCCATCGATGGCCCTGCTGCGTTCATCCAGACCAATGTCGTGGGCACGCTGGCCCTGCTGGAAAGCGTGCGCGACCACTGGAAGTCGCTGCAAGGCGAAGCGAAGGACGCGTTCCGTTTCCACCGACGAGGTCTACGGTGCGCTCGGCGAGACCGGCAAGTTCAGCGAGACCACGCCGTATGCGCCGAACTCGCCGTATTCGGCATCCAAGGCCGCGTCGGACCACCTGGTGCGTGCGTTCCACCATACCTACGGACTGCCCACGCTCACCACCAACTGCAGCAACAACTACGGCCCGTACCACTTCCCGGAAAAACTCATCCCGCTGGTGATCGCCAAGGCGCTGGCCGGCGAACCGCTGCCGGTCTACGGCGA
>JAVWUU010000107.1:0-1546 GCA_036666995.1 Thermomonas sp.
GCTTCCTCGACATCGACTGATCCACGCCGCCAACGCGTGACCACGAAACCCCGCTTCCGCGGGGTTTCGCATTTCTGCCGATACGGCGGCGCGTGCTAGCGTTCGGCCTCACACGGGAGTTGGGGCGTGGCATGCGAAACGGTTCGTTGGCGTTGCTTGCCGGCATGGCGATGCTGTTGTCGTTCGGCGTGCACGCCGCGGATGCGCGCGATGCCGGCCAACGCGCCTTCGCCGCGGTCGATCCCTTCATCGGTACCGGCGGCGAAGGCCACACCTTCCCCGGCGCCACGGTGCCGTTCGGGATGGTCCAGCTCAGTCCGGACACGCGCATCCAGCCGCGCAAGGAGGCCTACGGCTGGGCTGCGGGCTACCGCTATTCGGACACGACCATCGTCGGGTTCTCGCATACGCACTTTTCCGGCACCGGCCATTCGGACCTCGGCGACGTGCTGTTGATGCCCGTCTCGGGTGAACTGAAGACCGAACGCGGCGACCCGAACGTGCCGGGCAGCGGCTACACCTCGCGCTTCTCGCATGCGAGCGAACGCGCGGAGCCCGGCTACTACGCAGTCACCCTCGACGATGCCGGCGTGCGCGCCGAGCTCACCGCCAGTGCGCGCGTCGGCGTGCATCGCTACGCGTTCGCGAATGGCAAGCCGGCGCATGTGCTGCTGGATCTGCGCACCTCGATGTACGACTACCCCGGCAAGGTGCTGTGGTCGCGGATCCGCGTGCGTCCCGATGGCACCGTGACCGGCTTCCGCGAAACCCGCGGCTGGGCACCGGGCCGGCAACTGTATTTCGCGATGCGCTTCTCGCAGCCGCTGACTGGCCATGCGCTGCGCGACACGGAAACCGAGATCGCCTACAAGGGCTTTCCGCCACCGGGCGACAAGGATCCGACGCGGCGTGCGCAGATCGAAGGCCGGCAACTGGTTGCCAGTTTCGATTTCGGCGATGGGCTGTCCGCGCCGCTGGTCGCCAAGGTCGCGATTTCATCCGTCGACGAGGCCGCCGCGATCGCCAACCTGGATGCCGACATGCCGGGTTGGGATTTCGATCGCGTGCGTGCAGACGCGAAGGCGCAATGGGCGCAGGCGCTGGGCGTCGCCGACATCGATGCGCCGGAACCGATGCGCAAGGCGTTCTTCACCGCGCTGTACCACACGCTGCAGGCTCCCAGCCTGTTCATGGACAGCGACGGTCGTTATCGCGGACCCGACAACGCCGTGCATCAGGCGAAGGGCTGGACCAACCATTCCACGTTCTCGCTGTGGGATACCTATCGCGCGCTGCATCCGTTGCTGACCATCGTGCAGCCGGAGCAGCGCAACAACGACATCGTGCAATCGCTGCTCGCCGCGCGACGCGAAAGCCCGTACGGCGTGCTGCCGGTATGGGCGTTCCACGGCCAGGAGACGTGGTGCATGATCGGCTACCACGCGGTGCCGGTGATCGCCGACGCGTACATGAAGGGCATCCGCGGCTACGACGCCAACGAGGCGCTCGACGCGATGGTCACCAGCGCGAACTACGGTGCGTACGA
>JAVWUU010000107.1:1592-9012 GCA_036666995.1 Thermomonas sp.
GTTACGTGCCGATCGATGAAGAAGGCGAGGCAGCTTCGAAGACCCTGGAATACGCCTTCGACGACTGGACGATCCATCGCGTCGCACAGGCAATGGGGCGCAAGGACGTCGCTGCGGAATTCGGCAAGCGCGCCGCCAACTGGACACATGCCTTCGACAGGGACACCGGCTTCATGCGCGCACGCAAGCGCGATGGCAGTTTCCGCACGCCGTTCGATCCTGATGCGAGCGGTTACGGCACCGACTACACCGAAGGCAATGCCTGGCAGTACTCGTGGTACGTGCCGCAGGACGTGGCCGGACTGGCCGCGGCGCATGGCGGCAGCGATGCATTGCTCAAGCGGCTGGACGATGTGTTCGATGCCAAGGTCGACCCGAAGGTGTTCGCGCACATGGAAGACATCACCGGCCTGATCGGCTGGTATGCGCACGGCAACGAGCCCAGCCACCACGTCGCGTATCTCTATGCGCATGCCGGCCAGCCGTGGCGCACGCAGGCGCGGCTGAAGCAGATCATGGACACCCAGTACAAGCCGACGCCGGATGGCCTTGCAGGCAACGATGATCTCGGCCAGATGTCGGCATGGTTCGTGTTCACGTCGCTGGGCTTCTATCCGGTCGCGCCGGGCAGCAACGAATACATCCTCGGCCGCCCGTTCGTGCGCAAGGCCACGCTCAACCTGCCCAACGGCAAGCGCTTCCGCGTGGTCGCAGACCGCCTCGATGACGCGCACACCTACGTGGGCAGCGTGACGCTTGACGGCAAGCCACTGGACCGCGCCTTCATCACCCACCAAGAAGTGATGGCCGGCGGCGAGTTGCGCTTCACGATGCAGGGCACGCCGAACAAGGAATGGCCGAGTGCGGGAGCGAAGGCGCCCTATTCGATGTCGATGGCAATGGACTGAGTGCAAATCGGTTGAACGCGATGCACCGATTCCATATCGAGTTCCGGAAAATGCGTTTCCGCGTGGCAATTGGCGCACAGCAGGACGCACTTGCCCAGTTCGATGTCGATGGACTCGCGATTGCGGTTCGATAGCGAACGCACATCGAGGTTGAACGCCTTCAGCTTCGGATCGAGGTGATGCCAAGTGAGGGCGGCGATGTTGCGAGCGTATCCGCAACGACTGCATTTTCCGCCGCACGCCAGGATCAGCTCCACCTTGCGGGCCAATCCCCTCGCTTGCTGGCTCTGGTACGTCTGGTGGCGATTGTTGGTGTCGCGGTTCTTGCAATTGCGACAGCAAAAGCGGCGTTGCCGTCCTTGCAGGGCATTCCCACAAACGCGACACGATTCGGATTTCATCTCATAAGAATAATCCGAAAAAATTTGGATGACCGTCTGGAGTCGCATTGCTACGATGCCGCTTCGGGCCTATAGCTCAATGGTTAGAGCAGAGGACTCATCGAAAGGTGACGCCAGCGCGTAATCGCTGGATGAGAAACGGGATGAATTCAGGGAAACCGCAGCGGCCAGGCCGGCGGCAATCCTGAGCCAAGCCGGCGGTACACCGCCGGAAGGTGCAGAGACTACCTGGGGGCTGGAGTGCCCTTGATGACAGGCTAGAGCGTCCCGCACCCCACCAGCCAATGCTGAGGGTGATGAGATAGTCCGCGCCGGTGCGAAAGTGCCGGGCAACGTGAATCCTTTGGTTCCAGGTTCGAGTCCTGGTGGGCCCACCACACTGCAGCACAAATCGCGGCGTCCTGGATCCGCGAAGTCAGCCGAACAGCAGCGCGACCTGCGTGTTCGTGTCGAAGACGACGCGCCAGCCCAGCCGAACGGCAAGTCGGTCGAGCAGGGCGGAGCCGGTACCGACATCCGCCTTCGCCGCGCGTATCGATGTTGTTGTCGATGCGTCGCTGCCTGCATCGATGACCTGAAGCACCAGCCGATCCGGTTCCAGCCGCAGATGCAGTTCTCCGGCGACGTGCGGTTGCACCAGTCGCCGGGCCAGGCCCGAGACCAGCAGCAGTGCCTCGCGCCGCGGTAGCTGCAGGTCGCCGCTCGCGGCGATGATCGCTGCGATGCCGGGTTTGCCTGCCAGCGCAATCCCGGCCGCCTCCGCAAGCAGGGCGTGTGCCGCAACGGCTTCGGCCTGCAGTGGCGTGCGCCGCGCCGCCGACAGCATCGCTTCCAGCAACTGGCGCATCTCGCGCACGCCGCGTTCCAGCCGTTGCAGGCGAACCACGTCGGCATGTCGGTCGGGCGGATCGTCCAGCAAGACGTCGGTGACGCCCTGGATCACCGTCAGCGGCGTGCGCAGTTCATGGCTGGCATCGGCCAGGAACGCCTGTTCGCGTGCGTCGGCATCGAGCAGGCGGGCCTGGTAGGCATCGATGGCGCGGGCCAGGCGACCAAGTTCATCGTCGCTCACGCCATCGGCAAGATGGGTTGCGCGCGGCTCGGCGGGGAGTGCCTCCACGCCTTCCGCCAATGCCCGGGCGGGTTTGAGTGCGATGCCGGAAAACAGCCAGCCCAGCCAGCCGGCGAGCAGGGTGCCGAGGGTGATCATCGCGGCGACGAACATGCGCAAATGCCGCTCCATCGCCTCGATGTCGCCCAGGTCGACGGTGAACACCAGGCGGCCTGCCGCGGTGTCGAACACGCCAACGTGGATGTCATGCCGGCGTGGGTCCTCATGCACGCCGAGTGGGAACGACGCATAGCCCGCGGGCAGATTGCGCGCGTCGATCGTGTAGCCGCTCAGGCGCTGCGTCCGCGGCAGGCTGGCCGGCAGGCCGTTGGCGATGCGCAGGCCGTAATCCTCGGCCTGGCCCTGCAGGATTTCGGTGGCGATCACGTATTCGTAGTCTTCGGCGACGAAGGCAATGGCCGCGGCCGAGAGCGCGCTGAGCAGGAATCCCAGCAGGGTGGCCAGCAGGGCGAACCTGCGGCGCAGCGACATCGGCGAACTCATGGCGCCACCAGCCGGTAGCCGACGCCGCGCACCGAGCGGATCAGCGGTTGCGCGAACGGTTTGTCGACCAGCGCGCGCAGCTCGTAGACCTGGGTCTGCAGGGCCGCGACGTCGCCGCCCGATCGTTCCCAGGCGGTGTCGATCAGGCGCGCATGCGGCACGATCCGCGGCGCATCCCGCAACAGGCAGGCGAGCAGCGATCCCTGCAACCGGGTCAGCGGAATGCGCTGACCTTCGCGTTCGGCGGTCATCGTGCGCGGATCGTAGGACAGGCCGCCGAAACTGCAGGCGTCGTCGGCCGGCTGGCCACGTCGATGCACGGCGCGGATGCGCGCTTCCAGCTCGCGCATCGCGAACGGCTTGACCAGGTAATCGTCGGCGCCCTCGGAGAAGCCGCGCAGCTTGTCGTCCAGGGTGTCGCGCGCGGTCAGCATCAGCACAGGCACGCCGTGGCCGGCCTCGCGCAGGCGGCGGCACAGGTCCAGGCCGTCCAGCCGTGGCAGGCCCAGGTCGAGCACGATCACGTCGACGTCGCCCTGCAAGGCGCGGGCAAGCCCGCTGACGCCATCGGCGCAATGGTCGACCTCGTGGCCGCGGCGCTCCAGGAAATCCCAGATGCTGGCGGCGATGTCGTGCTGGTCTTCGATCACCAGCACACGCAGGCCATTGGAGGCGGGGTTGGTCATGGGCGATCCCGGGGACCTGCGTAGCCTGCCATCGCGGCGAACCCGCATGTTAACGGGCGGCTGAGATTCGCCTGAGCCTGGCTTACGCGGCGATCGCCAGCATGCGCGCATCCCGTGTACCGACGCGCCCGATGCCCTGGTTCCAATCCCCGCTGCACACCCGTTTCCGTCCGCTCGCATGGCTTGCGGGAAGCTTCCTCGGCATCGCCTCCCTGACCCGCCTCGTCCTGCTGCTGGCGACCGGCGGCGGCGTGCCGGCATCGCCCGCCGACTGGCTCTATCTGTTCGGCGTCGGAGTGGGTTACGACGTCCTGGCCTTCGTGTATTTCGCCTGGCCGCTGGTCTTGCTGCTGTGGCTGCTGCCGCGGCGCTGGATGGCGCGTCGCCGCGGTCGCCTGCTGGTCGGCGCGTTGTGCCTGTCGATGCTGCTGGTGCTGCTGTTCGTCGGCGTTGCGGAATGGACGTTCTGGGACGAGTTCCAGGCGCGGTTCAATTTCATCGCGGTGGACTACCTCGTCTACACCACCGAGGTCATCGGCAATATCCGCGAGTCCTACCCGGTCGGCACGATCCTGTCGGTGCTGGTCATTGCCGCCGTGGCCTTGTTCGTTGCCACCGGCCGCTGGCGCCGGGTGCGCGGCGACGATGCGGGATTCGGCCCGCGTTCGATTGTCCTTGCGGCATGGCTGGCCGCGAGCGTGCTGGGGACCTGGCTGGTCAGCGGTGACATGAAGGACCGCAGCCCCAATGCCTACGTCAACGAGCTGGCAGGCAACGGCATCTACCAGTTCTTCGCCGCCTATCGCAGCGCATCGCTGGACTTCCCACGTTATTACCGCACGCTGCCCGTCGACGAGGCCTGGCGCCAGGTGCGCCGGCAATTGGCCACGCCGGATGCGAGGTTCCTGGCGCCGACCGGCATCGCGCGGCATATCCACAACCCCGCGCCGGAGCGGCGCATGAACGTGGTGCTGGTCAGCGTGGAGAGCCTTTCCGCCGAATATTCCGGCGTGTACGGTCGCAAGGACAGCCTCACCCCGCATCTTGATGCGCTGTCGCGAGATAGCCTGGTGTTCACCGACCTGTGGGCGACCGGCACGCGCACGGTGCGAGGGCTGGAAGCGCTGTCGCTGTCGGTGCCGCCCACGCCCGGCGAGTCCATCGTCAAGCGCGAGCACAACGAGGGACTGTTCTCGCTGGGCGAGGTGTTCCGCACCAAGGGCTACGCGTCGATGTTCGTGTACGGCGGCTACGGCGCCTTCGACAACATGAATTATTTCTTCGGACACAACGGTTACGACGTCCACGACCGCGTGGAGATCCCCGATGCCGACATCCACCACGCCAATGTCTGGGGCGTGGCGGACGAGGATCTCTACACGCTGGCGATGCATCGCTTCGACGCGGAAGCCGCGGCGGGCCGGCCGTTCTTCGCGCACCTGATGACCACCTCCAACCACCGACCCTACACGTTCCCCGCCGATCGCGGCCCGTGGCCGCAGGGCAAGCGCGAAAGCGCGGTGAGTTACACCGACTGGGCGATCGGCGATTTCCTGCGGCGCGCGCGCGGCAAGCCGTGGTTCGCCAATACGTTGTTCGTCATCACTGCGGACCATTGCGCGTCCAGTGCCGGCATCACCGCGCTGCCCGCGTTCCGCTATCGCATCCCGATGTGGATGTACGCACCGGGCGGCCAGGTTGCGCGCGGACGCTTCGAGGGCATGACCAGCCAGATCGACATCGCGCCGACGGTGCTCGGCTTGCTGGGCATGGACTACGACAGCCGCTTCTACGGCGTGGACGTGTTCCAGCGGCGCGCGGGCAGCGAACGCGCCTTCATCGGCACCTATCAGTTGCTCGGCTACCTGCGCGACGACACGCTCGTGCAGCTGTCGCCGCACCGCAAGGTCGACACGCTGCGTCCGTCCCTGCAACGCGACCAGCCACAACCCGCGCTGCGCGAGGATCCTTCGCTCACCCTGCAGGCGATCAGCTTCTACCAGAGCGCTGCCGATGCGTTCTCCAGCGGTGCGATGCGGATGCGCCAGGACGGGGCATCGACGCGTACCGCGATCCAGGGCGATGTCGTTGCCGCGCATGCGCCGGATGCACGCGCGCCGGAGTGAGCATCGGCACGGAGGGTGCACGCTGCGTCAGATGGCGCGGACGCATCGTATGCATTTTGGCGGCGGTGACGAACGGATCGAATCACGGGGCGAACTGCATCATTCAGTCGGTCTCGCTTGAACACGCACGAGCAAATGGCTGGCATCCTTGCGCCTCCCCCAGGCTCTACCCGAAGGTGCATCCGCATGCTCAAGCCGCTCCTGGCCATCGCCCTGCTGCCACTCGCCCTGCCCGCCTTCGCCGGCGAATGCGAAGCGAACTTCAAGAAATCCGGCAATCCGCTGGTGATGACCACCTATAGCAGCGCGGTGACGGTGCCGAACCTCACCACCCGCGATGCATTGGCGCAGATGCGCGGGATCTTGGTCGCCGAGAAGATGGATGTCATGGCCGACGATCCCGACGGCGGCACCCTGCTGGTGGAGCAGCGCCAGGACAAGGCGGCCAGGCCGATCCCGACCACCATCACGGTGAGCGAAGTCGCGTCCGGCACTCGCATCGAGATGGCGGTGAAGATGGAGCGCGGCGTGTTTTCCAAGGTCGAGCAGATCCAGCCCTACATGTGCGGCCTGTTCGCCAAGGTCAAGGGCGGCAAGGAAGGCATGGCGGCGGCGAAGAAGGGTGCGGGCGCGTCGAACACCGAAGCCACCGGCAACCAGGACGTCTACCTGTTCTCGCGGATGATCGCGCGCGAGGCCGACAAGAACGCCATCGCGGTGAATGCGCGCCACAAGGGCCGCAAGTACACGCTGACCGGGCGCATCGAGACGCTGATGGAGGATGGCGAGGACTACAACCTGATCTTCGACATCCCCGAGGTCGGGGACACTGCGCTGCCGAGCCTGCCGTTCGATGCCAAGTTCAAGGTCAGCGTGTCCTGCCTGTTCCGCCCGAACCAGCTGACCACCGTGCTGGCGATGCGCGAAGGCCAGAAGGTCACGCTGACCGGCACCGTCTACAAGTACGACAACTTCCGCAAGGTGATCTGGCTGGAGAACTGCACCAAGGCGAAGTGAGGCGGCGGGGCGCTTGAGTTCCGCGCGCTAGCGGCGGGCGAGCCAGTGGTCCAGGCTCGCCTTGCCGGGCCCGGCCATCAGTAGCCAGAACAGCACCGCGACGTACAGCACTTCGTCCAGTTCGACGAATTCATCGACGGTGGAAATCGTCGGCAGCACGACCACCGCGAGTGCGACCAGCATGTTGACGATCATCGGGATCGCGACGAGTCGCGTGCCCAGGCCGACGATCAGCAACGCGCCGCCGATGAGGTCGGTGGCGCCGGAGACCGTGGCGCTGAACAGCGGGAACGGGATGCCCCATTCGACGAAGCGCGCGGAAAAGAATTCGAGGTTGTGCAGCTTGGCCCAGCCGGTTTCCAGCCAGAAATAGCCGAACACCAGCCGCAGCAGCAGCGGCCCCAGCCATTCGTACGCACGCAGGCGGTCATGCAGCGCGTCGAACGCATGCATGAGCGGATTCGGTGCCGCAGTTCCGGCCGCGCGCGCGCGGCGGTTCGCATAGGTGGCGCAATGTTGCATGGGTGCGTCCTCAGTAGGCAGGCGAATGGGAGGTGTCGGCGGCGAGCAGGCCGTCGGCAAGCCAGCGCTTGAGCAGGCTTGCGGCGCGCAGGGCGCCATCGACGTGACGTGCGTCCAAGCGTTGGCAGAGCGCCGCGAAGGTGTC
>JAVWUU010000108.1:0-8781 GCA_036666995.1 Thermomonas sp.
ATGGTGCTGCGACATGCAGACGCTCCACTTGGCGCTTGAGTATGCGCCATCGGCACCAGGCGGCATGAAAGCCATCGGCATGCATGCCATTCGGCGGCATGCGACAGGCGATGGAAGGACCGCTCGCGGTGAATGCGCGAGGAAAAGCGCTGCGGCTGGATTCGGTGCTGGCAAACTGCCCGCATGCGAAAACGCCCACCCGTCATCGATGGACTCGCTGCCAGCACGCTGCAATTGCCGTCCGGCGCGTGGCCATCGGTGCTGGATTGCCTGTGCGAGCGCTTCCCGGCGGTGACGCGCGCGCAGTGGCTGGAGCGCATGGCGCGCGGCCGCGTCGTCGACAGCGATGGGCAATGGTTGACGACGGAGACGCCGCATCGGGTCGGGCTTGACGTGCATTACTACCGGGAAGTCTCCGATGAACTGTCGATCCCGTTCCAGGACGTCGTGCTGCATGCAGATGCCCACCTGCTGGTGGTCGACAAGCCGCACTTCCTGCCGGTAACGCCTGCAGGCGTACATGTGCATGAAACGCTGCTGGGCCGATTGATCCGGCGGACGGGCAACGATGCCTTGGTGCCGCTGCATCGGATCGATCGCGAGACTGCGGGACTGGTGCTGTTCTCGGCCAACCCCCGCAGCCGTGCGGCATACCAGGCGTTGTTCCGCGAACGACGCATCGAAAAGGAATACGAGGCGATTGCGCCGGCGCTGCCGAACATCGAATTCCCCTGCGTCCACACCAGCCGCATGGCTCCCGGCGAACCGTTCTTCCGCATGCAGGAAACCGACGGCGATGCGAACAGCGAAACCCGGATCGACGTCATCTTCCGCGGCGACGGGAACTGGCGCTATGCACTCATGCCGATCACCGGCCGCAAGCACCAGTTGCGCGTGCACATGGCCGCATTGGGCGCACCGATCATGAACGATGCAATGTATCCGTCGCTTTCCGCGCGTGCGGCCGACGACTACTCGATGCCATTGCAGTTGCTGGCCAGGCGCCTGTCGTTCATCGATCCGTTGACCAGCGCCGAGCGCACGTTCTCCAGCGACTTCTTGCTCGCCGGCTGATCGATGGGCGGCGAACGGAGCCCGTTCGAAGACGGCTCACTGTCGCATGCAGTGGCGTCCCGCCTCCTGCAATGGCAAACCTCATGGATGCGGCGAGTCTTGCGATTCATCGGGTGGCAGCAGATCCTCCAGGAAGAACGCGGAGAGCTCTGAGCGACCTGCAAGGCCCGATTTCGCGTAGACCGCGCTGGATTGCACGCGCGCGGTCTTTTCGGTGGTACCGCGCGCAACCGCGATCTCCTTCAGGCTGAGGCCCTTGAGCAGCAGGAACGCCACCTCTTTCTCCGCTGCGGACAACGCCCAGAGATCCAATTGCAGGCTGATCGACCGGGACAGGCCTTCGAGATATTTCCTCGAACCCGTGCGCCATGCCTCGGCCTGTTGCCGGAAGGCCAGGAAGTCGTCGCCTTGGGCCTGTAGCCGCCTGCGCAACCGCCACGCACCGCGCAACAGGTGGAACGCGCCGACGCATGCGACGCCGGCCACCAGTGCCTCGGCGAGCACATGCCACGCGGTCACGCCTTCCCGCAGGTCGATCATCAGGTCGATGCCCGCGAGCAGCGCTATCAAGGCGAGCACGCCGGCGATGGCGGCGCGCTCGCGGCCCTGCAACGGCGCGCCACTCCACGCATCGGGAGAAGCACCGCGAGTCGCGGAGCGCGTTGCGGGGACGCCACTGTCAGTCACGTTCGGCTTCGCCTCCGTGTGCTTCGCTGTCGCTGGCCTCCTGGTCTTCCGCAGACTCGCCCAGTTGCAGGGTGATGCCGAAGACGTCCAGGGTGCGTGCGTGGGCATCATAGGCTCGCAACAGGTTGCCCATGAACAAGACCGTCAGGACGACGAACGCCGCGCCGGAGGCGTGCATGGGGCGAACCGGCGACTCCTCGCCGGCAGGTACCTGCTTGTTGCCGGTAAGCATGCTCGAAGCCAGCCGGTCGCGATGCCGCAGGACGTGCGCAATCACGCCTCCCAGATGCAGCAGCACGACGGCAAGGAAGGCGTTGGCCATCAGCTCGTGCAGTTCCTTGAGCTGGGCCCGGTCCCCGCCGGTGGCCATCAGCGTGCCGGTGGTGGCAAGCCCGATGGCCAGCACGACCATCGCCAGTGCAGCCCAGCTCGAGGCCGGGTTGTGCCCGGTCCAGCGGCGGCTCTCGCCGGAGAACATGCCCTTGAAGTAGGCGACCAGCTGCATCGGGTTGAGCGCCAGGTCGCCCAGTCGCGCATGCCGGGTCCCGACCAGTGACCAGATGATCCGTAGGGCGACAACGAACGCCATGCCCAGTCCCGCCAGCATGTGCAGCGGGAACCGGGCAGAGTCGTCGTCGATCAGGTTGGAGATGGCGAAGGCCGTGATGAAGAATCCGGCGAACAACCAGTGGAATGCACGGGTCGGAGAATCGTAGACCAGCACTTGGCGCATGGCAGTGTCTCGAGTGGGGGTGCCGGGATCCTCGCGGCCGTCACCGGTCACCGCCATAGGGCGAATGCCCTACCCCGAAGCTGAATCAATCACTTGCCGGCTTGTGCAGCGCTGCGAACCGCTTTGCCATCCGCAGGGAAGCCCGCGCTACCCCACGCCCCGCGCTGCCAGCATCCGGTCGAGCACCGACTTCAACGCCAGCGGACGCAATGGCTTCATCAACAGTGGCAATCCGGCTTCCTGCGCCGCGGTGCGCACGGCACCGGTCTGGTCGGCGCTGAGGATCAGGCAGGGCACGCCGGCATGCATCGCGCTCAGGCGCTGGAACACGGCCACGCCATCGTCGCCATGGTCGAGGTGGTAATCGAATACCCAGAGATCTGCAGGCTCGCCTGAAAGCGCCGCACTCGCGGCATCGCCGTCGGCGACCGCACGCACCTCGCAGCCCCAGCCGCGCAGGACGCTGGCCAATGCCTCCAATGCCTGCGGCTCGTTGTCGACCAGCAACACGCGCAGGCCGGCGAGTCCACGCCGCGCGCTGCGATGCGGCTGCAACGCCGCCACGCGCGGCACGTCGATGCTGAACCGGCTGCCGCGTGCCGGCGCACTCTGCAGCCCCACATCGGAGCCCAGCAGCACCGCGATGCGCTGGGCGATGGCCAGGCCCAGGCCAAGTCCCTGCCCTGGCGCATCCTCGCCACGGCGGAACTCCTCGAAGATCGCATCGCGACGCGCGGGTTCGATGCCCGGACCGGTGTCGTGCACTTCGATGCGCAATGCGTCGCCGACGCGCCGCACGCCGAGCAACACGCTGCCCGCATCCGTGTAGCGCACCGCGTTGGCGAGGAAGTTCTGCAGCACCCGACGCAGCAGTTGCGGGTCGCTGCGCACCCATGCGCGGGTGGGCACGTGGCGCAGGCGCAGGCCACGCTCGCGGGCGAGTACGTCGAACTGCGCGACCAGCGGTTCGAGCACCTCGGCCAGCGGGAAATCGCGCGGCTCGGGCACCAGGCCGCCCGCTTCGAGTCGCGACATGTCGAGCAACGTGCCCAGCAGGTCGGTGGTGGAATCCAGCGCACCGCCGATCTGCCGTGCCAGTTCGCGTTGCTCGCCATCGCCGCGCTGCTGCAGCGCATCCGCGAACAGGTGCGCGGCATGCAGCGGCTGCAGCAGGTCATGACCGATCGCCGCGAGGAAGCGACTCTTCGCATCGTTGGCGCGCTCGGCTTCGCGCTTGGCGGCTTCGAGCATCGAGGTACGCTCGCCGACGCGCACCTCCAGTGTTTCGTTGATCCGCTTCAGGCCGGTCTCGGCCTGGCGGAACGCGGTCACGTCGGTGAAGGTGGCGACGAAGCCGCCACCCGGCATCGGGTTGCCGCGTATTTCGACAATGATGTCTTCGACGATGCTGCTACCGGGGAACACGCGCTCGGACAGATGCGCGGTGCCTGCGCGCATGTGCGCGAGGCGGCGCTGCAACGCGGCATCGTCGTCATCCGCATCGCCCAACGCACGCAACGCCCACTGCGAGGCCTCGGCGATCGGCATGCCGACCCGCAGCATGCCCTGCGGATAGCCGAACAATTCGGCGTAGCGTCGATTCCACGCGACCAGCCGCAAGTCGGCATCGACCACGCTGATGCCCTGGCTCATGTTCTCCAGCGCTGCCTCCAGCACGCGCTGGTTGAAACGCAGGTCCTGGCTGGCCTCGCCAACGATCGCCGCCACGGTGTCGAGGTCGGGACCACCGCGATTGGCGTCTGCGGATCCGCGACGCGCGGCGTCGAGCAGCACGCGCGCCGATGCCGACCCGAGCACCGACGACAACGCACGTTCCACTTCGGCTTCCGCATCGCGCCCGCGCGCCAGCAACTGCTCGACCTGCGCGGCAGGCAGGAAGCGCCGCGCCACGTTGTCCAGGCTGTGCGCATCCAGCCGTCGCCGACCCAGGCTGGCGACCGGACGATGCCAGGCCGACAACACCAGCGTGACCAGGGTGCCGACGAACAGGCTGGCGGCGACCGCGCGCCCCAACGGGCTCCAGCCGGTCAGCCCGAAGAAACTTTCGGGTGCGAGCCAGGCGATGCCGAACGGGCCTGCCTGCAACCATGCAGGTGCGTCATCGCGCAGCAGCAATGGCACCGGCAGGCACCATGCCCATGCGAAGAACGAGGCGAACATGCCGACCAATGCGGCGCGCGGCGGCGTCTGCGTGCGCCAGACCGCGAAGCCCAGTGCAGGCGTGAGCGTGGCCAACGCGGAGAACGACAACGCGCCGACATCGGCCAATGCCGCATTGCCGGCGATCGAACGGCTGTACGCCCAGGCCAGCAGCATGATCGCGGCAATACCCAACCGGCGCAGCAGCAACACATTGCCACGCAGGTCGCCGGCGTCGCCACGTGCCCATGCACCCCGTAGCAGACCCGGCGCAAGCCAGTGGTTGCCGATCATCAGGCTCAACGTCAGCGTGCTGACCACGACCATGCCGGTGGCTGCGCTGAGCCCGCCAAGGAAGGCGAACAACGCCAGGCCTGTTTGCGATTGCGACAACGGCAAGGCCAGCACGTACAAGTCGGAGGGCACGCCCTGCCCGGCCAGCAGCGCATCGCCGGCACGCGCCAGTGGCAACACCGGCAACGCGATCAGCACGAGGTACAACGGGAACAGCCAGCGTGCGGTCAGCACGTGGCGTTCGTCGCGGCATTCGACCACGCCGACGTGGAACTGGTGCGGCAGGGTGAACATCGCCAGCACGCCGAGCAGCACCAGCGGGATGAAGCCGCCGTTGTCGGTCGAGGCCGCCGCCTGGGTCAACGATTGCGGCGACGGCAGGCCGAGTCCCAACCAGACGAACAGGCCCAGCGCGAGCATCGCCACCAGCTTGAACAGCGATTCGAACGCCATCGCCAGCACCAGCCCGCGGTTATGCTCGGCAGCGCTGGCGCGACGGGTGCCGAACAGCATCGCGAACAGACCCATCATCAGCGCGACGTAAAGCGAGCTGTCGCGCCACGGTGGCTGGTCGGCACCGGCCTGCGAGCCGGTCAGCAGGGCGAAGCTCATCGACACCGCTTTCAGCTGCAGCGCAACGTATGGAATCAGGCCGAGTACCGCGATCAGGGTCACGCCTGCGGCGAGCCACGCATCCTTGCCCAGCCGCGTGGCGATCAGGTCGGCGATGGACGTGGCATTGCTGGCCCGCGCCAGCTTCACCAGTTGCAGCATCAATCCTGCACCGAGCAGGTAGAGCAGCAGGGTCCCGACGAAGGTCGGTGGCAGCGGCCAGTCGTAGCGCGCGGCCTGGGTGACGGTGCCGAAGAAGGTCCAGCTGGTGCAGTACACCGCCAGCGACAACGCGTACACGTGGTGCCAGTGGCTGGCCAGGACGCCGGGGCGACGCTCGGCGTACAGCGCCGTGCCGAACAGCAGGCCAAGCCACAGCAGAGCCGCCGCGACGACGACCGCAACGCTCAGCATCGCGCCGCCTTCAGGCATCGAAATCGCGGCAATTGGTCATGGCATCGCATGCGCGGCGAGCATAACGCGACGGCGGGCCGAAGCCCGCCGTCGTGTCCTGCATCGCCGCAGCGCGTGCGGTCAGAAGTTGTACTTCACGGTCAGGCTGTACTGGCGCGGCGGCCCGTAGAAGCCGGTGTGCACGCCGAGCGCGGCATACAGGTTGTAACCGGTGGTGCGGTACTCCTTGTCGGCCAGGTTGCTGCCCTGCAGGGAGACCGACCAGGCATCGTTGGCCTTCCAGATGATGCCGGCGCCGAGCAGGCCGTAACCGTCCTGGGTGATCGGCTGCACGGTCGCCAGGGTCACCGGATCCTTGACCACTTCGGTCGTCGCCACCACGCGGCTCTGGTAGCTGTAGCCGACGCGTGCCGACAGGCTGCCGCCACCGCCCAGGTCGATGCGGTATTCGGCATTCAACGCACCGGAGAAATCGGGCGCATTGGTGAATTCCTGCTGGTCGGCGATGTTGACGTTCTTGAACATGTAGGTATCGAACTTCGCGTCCAGCCAGGCCAGGTTGCCGGAGATCGTGAAGTTGTCGGTGACCAGCCACTGGTACTCGGCCTCGAAGCCGTTGACCGTGCCTTCGCCGGCGTTGGTGAAGTCGCCGAAGAACGCCTTGGTGTTCTGCGGCGTGGTGTACTCGGTGAAGATCGAGAGCTGGATGTCCTTGTACTTGTTGTGGAACGCGGACAGGTTCAGGAACAGGCGCTGGTCGAGCAGGCCCATCTTGGTGCCGACCTCGTAGCTGTCGACCTGCTCGTCCTGGAACGGCTCGGCCGAACGCGGCACCGCGGTGGCCTGCGCGCGGATGTTGTAGCCGCCGGACTTGAAGCCGCGCGAGGCCAGGCCGTAGACCATGATGTCGGGCGTGACCTGGTAGTCCAGCGAGATCTTCGGCGACAGGTTCTTGAAGTTGATGGTCTTGTCGAAGCTGGCCGCGACCACGCCGCTGGGCTTGGTGAAGGTGCCATCGGTGTAACCGATGTTCCTGACCACAGCGTGCTTGTCCTCGCTGGTCCAGCGCACGCCGGCATCGATGCTGAACTTGTCGCTGACGTCGAAGGTCCAGTCGGCGTAGGCGGCGATGCTGGTGGTGTACACCGTGCCCTGGGTGTCGCCGAAGCTCAGGTTGAAGAAGTTGTTGAGCACCTGCCCGCCGGCTTCGCCATCGAACTTGTAGAAGCCGATCACGCCGCGCGTGCGACCGCCACCGTCGAAGTTCGCCTGCAACTCGTGGGTGACCTGCTCGTCGCTGTAGAACGCCTTGACGTCGGCGATCTTGTCCGGGGTGGTGTCGAAGTCGATGTTGGTCTCGGTGTCCGACTCGCGCTTGGCCAGCACGTACTTGAACGACCAGTCGTCGTTCATGCGCAGGTTGGCGGTGATCGACGCCCCACTCAGGGTGGTGTCGTTGACGTTGGGCATGCCGTTGCGCACGTCGTAGCGGCTTTCCAGCGGCAGGAACGGGCCCGTGGTCGGGGTCAGCAGCGCGTCGTACGGATTGGCCCGCAGCATCTGCGCGCCGCGCACGCCGGACGCGTCGTCGACATGGTCGAACGCGAACTGCAGGTCGAAGCTGTCGGTGACGTAGGCACCCAGGTTGGCGCGGATCGCGCGGATCTTCTTGTCGCTGACCTGCGCACCGGTGACCAGGTTTTCGCCGAAGCCGTCGCGGTGCAGGTCGGCCACCGCGATCCGGCCGCGCAGGTATTCGCTGCCGCCGAAGCCGCCGCCCACCGAGAGCTTCAGGTCGCGCTGGCCGTAGTTGCCCAGGGTCACCGAGCCGCTGCCGTTGAACTCCGGTACCAGGCCCTTGGAGATGTATTTGATCGCGCCGCCGATGGTGTTCTTGCCGTACAGCGTGCCCTGCGGGCCGCGCAACACTTCGATGCGGTCGACATCGAACACATCCAGCAATGCGCCCTGCGGACGCGCGATGTAGACATCGTCCATGTAGATACCGACGCCCGGGTCGACGCCCCACAACGGATCGGACTGGCCGACGCCGCGAATGTAGGCGGTCAGCGTGCTGCTGGAGCCGCGCGCTGCGTAGATGGTCAGGTTCGGCACCTGCGCATCGAGGTCGGAGAGGTCTTCGACATTCAACTTGTCGAGGCTGTCCGCAGTGAAGGCAGTGACCGCCACCGGCACTTCCTGCAGGGTCTCCTCGCGCTTGCGGGCGGTGACCTTGATGCCCTCGAGGGTGGTGGTCTTCGGGCCGTCCTGCGCGGGCGCGGCATCCTGTGCCATCGCGGTGCCGGTACCGGCCAGCAGCGACATGGCCAGCACGCCATGGATCGCCCGACTCAATTGCTTGCGCTTCATCTGTCCCCTCCAGGGTAGGTGCACATGGGCGGGCCTGTGCCGCCGACGTGGGCAAGGTAGTTGTTAAGGGCGAATGACGGCATTGGACGTTCGGACAATGGGCCGGGAGCCATGCGGCACGGAGACTCGCACCCCTGATCGATGCCCATGGGGGCGCAATGGCATTCCTGATCGTCCTGGCCGCGTTGTGCTTCCTGATGTTCGTGGCCTACCGCGGCTACAGCGTGATCCTGTTCGCGCCGGTCGCCGCATTGGGCGCAGTGCTGCTGACCGATCCGCAGCTGGTGGCACCGATGTTCACCGGCCTGTTCATGGACAAGATGGTCGGGTTCCTGAAGTTGTATTTCCCGGTGTTCCTGCTCGGCGCGCTGTTCGGCAAGGTGATCGAGCTGTCCGGATTCTCGAAGTCGATCGTGGCCGCGACCATCCGCGTGGTC
>JAVWUU010000109.1:0-8387 GCA_036666995.1 Thermomonas sp.
GGTCGGCTTCGTCCACGGCGTGCTCAACACCGACAACATGTCGATCCTCGGCCTCACCATCGACTACGGCCCGTACGGCTGGATCGATGCCTACGACCCCGACTGGACCCCGAACACCACCGACGCGACCGGCCGCCGCTACCGCTTCGGCTGGCAGCCGCGAGTCGCCTACTGGAACCTGGGCCAGCTGGCGCGGGCCCTGTCGCCGCTGTTCGCTGATCCCGCGCCACTGCAGGACGGGTTGGCGCGCTTCGCTGCGGCGTTCACCGCCGCCGACCGCGACACCACCGCCCGCAAGCTGGGTTTGGCCGAATGCCGGGACGACGACGTCGAACTGATCCGCGACCTGCACGGCCTGTTGCACGCGCACGAGGTCGACATGACGCTCTGGTTCCGCGCGTTGGCGGATGTCGACGTCGACGCGCCCACGCTGCGGCCGCTGGAAGTCGCCTTCTACGACGCTGGCAAGCGCGAGGCGGGCGAGGGTGCATTCAACGATTGGCTGGCTCGCTATGCCGCGCGCCTGCGCGACGACGCCTTCCAGCCTGGACAGCGCCGCGCATGCATGCAGGCGGCGAATCCGAAGTACGTGCTGCGCAACTGGCTGGCGCAGGAAGCGATCGAGCGGGCGGATGCGGGCGACATGGCCGGCATCGGCGAGTTGCTGGAGGTCATGCGCGATCCGTACGAGGATCAGCCGGGCAGCGAACGGTATGCCGGAAAGCGCCCCGACTGGGCGAAGGACAAGGCCGGCTGCTCGATGCTGTCCTGCTCTTCGTAGCCCGGATAAGCGAAGCGCATCCGGGAACGCACGTGAACCCCGGGTGCGGCCTGCGGCCTTACCCGGGCTACAACGGCTGACAGGCAAGCCGGGTCTACTTGCCCTTCTTTTCCTTCTTCGCCGCGCGCTTTTCCTTCAGCGACTTTTCCGGCTTCTTCTTCTCGGTCTTTTTCTGGTCCATGCCCTTGCTCATGGCGATCTCCGGTCGAGTGGGTGGGTGGTGCTGGGCGCAAGCCTACCGCGACCATGCGCGGACGGGAACGACCGCGCCTGCAGGTGCACGATGACGCCGGCACGTACAATGCGCGGATGCCTTTGATCACTTTGCAAGGCCTCGACTACAGCGTCGGCGGCCCCTTGTTGCTGGAACACGTCGACCTCACCATCGAAGCGGGTGAGCGTATCGCCCTGATCGGCCGCAATGGCGCCGGCAAGTCGACCCTGATGAAATTGCTGGCCGGCGAGCTGAAGGCAGACGACGGCGAAGTCCGCGTCGAGGGCGGCCGCCGGATCGCCCGGCTGGAGCAGGAAGTGCCGCTGGATGCGGCCGGCAGCGTGTTCGACGTGGTCGCTGCCGGACTGGGCGATGTCGGTGCACAGTTGGCCAACTACCACCACCTGATCCATGCCGAGCACATCGACATGGACGCGCTGGCCGAGGTGCAGGCGAGCATCGAGGCCGCAAATGGCTGGTCGCTCGACCAGCGGGTCATCGAGACCCTGGAGCGGCTCGGACTGGATGGCGATGCCGACTTCGCCGCGCTCTCCGGCGGAATGAAGCGGCGCGTGCTGCTGGCGCGTGCGCTGGTCTCGCAGCCTGACCTGCTGCTGCTGGACGAGCCGACCAACCACCTCGACATCACCGCGATCGACTGGCTGGAAGGCTTCCTCAAGCAGTGGAGCGGGGCGCTGGTGTTCGTCACCCACGACCGTCGCTTCCTGCGCGCCTTGGCCACCCGCATCGTCGAGATCGACCGCGGCCAGGTCACCAGCTGGCCCGGCGACTGGGACAACTATCAGCGCCGCAAGGAAGAACGGCTCAACGCCGAGGCGCAGGAAAACGCCCGCTTCGACAAGCTGCTGGCGCAGGAAGAAGTGTGGATCCGGCAGGGCATCAAGGCCCGCCGGACGCGCGATGAAGGCCGCGTGCGCCGCCTGAAGGCGATGCGCGAGGATCGGGCGGAGCGCCGTGCCCAGACCGGCAACGTGCGCATGGCCACCGCCCAGGCCGGCGAGTCCGGCAAGAAGGTGATCGAGGCGAAGGACCTGAGCTTCGCGCATGGCAGCAATGTGCTGGTGCGCGACTTCAGCACCGTCATCATGCGCGGCGACCGCATCGGCCTGGTCGGACCCAACGGCAGCGGCAAGACCACCCTGCTCAAGCTGCTGCTGGGCGAACTGCAAGCGCAGGCGGGCGAGGTGAAGCAGGGCACGCAGCTGCAGGTCGCCTACTTCGACCAGTACCGCGCCACCCTGCGCGAGGACTGGAACGCCATCGAGAACGTGGCCGAGGGCCGCGAGTTCGTCGAAGTCGGCGGGAAAAACAAGCACATCATCGGCTACCTGCAGGACTTCCTGTTCACCCCGGAACGCGCCCGCGCGCCGATCACCCGCCTCTCCGGCGGCGAGCGCAATCGCCTGTTGCTGGCACGGCTGTTCGCGCAGCCGTCGAACCTGCTGGTGATGGACGAACCGACCAACGACCTCGACGTCGAAACCCTGGAGTTGCTGGAAGAGCTGCTGGGCGACTATCCCGGCACGCTCTTGCTGGTCAGCCATGACCGCGATTTCCTCGACAACGTGGTGACCTCGACCATCGTCATGGAAGGCGATGGCCGGATCGGCGAGTTCGTCGGAGGCTACAGCGACTGGCTGCGCCAGGCTGCTGCCTCCGCCGAGCGGGCGGCGTCCGCTCCAGCCCGGCCTGCGGCGGCTGGCACAGGCAGCAGTGTGGCGAATCCCGCGCCCGCACAGCCGAAGGCCAAGCGCAGCTTCAAGGAACTCAAGGAACTGGAGCAGCTGCCGCTACGCATCGAGACTCTTGAAGCGCAACTTGCGGGCATGGCCAGGCGCATGACCGAAGCGGGCTATTACCAGCGCGATGCGGCCGTCGTCACCGCGGACAACACCGCCATGGCGGCAGCACAAGCCGAACTCGATGCCGCCTACCTGCGCTGGGAACAGCTCGAAGGCAGCTGAAACCCGAGGCCGGCCGCGTTTTCACCCGGGTGATGCATCCGGGTCTGGCCGCCGCGGAGCCTGCGCGGCTACAATAATGCGGATATAGCGAGCGGCCTTGGTGCCGGCTAGCCCCCCAGAAGAACAATCGAGGCACGCGTGCTGGCCGAATACCTGCCCACCCTGCTGTTTTTGATCGTCGCCACCGGCATCGGCGTCGCCCTGATCATCGTGGGCAACGTGCTGGGCCCGAAGCGACCGAGCGCGGACAAGCTGGACCCGTACGAGTGCGGCTTCAGCGCCTTCGAGAACGCGCGCATGCCGTTCGACGTCCGCTATTACCTGATCGCGATCCTGTTCATCGTGTTCGACCTGGAAATCGCCTTCGTCTTCCCGTGGGCGCTGGTGTTCCGCGAGCTCGGGGTGTTCGGCCTGGTCGAGATGGGCGTGTTCCTCGCCCTGCTGGTGATCGGCTTCGTCTACGTCTGGAAGCGCGGCGCGCTGGAGTGGGAATGAGCAATATCGTCCAGAACATCCTGGAAGCCGCCAGCAACCCGCTGCCCGAAGGGCGGCTGGACGACATCCTGCGTCCGGAAGGCGATAACCCGCTGCTGCAGAACGGGTTCGTCACCACCAGCATGGATGCGCTGTGGAACTGGGCGCGCACCGGCTCGATGTGGCCGATGACCTTCGGCCTGGCCTGCTGCGCGGTCGAGATGATGCATGCCGGCGCCGCGCGCCTGGACCTGGACCGCTACGGCGTGGTGTTCCGCCCGTCGCCGCGCCAGTCCGACGTGATGATCGTGGCCGGCACCCTGTGCAACAAGATGGCCCCGGCGCTGCGCAAGGTCTACGACCAGATGCCCGACCCGAAGTGGGTCATCTCGATGGGCAGCTGCGCCAACGGCGGCGGCTACTACCACTATTCCTATTCCGTCGTCCGCGGCTGCGACCGTGTCGTGCCGGTGGACGTGTATGTGCCGGGTTGCCCGCCGACCGCCGAAGCACTGGTCTACGGCATCCTGCAATTGCAGAAGAAGATCCGCCGGATGGAGCAGAACCCGTTCTCGCGGACGGCCAAGCCTGAAGGCGCGCGCGCATGAGCGCTGACCTTGCCAGCGCGCTCGTCGCGCGTTTCGGTGATGCCGCGGTAGAGGCCGTGCAGCCGCGTGGCGAAGTGACGCTCGAAGTGGTAGCCGGCGACCTGCTGGCCGCCTGCACCGCGTTGCGTGACGAGTTCGGCTTCGACACCTTCATCGATCTCTGTGGCATCGACTACCTGAGCTACGGCGACGACGAGTGGGACACCGACGGCGTCTCCGCGCAGGGCTTCAGCCGCGGCGTCGAAGGGCAGGGCCCGGGCCGCTTCAGGTGGACCGAACAACCCAGCCACCAGGTCGCCGATCCGCAAGGGATCGCGCCGGATGCGCTGGAAGGCAAGCGCTACGCCGCAGTCCTGCACCTGCTGTCGGTGCGCAACAACACCCGCGTGCGCGTGCGCTGCTTCGCGGCCGACAACGGCTTGCCGGTGGTGCCCTCGGTGACCGGCATCTGGGCCGGTGCCAACTGGTTCGAGCGCGAGGCGTTCGACCTGTACGGGATCATCTTCGAAGGCCATCCGGACCTGCGCCGGATCCTCACGGATTACGGGTTCGTGGGCCATCCGTTCCGCAAGGATTTCCCGCTGATCGGCAATGTCGAAGTCCGCTACGACGAGGAGAAGAAGCGCGTGGTGTACGAACCGGTGACCTCGGTGGAGCCGCGCGTCGGCGTGCCGCGGGTGATCCGCGACGACGCCCGCTTCGCCACCGCCGAGGGCGAGCGCGGCGGCAAGATCCTGCAGCGGGAGGCACGTTGATGAGCACCGTGCCGAGCAGCGTCTTCGCCAGCAATGCGGCGGAAGCGCAGCAGGCGGATTCTCAGCAAGAGATCCGCAACTACACCTTCAACTTCGGCCCGCAGCATCCGGCCGCGCACGGCGTGCTGCGCCTGATCCTGGAGATGGACGGCGAGATCGTGCGCCGCGCCGATCCACACATCGGCCTGCTGCATCGTGGCACCGAGAAGCTCGCCGAGTCGAAGCCGTTCAACCAGTCGATCGGTTACATGGATCGCCTGGATTACGTGTCGATGATGTGCAACGAGCACGCCTACGTGCGCGCCATCGAGACCTTGATGGGGATCGAGGCGCCGGAACGGGCGCAGTGGATCCGCACGATGTTCGACGAGATCACCCGCATCCTGAATCACCTGATGTGGGCCGGCTCGAATGCGCTCGACCTGGGCGCGATGGCGGTGTTCCTGTACGCCTTTCGCGAACGCGAAGAGCTGATGGACTGCTACGAGGCGGTCAGCGGCGCGCGCATGCACGCGGCGTATTACCGTCCGGGCGGCGTCTACCGCGACCTGCCGGACCGGATGCCGAAGTACAAGGAATCGCCGTGGCGCAAGGGCGCCCAGCTCAAGCGCTTCAACGAATGGCGCGAGGGCTCGCTGCTGGATTACCTGGAGCATTTCTGCCAGGACTTCCCGTCGCGCATCGACGAGTACGAAACCCTGCTCACCGACAACCGCATCTGGAAGCAGCGCACCGTCGGCATCGGCGTGATCAGCCCGGAACTGGCGATGGCCTGGGGCATGACCGGACCGATGATCCGCGGTTCCGGCGTGGCCTGGGACCTGCGCAAGAAGCAGCCGTACGCCAAGTACGCAGAAGTCGATTTCGACATTCCGGTCGGCGTCAACGGCGACTGCTACGACCGCTACCTGGTGCGCATCGCCGAGATGCGCGAGTCGACGAAGATCATCAGGCAGTGCGTGGCATGGCTGAAGGCCAACCCGGGCCCGGTGATGCTGGACAACTACAAGGTGTCGCCGCCGTCGCGCGAGGCGATGAAGGACGACATGGAAGCGCTGATCCACCACTTCAAGCTGTTCTCGGAAGGCTATTGCGTGCCGGCCGGCGAGACCTATGCGGCAGTGGAAGCGCCGAAGGGCGAATTCGGCTGCTACCTGGTGAGCGACGGTGCGAACAAACCGTTCCGCGTGCACCTGCGCGCGCCGGGTTTCGCCCACCTGTCCTCGATGGACGAAATCGTGAAGGGCCACATGCTGGCCGACGTCGTCGCCATGATCGGCACCTACGACGTGGTGTTCGGGGAGATCGACCGATGAAGGCGACGGGCAATTTCGAGGCCTGCCGCAACGTGGATCCGATGGCGGTGCTGTCGGATGCGACGCGTGCGCATATCGAACATTGGTTGACCAAGTTCCCGGCCGATCGCAAGCGTTCGGCGGTGCTGCAGGGCCTGTTCGCGGCGCAGGAACAGAATGGCGGCTGGCTCAGCGACGAGTTGATCGCGGCGGTCGCGAAGTACCTCGACCTGCCGCCGGTCTGGGCGTATGAGGTCGCGACCTTCTACTCGATGTTCGAGACCGAGCCGGTCGGCCGCAACAACGTGGCCTTCTGCACCAACATCAGCTGCTGGTTGAATGGCGCGGAAGACCTGGTCGCGCACGCCGAGAAGAAGCTGGGCTGCAGGCTGGGCGGCTCCACCGCAGACGGTCGCATCTACCTGAAGCGCGAAGAGGAATGCGTGGCCGCGTGCTGCGGCGCGCCGGTCGTCGTGATCAACGGGCATTACCACGAGAAGCTCGACGCCGCGAAGGTGGACGAGCTGCTGGACGGACTGAAGTAATGGGCGGCCACAGTCACTATTCCGAAGGTTACGGCCCGGTCGGGCCGGCGCCGCAGGCGCACCAGGCGGTCTACACGACCCTGCACTTCGACAAGCCCTGGTCGTACGAGAACTACCTGAAGACCGGTGGTTACGCGGCGCTGCGCAAGATCCTGGAAGAGAAGATCCCGCCGGCCGACGTGATCGAGATGGTCAAGGCCTCCGGCCTGCGTGGCCGTGGCGGCGCAGGCTTCCCGACCGGCCTGAAGTGGAGCTTCATGCCCAAGGGCCCAGGGCAGAAATACATCCTGTGCAACTCGGACGAATCCGAACCGGGCACGGCGAAGGATCGCGACATCCTGCGCTACAACCCGCATTCGGTGATCGAGGGCATGGCGATCGCCTGCTACGCCACCGGTTCGACCGCCGCCTACAACTACCTGCGCGGCGAGTTCCACCACGAGCCGTTCGAGCACCTGGAAGAAGCCACCCGCGAGGCCTATGCGAATGGCTGGCTGGGCAAGGACGTCCTCGGCTCCGGCATCGACATCGACATGTACAACGCGCTCGGTGCGGGTGCCTACATCTGCGGCGAAGAAACCGCGCTCATGGAGTCGCTGGAAGGCAAGAAGGGCCAGCCGCGCTACAAGCCGCCGTTCCCGGCCAACTTCGGCCTGTACGGCAAGCCCACCACGATCAACAACACCGAGACCTATGCCTCGGTGCCGGCGATCATCCGCAACGGCGCCGAGTGGTTCATGGGCCTGGGCAAGCCGAACAACGGCGGCTGCAAGATCTTCTCGGTGTCCGGCCACGTCGCCAAGCCGGGCAACCACGAAGTGCGTCTGGGTACGACCTTCGCCGACCTGCTGGCGCTGTGCGGCGGCATGAAGCCGGGACGCACGATCAAGGGCGTGATCCCGGGCGGTTCCTCGATGCCGGTGCTGCCGGGCGAGGTGATGATGGGCCTGACCATGGACTACGACGCGATCCAGAAAGCCGGCTCCGGCCTGGGCTCGGGCGCGGTCGTGGTGATGGACGACACCACCTGCATGGTGCGTGCCTGCCGGCGCATCTCGCGCTTCTACTGGAAGGAAAGCTGCGGCCAGTGCACGCCGTGCCGCGAAGGCACCGGCTGGATGCATCGCATGCTCGATCGCATCTGCAACTTCCAGGCCACCCTCGACGACCTGCAGATGTTGCGCGCCGCCGCCGGCCAGATCGAAGGGCACACCATCTGCGCGTTCGGCGAGGCCGCCGCGTGGCCGGTGCAGGGCTTCCTGCGCCACTACTGGCATGAATTCGAATACGCCATCGTCAACCAGCGCTTCTACGTCGATGACGAGCGCGCCGGCACGTTGATCAAGGCCGTGGAGGTTGCGGCATGAGCGCGCAACCGGTGAACCCGAACCTGCCGCCGGACCACGTCACCGTCATCATCGACGGCGTCGAGCTGGCCGCGCCGAAGGGTTCGATGATCATCCATGCCGCCGACAGGGCCGGCATCCCGATCCCGCGCTTCTGCTACCACGAGAAGCTGCCGATCGCCGCCAACTGCCGCATGTGCCTGGTCGATACCGAAGTCGGTGGGCGTTCCGCGCCGAAGCCGGCGCCGGCCTGCGCCACGCCGGTGATGGACGGATTGAAGGTCTTCACCCGCAACGACAAGGCGCTGAAGGCCCAGCGCAACGTGATGGAATTCCTGCTCATCAACCACCCGCTGGACTGCCCGATCTGCGACCCGGGCGGCG
>JAVWUU010000109.1:8402-8650 GCA_036666995.1 Thermomonas sp.
TGGGTTACGGCCGTTCGGTCAGCCGCTTCGTCGAGCGCAAGCGCGTGGTCGCCGACGAGGACATGGGCCCGCTGGTCGCCACCGAAATGACCCGCTGCATCCAGTGCACGCGCTGCGTGCGCTTCACCGCGGACATCGCCGGCACCTACGAACTGGGCGGCATGTTGCGCGGCGAGAACCTGCAGATCGGCACCTACGACGGCAAGCCGCTGACGACTGAGCTCTCCGGGAACGTCATTGATGTCTGC
>JAVWUU010000110.1:0-274 GCA_036666995.1 Thermomonas sp.
CAGTGCAGGACCGCCGTTGAGCAGCAGTGCATCGCTGCCGAACAGGTCGCCCAAATTGCCGGCTGCCAAACCAGCCAGCGCGCTGAGGTTGATCGAGGGATAGAACGCGGCCTTGCTGGCGTCGATGCCGTGCTGCGCGGCTTCCACCCGCCAGCGTGCGGCGACGATGTCGGCGCGGCGCGCGAGCAGGTCGCTGGACAACACGGACGGCAGCGCGATGCCGGGTGTCTTCAACATCGGCCGGGCGATCTCGAGGCCGCGATCCGGACCCGCA
>JAVWUU010000110.1:284-8398 GCA_036666995.1 Thermomonas sp.
CCTGCGGATGTCGCACAGAGGCTGGCCACCTTGCTGACCTGATGGCCTACCGGCCCGAATTGCGATGAGCGACACCTCCGAAACCCTCTCGAACGACAACGACCGCTACACCGTCCCCGCGCTGGAGCGCGGCCTGCGCCTGCTGGCGCGCGGCCGCGGCGGCGCTGCGGTTCTGGTTGAGCGCGATGGTGTTGTCCAGGCCGGCCTTGATCCGCTGCTGGTTGAGCGCGATGAGTCCGTCGGCGCGGCTGGCTTCCGCGTTCGCTGCATCAAGCGCATCGAATGCGCGGGCGAGGCTGACATAGCTCCGTGCGACATTCGCCGCAAGCGTCAGGCGCGCGGATTGCGCATCGACCTCTGTCGCACGCGCACTGCCGACGGCAGCTTGCCACTTGTTGCGCGACACGCCCCAGATGTCCGGGTTCCACGCGAAGCTGAGGGTCAACAGGTTGACGACCTTGAAGTCGCCGCCGATCTCGTCGCCGACCAGTGCAGGAGGCAGCTGTGCGCCCAGCACCTGCGCGCCTGCGCCCACCGTCGGCTTGCGCGCGGCATCGGCCAACCCTGCCTGCGCGATCGCCTTGCGGGTACGCGCATCGGCGGCCTCGATCGACGGCGCGTTGGCCAGCGCTTCATCGACCAGCGCATCGAGTTGCGGGTCGCCGAAAGCGGTCCACCAGTGCTCACTCGGCCAGGCGGCGTCGGAGACGCGCGTGCCGGCCAAGGATGTGGCGGATTGCAGGCTGGCGGCATCGCGCATCACCCCGCGCGGGGCGATGTCGCCGCTGCTGGCGCATGCGGTGGCGAGGAGGGCGGTGACCAGTGCAGTGGCCAAGAGCGGAAGACGGGACATGGCTCAGTCCGTGGAGGAATGCAGGTTGTCGCGCACGCGTTCCATCAACGCGGTGAGCTGCTCGCGCTCGGCAGCATCGAGACCCTGCAGGGCGGCCTCGCGCACGCGTTGGCCGCACTGATCGATGTCGCGCCAGATCGCCTGGCCGGCATCGGTGAGATGGATGTGCAGGGCGCGACGATCGCTGGGGTCGGCGACGCGTTCCAAGATCCCGCGCGCCTCGAGCTTGTCGAGCAGCCGCGTCATCGCGCCCGGATGCAGGTAGGCCGCACGTGCCAGCTCGGTGACGCTGGTGCTGCTGTTGGCCAGGGTCTTGATGGTGATGAACTGGCTGAAATTCAGGTCATGGCCGCAGCGGGCCAGCTCGACCTCCATCCGTGCCCACATGGCATCGCGGGCCTGCCGGAACAGCAGCCCCAGCGTGGAGCCGCTGCAGGCGGCGAAGGCGGATGGCACCGGTTGGTCGGGGGAATGCGGGTTGGTCATGGCGCGGCATATTGCTCGCCCATGCAATAGTTGTCAATGCAATTATCTACACTGCAAACGTATTCCCATCAGCCGGTGCGGTGCAGGACCAGTTCCAGCACGTACTTGCTGCCGAAGAACGCAAGCACCAGCAGGGCCATCGCCGCCAAGGTCCAGCGCACCGCCGTGGTACCGCGCCAGCCGCGCTGCCAGCGGCCCAGCAGGAGCGCGCCGAACGCCAGCCACGACAGGACGCTGAGCACGGTCTTGTGCACCAGGTGCTGGGCCAGCAGGTCATCGACGAACAGCAATCCGGTCAGCAGGGTTGCGGTCAGCAGGACGAAGCCGACAGTGATGCTGCGGAACAGTAGGCTTTCCAGTTCGGTCAGCGGCGGCAGGGCGCGCAGCCAGCCGCGGAACTCGCGGCGGCGCAGGGCGCGTTCCTGCGCCCACAGGAACAGCGCCAGGACCGTCGACAACGCAAGCGTTGCGTAGGCCAGCAAGGCGAGCCACGCATGCAACTGCAGCCGCCAGCCGAGCTCGCTGGCGTTGTCGGAATGCCCGTACGACCAGTAGCCGACCAGGCTGAGCGCCGCCAGCGGGAACACCACGATGCCGAGTGCCGGCATGCGCCCGGATGCGCCGAACGCGGTGGTCAATGCGGCCATCCCTAATCCCACCAGCGACAGCGCGGCGAAGAAGTGCATGTCCGGCCCCTGCAGCAGGCGCCACGCCTCCGCATGGGTTTCGCCATGGAACAGCACGGCGAGCACCGCCAGCGGGATCCAGCCGCGATGGCGTGCGCCGTCGCTTGCCGTGGAGCGCCACAACAGGGCGGCTGCCGCGACGTAGAGCGCCACGGCGATGAGAACGATTGTCATCGCGCGAGTGTCGCACAAAGGTGCGACGGCCGGGCGCGGGCTATACTCCGCGGCCCGAAATCCCAGCATCTGCAAGGCTGCCAGCCCCATGTTCGAATCCCTGACCCAGCGCCTGTCCGGCACCATGGAGCGCCTGCGCGGCCGTGGCCGGCTGTCCGAATCCAACATCAGCGAAGCCGTGCGCGAAGTGCGCATCGCGCTGCTGGAAGCGGACGTGGCGTTGCCGGTCGTGCAGGGCCTGATCCAGCGCATCAAGGTGCGCGCGGTAGGCCAGGAAGTGATGCGTTCGCTGACGCCCGGCCAGGTGCTGGTGCGGATCGTCCGCGATGAACTCGCGCTGGTGATGGGCTCGCAGGCGACCGATCTCAACCTCAATGTGCCGGCACCGGCGGTGATCCTGATGGCCGGCCTGCAGGGCGCGGGCAAGACCACCACCGTCGGCAAGCTGGCCAAGCACCTCAAGGAACGCCGCAAGAAGAAGGTGATGGTCGTGTCGGCCGACGTGTACCGTCCGGCCGCGATCGAGCAGTTGCAGACACTCGCTGGCCAGGTCGGCGCGCTGTTCTTCCCGTCGGATGCCTCGCAGAAGCCGGAAGCCATCGTCAAGGCGGCGATCGTCGAAGCGCGCAAGACCTTCGCCGACGTGCTGATCGTCGATACCGCCGGCCGCACCAGCATCGACGACGCGATGATGGCCGAGATCAAGGCGCTGCACGCCGCGGTCAATCCGGTCGAAACCCTGTTCGTGGTCGATTCAATGACCGGCCAGGATGCCGCGATCACCGCCAAGCATTTCGGCGAGGCGCTGCCGCTCACCGGCGTGGTGCTGACCAAGACCGATGGCGATGCGCGCGGTGGCGCGGCGTTGTCGGTGCGCTATGTCACCGGCAAGCCGATCAAGTTCGTCGGTGTCGGCGAGAAGCCCGATGGCCTGGACGTGTTCCACCCGGATCGCGCCGCCGGCCGCATCCTCGACATGGGCGACGTGCTGTCGCTGGTCGAGCAGGTCGAGCAGCAGGTCGACCACGACAAGGCCAAGAAGCTGGCCGACAAGGTCGCCAAGGGCAAGAAGTTCGACCTCAACGACATGCGCGACCAGCTCGAGCAGATGCAGAACATGGGCGGGCTGCACGGCCTGATGGACAAGCTGCCCGGCGTGGGCGCGCTGCCGGACGCAGTGAAGCAACAGGTCACCGGCAAGGAAGTGCCGCGCATGATCGCGGTCATCAATTCGATGACCAAGAAGGAGCGTCGCAATCCCGACCTGCTCAACGGCTCGCGACGCGCGCGCGTGGCCCGCGGTTCCGGCCTGACCCCGGCCGACGTCAACAAGGTGCTGAAGCAGTACCAGCAGATGGAAAAGATGATGGGCAAGCTGGGTCGCGGCGGCATGAAGGGCATGATGCGCGGGCTCAGCGGGATGATGGGCGGGCGCGGCGGCATGCCGATGAGGTAGTGGGCGTCGGCTCGAATCGCCAGGGTTTCGCCAAGCGATTCAACACGTTATACTTGCCGGCTTACCCGGCCATTCCGGCCGCTGGGCACCACCGAGAAACTGCAATGGTCAAGATTCGCCTTACCCGTGGCGGCGCCAAGAAGCGTCCCTTCTACCACGTCATCGTCACCGACAGCCGCAGCGCCCGTGACGGCCGCAACATCGAGCGCGTGGGCTTCTACAACCCGGTCGCCCAGGGTGCCGAGAAGCGCGTCGAGCTGAACCTCGAGCGCATCAAGCACTGGGTCGACAACGGCGCGCAGCTGACCGACAAGGTCGCCGACCTCTACAAGGCCGCCGCCAAGGCTGCCTGATCCGGCGAGTCGCTTCGACGCGACTCTTCGATCCGAATCCAATGAACGCACCGGACACCGGCCAGCGGATGATCACCGTCGGTCGGTTGCACGGTGCGTTTGGCGTGCGTGGCGAAGTGAAGCTGGAAAGCTTCACCGAGCCCTTGCATGCGATCGCGCGCTACCAGCCGTGGATCCTGCGTGATGCGCGCGGGCAGGAACGTTCCTGCGAAGGCGTCAAGGTGCGCGAGGGCGTCAAGGGCCTGATCGCAAGCATGCCCGGCATTGCGGATCGGGACGCCGCCGATGCGCTTCGCGGTGTCGAGGTCCTGGTGCCACGTTCGGCGATGCCGCCACCCGCGGACGGCGAGTACTACTGGGTCGACCTGGAAGGCCTGCGCGTGGTCAACGCCGAGGGCGTGGATTTCGGCAAGGTTTCGCATCTGTTCTCGACCGGCGCGAATGATGTCCTCGTGGCCCATGGCGATCGCGAGCGGATGATCCCGTTCGTGCAGCCCGACTACATCCGCAGCGTCGATTTCGATGCCGGCCTGGTCACCGTCGACTGGGACGCGGACTTCTGACGTCGATGCCGATGCGCTTCGACATCGTCAGCCTGTTTCCCGAATTCGTCGCCCAGCTTGCCGCCCATGGCGTGGTCGGACGCGCCGGCGAGCGTGGCCTGCTGTCGATCCATGGCTGGAACCCGCGCGACCATGCCGAGGGCAATTATCGCCGCGTCGACGACCGCCCCTGCGGTGGCGGGCCGGGCATGGTGATGCTGATCGATCCATTGCGGGCGGCGATCAACGCGGCCCGCCAGGCGGATCCGGCGCCGGCGAAGGTGATCTACCTGAGCCCGCAGGGTCGCCGGCTGGACCAGGCCATGATCCGCGTACTGGCCGCCGAACCACGCCTGATCCTGCTTTGCGGTCGCTACGAAGGCGTGGATGAGCGCCTGCTGCAGGCCGAGGTGGACGAGGAATTGTCCATTGGCGATTACGTCCTGTCCGGTGGCGAGCTGGCCGCGGCGGTGCTCATCGATGCTGTCGCCCGGTTGCAGGACGGCGCACTGAATGACGCCGAATCCGCGCTGCAGGACAGCTTCGAGGGCGATGGCTTGCTCGACTGCCCCCATTACACCCGCCCGGTCGAACATGAACTAGGCGCGGTGCCTGAGGTGCTCCTGTCGGGCAATCACGCCGGGATCGCGCGCTGGCGCCGGCAGCAATCGCTGGGTCGGACCTGGTTGCGGCGGCCCGATCTGCTGGACGAAGCCGGCCTGTCGAAACAGGACCGGGCCCTGCTGCAGGAATTCCGCGAGCGCTGGTTGCTGGCGGTCGGCGAACCCCCGGCCGGAGACGCCTAAGCCTCTGGCGCAGCTGGAAAAATCCGGGCTATAATGCGCGGCTTCGCTGTACCGCTCCACGTTCCACCGATGCCATGACGCGGGTCCACGTGCACTCGCGCAACAACTACTCCAACAGGCGCGTGCACCGCACGCCACGATTCCATCAAGGTTGATCCCATGAACAAGCCCTCGATCCACACGCTCCTCCAGGACTTCGAAAGCGCCCAGGTCTCGCGCAAGCTGCCCGACTTCGGCCCCGGCGACACCGTCGTCGTCAACGTCAAGGTCAAGGAAGGCAACCGCGAGCGCGTGCAGGCCTACGAAGGCGTGGTCATCGGCAAGAAGAACGCCGGCCTGAACTCCGCGTTCACCGTCCGCAAGATCTCGCATGGCTTCGGCGTCGAGCGCGTGTTCCAGACCCACAGCGCCGTGATCGATTCGGTGACGGTGAAGCGTCGCGGCGACGTGCGCGCCAGCAAGCTGTACTACCTGCGTGGCCTGGAAGGCAAGAAGGCGCGCATCAAGGAAGACCTGGCCGGCAACGCCAAGGCCAAGGCGGCCGCGATCGCCGCTGCCGCCGCCGAAGCAGCAGCTGCCGCCGAGTAAGGCGAGCGCCGCGCTTCCTGTAACGGCCACCTTCGGGTGGCCGTTTGCATTTCAGGAGTTCGAGTTCACAGATGACGATGCCGCTCGAAAACGCTGCCAGCGTGCGCCTCGACCTGTGGCTGTGGGCCGCACGCTTCTACAGGACGCGCGCGCTGGCCAAGCACGCCATCGAGACCGGCAAGGTCGATGTCGGCGGGCAACGCGCCAAGCCGTCGCGCAGCGTGCGCATCGGCGATGCGCTGGCGGTCGTGCGTGGCGAGGAGCGCTTCGAGATCGAAGTGGTTGCGCTCAGCGATACGCGTGGCCCGGCCAGCATCGCGCAGACCCTGTATCGCGAGTCCGACGCGTCGAAACTCGCGCGCGAACAGGCGCGTGCGTTGCGCGCAGCGGAGCGGGCCGGCTTCCGTGCGCCGGAGAGCAAACCGGACAAGCGCGCACGCCGGTTGATCCGCGCGCTCGGCGATCTCGACGCATTGTGACTGCACGGGAAGGATTGCCTAGGCAGAACCGGATACCCTGGATTGCGTATGTCTATCCCTTCCTGTGGATGGCGTCGCGTTGAGTCGGTGTTCACCATCTCGCTCATCGAACGGGAGTGGTGACATGGCCGCAACGGCATTGATGATGGGATCCAGAGGCCAGGCGGTGCGGCTCCTGCAGGAGGCGTTGAATCGCAAGTTGCCTGGCTGCGCATTGCGGGTCGATGGCGATTTCGGCAACAACACGCGCGTCGCGGTACGCCGGTATCAAGATGAAGCATGGTTGGTTGTCGATGGCATCGCTGGCCAATGCACCCAGAACGCGCTGTTCGATGCCGAGTCCTACGCGCCGATCCGTCACCAGCGCCCCTTCATTCCCCAGCCGACCGACAACACATGCTGGGCCGCCAGCACCGCGATGCTGAAACGGAGCACGGTTCCGGCGGTCATCGCTGCCACCCCTGCCGACCTTATCGCCGGGGGCGGATTGAGCAATTCGTCCAACCGTGCAGATTGGGAGCCAGCCACGCAACGCTTCGCGCAAGCGCACGGCCTGCGCTATTTCGCTCCCCAATCATGGACACCGCAGGGGTTCGTGAATCTCGTGCGCAACGGGCCGGTGATGGTCAGCACCTTGTGGAACGTCGGCGGCTACCTGAAACGCGTGCCGGGTGGTTATGAAGGCAGCCCCGGTCACATGACCCTTGTCGTGGGCGCGCGCGGCGATGGCGATCCCAGCGGACGGGGAACCAGCCTGATGATCTACGATCCATGGGAGCCGAACGTGGGTCGCCGCTGGCGGGTCAGTTACTACAATTGGGTAACCGAAGTGATCACCCGCACCTATCGCCTGTTCCAGCAATGAAGCAAACCAGAACGGCCGCTTGCGCGGCCGTTCTTGCCTCGGTGAAGTAACGCGGCGGTCAAGCCAGGTCGAAGCGATCCAGCTGCATCACCTTGCTCCACGCAGCGATGAAGTCGCGCACGAACTTCTCCTTGCCGTCCTTGCTCGCGTAGACCTCCGAAAGCGCACGCAACACCGAGTTGGAACCGAATACCAGGTCGGCGCGGGTCGCGGTCCACTTCGCTGCGCTGGTCTTCCGGCAATGCCCGGCGTAGCTGTTGCGACCGGTTGGCTTCCATTCGGTGGCCATGTCCAGCAGGTTGACGAAGAAGTCGTTGCTCAGCACGCCGACGCGATCCGTCAGCACGCCATGCGTCGAGCCGCCGCTGTTCGCGCCCAGCACGCGCAAGCCGCCGACCAGTGCGGTCATTTCCGGCGCAGTCAGCGTGAGCAGCTGCGCCTTGTCGACCAGCAGGTGCTCGGCCGGAACTTCGGAGGCCGACTTGAGGTAATTGCGGAAGCCGTCGGCGAAGGGTTCCATCGGCGCGAACGAGTCGACGTCGGTCTGTTCCTGGGAGGCATCGGTGCGGCCCGCGTGGAAGGGAACAGAGAGAGCGAGCCCGCCATCGGCTGCGGCCTTCTCGATCGCAGCGTTGCCGCCGAGCACGATCAGGTCGGCCAGCGACACCTGGTTGCCACCGGCGCCATTGAAGCCGGACTGGATGCCTTCCAGCGTCGACAGCACTTTCGCCAGCGTGGCCGGATCGTTGGCCGCCCAATCCTTTTGTGGTGCCAGGCGCACGCGCGCCCCATTGGCACCGCCGCGCTTGTCGCCGCCACGGAAGGT
>JAVWUU010000111.1:0-8355 GCA_036666995.1 Thermomonas sp.
GCTTGCGCTTTTGCTCGAACAGCGCCGCGCCGATCATGCGCGGGTACCACATGTTAAGCAGGTCGGGGTGCGCATCCGCCACTGGCTTGGTCGGCGATCCGACGGCATTCGTGATCTGGTCGTAGCCCAGCACTTCCACGCCATCGCGGCGCAGGCTGCGCCTTTCATCGAAGATCTGCAGCATCACGCCGGCGGTGGAGGCGGCGTTGCGGTAGTTGAACAGTGCGCTGAATTGCGAATCGGTCTTGCCGGCAAGATCCGAATGCACGCCACCGATGGAGACATTGCCAGTGAACTGTTCGGCGAAATCGAGCGGCTTTCGGGTGATGATGTCCACGCTGCCGGTGACGCCGCCTTCGGGCAGCTTGGCCTGCGAGGTCTTGTGCACCACCACCTGGCTGACCAGGCTGGACGGCAGCAGGGTGTAGCTGACGCTGCGGCCGGCGTTGTCGCTCTGGTTCAGCACGAACCAGTCGCCCGACGACACCGAATGCCCGTTGATCTGGGTCAGGGTCAGGCTGGGGTTGGTGCCGCGCATCGACACGCGGTCGTTCTCGTCGAAGCCGCCTTCGCTGGCACCGGCCGAGCTGATGGTCACGCCGGGCAGGCGCTGCAGCGAGTCGGCCACGTTCTTGTCGGGCATCTTGCCGATGTCTTCGGCAGTGACCACTTCCACGTGGCCCTTGGCCTCGCGCTTCACGTCCAGCGACTTCTCCACGCTGCCGCGGATGCCGGTGACGACGACGGTTTCAAGGTCCTTGGGATCCGACTTCGGCGCGTCCTGCGCGACGACGGTGCCGGATGCGCCAAGCGCGGCGACGATGCTGATCGCCAGTATGTTCTTGCGGACTTGCATGATTCCTCTCCCGGGGCAGTGGTGGCGTCGGGTCCGGTTCCTGTGGACCCTTGGCTGGTTCGTCAGTACTCGCTGGCCCGTCCATGCGCGGCCATGTTCTTGTTGTGCAGGGGTTACTCGTCGATGCGGTCTTGCCGTTGCTGCAGGTACCAGCTCGCCGCGCCGAGCGCGCCGAGCCTTTCGTTCTCGATCAGTCGCACCGGCACCCGCTCGAGCACGGCGCGCATCGCGCCCTTGTCGACCAGGCGGGCGCGGAATTCGCTGCGCGGCAGGAAGTCGACCAGCTGCGGGACGATGCCGCCGGCCACGTGCACCACGCGCGCGCCGCTGACCACGGCGAGGTCGCCGATCACGCTGCCGAGCAACGCGCAGAAGGTCATCACCGCTTCCAGCGAGGTCGGGTCGCCGACGCGCGCGGCCTCGCTGATCGCCGCCGGTGCGCGCAACAGCGGGCGCGTGCATTCCAGCTCGCACAAGGCCTGGTAGAGATTCACCAGGCCGGGTCCGGAGACCAGTTGTTCGGTCGACACGTGGCGGCTGCCGTGGCGCTGCATCCAGCGCAGGATCTCGACTTCGCGGTCGGTGCCGGGCGCGAATGCGGTCATGCCGGCTTCGGTCGGCAACACCACGGTGCCGCGTGAATGCGGGATGCACACCGCCGCGCCCAGGCCGGTGCCCGGGCCGACCACCAGTGCGGGGCCGGCTTCGGCCACCGACACGCCGGGCGTCAGCAGGCGCGAGTCGGCCGGATCCAGCCGCTGGGTGCCGTGCGCCGCCGCGGCGAAATCGTTGATGACGTGCAACTCATGCAAGCCCAGGGTGTCGCGCAGGTCCTGCAACGAGATCCGCCACGGCAGGTTGGAATTGATGACTTCGCCGTCCAGCACCACGCCGGCGCTGGCAATCGCCATGCGCTCGAACGCGGCGCGCGGCTGCCCGGCGTCGAGCTGGCGGCCGACGAAATCGGACAGGATCGTGGTGAGGCTGGGGTACTGCCCGCAGGGATAGCGGCGGTAGTCGAGGATCTCGATGCGCTCGCCGGTGGCTTCGACCAGGGCGATCCGTGCATTGGTGCCGCCCACGTCGGCAGCCACGAAACGCGAGGCAGGCACGGCCGGGGACGATGCGAATGACGCCTGCGGCCGCAATGCGACCACCTCCGCCTCTCCCCCGATGCTTGCCGTATCGCCCATCCGAACATCCCCATGCCAGTGCGGCGAAGCGAATGTGCGGCGCGTTAGACAACGTTGTCAAGAACCTGTCAAAAAATAATTCCAGAAAGCCCCATTCAGGCGCGAAATGATCGATTTATGCTGCTTCGCAACATCGATTTGACTTGCTCTGACCTGCCATACAGCCATGTTTCATGCGGTTTTTGCGGCATTCAAGGTCGAACACAAGTCAAATACCGACAACGTTGCACGCGAGACCGTCCTATGCGTCAATCCGGGCCAGATCGTCGTCCTCAAGGCTTTGGATGGCGCGCCATTCCTGGGAGGGAAACCGCATGTCCACGCGTTCGTCCGCCGCGCCTTCGTCCATCACCTCGCGTGGCCAGATCGGCTCGATCGCGATCATCGGTGCGCTGTTCTTCATCTTCGGCTTCGTCACCTGGCTCAACGGCCCGCTGATCACCTTCGCCCAACTGGCCTTCGAGCTGGACGAGGTGAATGCCTTCCTGATCCTGACCGCGTTCTTCCTGTCGTATTTCTTCCTGGCGATCCCGTCGTCATGGATCCTCAAGCGCACCGGCATGAAGAAGGGGCTGGCGCTGGGCCTGTTCGTGATGGCAGTCGGCGCGGCGCTGTTCGGCGAGTTCTGCACGCAGCGCTGGTATCCCGGCGCGCTGGGCGGCCTGTTCGTGATCGGCGGCGGACTGGCGCTGCTGCAGACGGCATCGAACCCGTACATCAGCATCCTCGGCCCGATCGAGAGCGCCGCACAGCGCATCGCGGTGATGGGCATCTGCAACAAGATCGCCGGCATGCTGGCGCCGATCGCCATCGGCACCCTGGTGATGCAGGGCATCGGCGACCTGTCGGCGCAGGTCGCGGCCGCGGATGCCGCGACGAAGGACCAGTTGCTCGATGCGTTCGCCGCGAAGATTCACTTGCCCTATCTGGCGATGGCCGCCCTGCTCGCCTTGCTGGCGGTCGGCGTGCTGTTCTCGCCGCTGCCGGAAATCGACCCGAAGACCGCGAACGCGAATGCCGTCCCGGACGATGCCACGGGCACGGGCGGCAGCATCTTCCGCTTCCCGCACCTGTGGCTGGGCGCGCTGTGCATCTTCACCTACGTCGGCGCCGAGGTGATGGCGGGCGATGCCATCGGCACCTACGGCAAGGCCTTCGGGCTGCCGCTGGACCAGACCAAGTTCCTCACCTCGTTCACCCTCGGCGCGATGCTGCTGGGCTATGTGGCGGGGCTGATCGCGATCCCGAAGTTCGTGTCGCAGCAGGACTACCTGAAATGGTCGGCGGTGTTGGGCGTGCTGCTGGTGGTCGGCGCGTTCCTCACCGAAGGCTATGTGTCGGTGGGTTTCGTGGCGGCACTCGGCTTCGCCAACGCGATGATGTGGCCGGCGATCTTCCCGCTGGCGATCAAGGGCCTGGGCCGGCACACCGAACTCGGCTCCGCCCTGCTGGTGATGGGCATCGTCGGTGGCGCGATCATTCCGCGCCTGTTCGCCGGGCTGAAACAGGACCACGATTTCCAGATGGTGTTCCTGCTGCTGATGGTGCCCTGCTACCTGTACATCCTGTTCTTCGCGATGCGCGGGCACCGGGTGGGACATGGCTGAGGCCGCGCCGCAAACTTTTGCTTAACCGGCGACCGTTACCCTATGCGCCGCCCTTCCCACGCCAGGCCCGCGACCACGCGACCGGCGCCCCCACGCGAGGCCACGTTGCGCAAGCCCACGATCAAGGATGTCGCCGCCCAGGCGGAGGTCTCGCTGAAGACCGTCTCGCGCGTCGTCAACGACGAGACCGGCGTGCACGCGCGCACCCGCGAACGCGTGCAGCAGGCCATCGCCCGGCTTGGCTATCTGCCGGATCAATCCGCGCGCAGCCTGCGCACCGCACAGTCGTACGCGATCGGCCTGCTCTACGACAACCCGAACCCGTACTACGTGATCGCGATGCAGAGCGGCGTGCTCTCGGTCTGCCGCGAATCCGGCTACGGCCTGCAGATCCATCCCTGCGATTCGTCGTCGCCGAACTTGGCCAACGAGATCGTCGACCTCGTGCAGCACGCGCGCCTGGCCGGCATCGTGCTGGCGCCGCCGATGTCGGAACGGCAGCCGCTGGTCGATGCGCTGGTGGACGCGGGCGTGCGGCTGGTGCGGATCGTGTCCGCCGCCACCGACCCGCAGGGCGGTAGCGCCTGTGTCTACGTGGACGACCGCGACGCCGCGTACGAGATCACCCAGCACCTGATCCAGTTGGGCCACGCGCGGATCGGCTTCCTCTGGGGCGGCAAGTCGCACGGCTCCTCGTGGGAACGCCACAAGGGTTACGAGGATGCGTTGCGCGACTACGGTATCGCGGTCGATGCGGAGCTGGTGGTCGAGGGCGACTATTCCTTCGACGACGGTTTCCGCGGCGCGCGCCGGTTGCTCGGCCTGCCGCAGCCGCCGACCGCGATCTTCGGCAGCAACGACGAGATCGCCGCCGGCGTACTGGCCGCGGCGCGCTCGGGCGGTCTCAATGTGCCGTACGACCTGTCGATCGCCGGCTTCGAGGACAGCCCGTTCTCCAAGCAAAGCTGGCCGCCGCTGACCACCGCGAAACAGGCTACCGAGGACATCGCCCGCCACGCCGCGCGGCGCCTGCTGGACGAGATCCGCGAACAGCCCGGGCATACCCGCAACGAGGGCTTCAGCCCGGAGCTGGTGGTGCGGGGCTCGACCGCGCCGCCGCGCCCGAAGGGCTGAGCTGACTTGCCGTCATCCCGGCGAACGCCGGGATCCAGCTCAATACAAGCCGAGATACAGCTGCCTTTGCTCGTCATCCCTGCGAAGGCAGGGATCCAGTGACTTCAGGTCATTGAAAGTAAAGACACTGGATATTCGGCTGTCGCCGAAATAGAGCACTGCCTGCCTTCGCAGGAATGACGAGCGACAACTCCGGATGACCAGCGAATGCCGGATCGATAGATACCAATTTTCACAGTTCGCCCGATTTGGCAGCTGATATTGCCATTTGGTATTTGATTGGTATGCTTTCGGCGTGGACAGCTACCTCCTCGCCGAATTCCGTCGCCAAGCCGATGCGCATCGTGCGCCGGCCTATCAACACCTGCGGCGAGCCCTTCAGCACGCGATCGAACACGGCGTGCTCGGCATCGGCCAGGCGCTGCCGCCGGAGCGCGAACTCGCCGCTTTGCTTGGCCTCTCGCGCGTCACCGTGCGCAAGGCGATCGGTGGCCTGGTCGCCGATGGCCTGCTGCTGCAGCGGCAGGGCTCGGGCACCTTCGTCGCCGAGCGCATCGTCAAGTCGTCCTCGCAGCTGACCAGCTTCACCGACGACCTGCGCGCGCGCGGCCTCGATCCGAAGTCGGTGATGCTGGAACGCGGCATCGGCACGGCCACGCCGGAGGAAGCGATGGCGCTGAACCTGTCGCCCGGCGTGCAGGTCGCGCGCTTCCATCGCCTGCGCACTGCCGCCGGCCAACCGCTGGCGCTCGAGCGCAGCAGCGTGCCGCTGGCAGTGCTGCCCGACCCAACCCTGCTGCGCGATTCGCTGTACGAGGCGCTCGCCCAGCGCGGGATCCGCCCGACCCGCGCGTTGCAGCGACTGCGCGCGATCGCCTTCGATGCCGAGCAGGCGCGCTTGCTCGGCCTGCCCGAAGGCAGCCCCTGCCTCTTCATCGAACGCCGCGCCTTCCTCGACGACGGTCGCGTGGTCGAGTTCACCCGCTCCTTCTATCGCGGCGATGCCTACGACTTCGTCGCCGAGCTGCATGCCCCATGAGCCTCGACACGCCACTCGCGACGCCCTTCGACCACTTTTCTTTCGGACACATGCCCATGCACGTCGCCGCCGACACCTGGATGCACAGCGAAGCGGCGGAGGCGGCAAGCGCCGTCGCCCGCCAGTTCGCCGCCAACGCCGCAACGATCGATGCGCTGGTCGAACGCCTGCGCGCAAACCCGCCGCGCTTCATCGTCACCTGCGCGCGCGGCAGTTCCGACCACGCCGCGACCTACGGCAAATACCTGTTCGAGACCACGCTCGGCCTGGTGACGGCATCGGCATCGCCATCGGTGGGCTCGGTGTATGCGGTGCAGCCGAAGCTCGACGGCGCGCTGTTCGTGGTGATCTCGCAATCCGGCAAGAGCCCCGACCTGCTGCGCAACGCAGAGATCGCCAAGGCCGCGGGCGCGCACGTGGTCGCGCTGGTCAACGTCGCCGACTCGCCGCTGGCGAAACTCGCGCACACCGTGTTGCCGCTGCATGCCGGTCCCGAGACCAGCGTGGCCGCGACCAAGAGTTACCTGTGCTCGCTGGCCGCGCTGCTGCAACTGACCGCGCGCTGGAGCGGCGATCCGGCGCTACTCGCGGCGGTCGAGGCGCTGCCCGATGCGATGCGCGAAGCCTGGGCGCAGGACTGGTCTGCGCTGGTCTCCGGCCTGCGACTGGCCGATCACCTGTTCGTGCTCGGTCGTGGCCTGGGCCTGGGCGGCGCGCAGGAAGCCGCGCTGAAGTTCAAGGAAACCTGCGGCCTGCATGCGGAGGCGTTCTCTTCCGCCGAGGTGAAGCACGGACCGATGGCGATCGTCGGCCCGGACTTCCCGGTGCTGGTGTTCGCGCAGGACGACGACATCGGTGCCGGCACCGCCGCCGTGGCCGCGGAGTTCCAGGCGCGCGGCGCGCCCGTTTGGCTGGCTCGCCCAGGCGCGAGCGGACCGGGCGTGCTGCCGCTGCCGGCCTCGCCGCATCCGGCCTGCACGCCGATCCTCACCGTGCAGGCGTTCTACGGCGCGGCGAATGCGCTCTCGATCGCGCGCGGGCATGATCCCGACGTGCCGCCACACCTCAACAAGGTCACCGAGACCGTCTGACATGACCACGCGCATCTTCCACAACGGACACGTCCTCACCGAACGCGGCTTCGAACGCGACGTGTGCGTGGTGGTGGAAGACGGCTTCATCGTCGCCGTGCTGCATGGCGAACCACCGGCGGGCGATCTCGTCGACCTCGATGGCGGCTACCTGGTGCCCGGCTTCATCGATGCGCAGGTCAACGGCGGCGGCGGCGTGCTGTTCAACAACGACACCACGGTCGATGCGATCAACGCGATCGGCCGCGCGCATCGCCGGTTCGGCACCACCGGTTTCCTGCCGACGTTGATCAGCGACGATGCAGCCGTCATGCAGCGCGCGATTGCTGCCACCCACGATGCGATCGAACATGGCGTGCCGGGCGTGCTCGGCATCCACCTGGAAGGCCCGTACCTGGCGCCCGCACGCAAGGGCACCCACGACGACGCCAAGTTCCGCGTGCCCGACGCCGACGAGATCGCGATGGCGACCTCACTCGACAATGGCATCAGCCTGCTGACGCTCGCTCCGGAACGCGTGCCGGCAGAAGCGATCCGCGCAATCGTGCAGCGTGGCGGCATCGTCACGGCAGGCCATACCGCCGGCAGCTACGACGAAATCCGCGCGGGCATCGATGCCGGCATCACCGGCTTCACCCATCTCTACAACGCGATGACGCCGTTGCAGGGCCGCGAACCCGGCGCGGTGGGTGCCGCGCTGGAAGACGACGACTGCTGGTGCGGGGTGATCGTCGATGGCGTGCACGTGCATCCGGCCAGCTTGCGTGTGGCATTGAACGCGAAGCCGCGCGGCAAGGTCTTCCTGGTCACCGACGCGATGCCGATGGTAGGCAGCGACGATCCGTCGTTCGATCTCTACGGCGAAACGATCACCGCGATCGATGGCGTGGTCCGCAACGCTGCTGGCGCACTCGCTGGCTCGGCGTTGGACATGGCCAGTGCCGTGCGCAACAGCGTGCACCTGCTCGGCCTGCCGCTGGACGAAGCCTGCCGGATGGCCGCGCAGTATCCGGCGGAGTTCCTCGGCATCGCCGGCGCGCATGGGCGCATCGCGCCGGGCTGTCGCGCGGACCTGGTGTTGCTTGATCGCGAAATACATGTACAGCGGAGCTGGATCGACGGCGTGGAATAGATCGATCCCGCTAGTTGGGTTTCTGTTTTTCCGGCGGACGACCGGTGAGGATCAGGCTGCGGTAGTAATCGCTTTTCGGCAGCCAATCGGCGGGAGGTGGCCAGCGCCCGGTGGCTTCCAACACCGCCCGCAGCGAATTCGCTTCCTCCAGCGAATAGTCCTCGATTCGCATCAACGCGTGAACTCCGGGCTCTGCCGTGTTCGTGGACAACCACAGGAACTCGCGGTAACGCTCGCGCCAACGGGCCGCGTCCGGCGTGTCGACAGTCAGTTGCACAAGCACATTCAATGACAGGGCGCGCT
>JAVWUU010000112.1:0-8278 GCA_036666995.1 Thermomonas sp.
TCCGAGGCGATGAAGTGCACGGTGCTGGATGCCAACGGCAAGGCCGTGCATCCGGCGATGGGCTGCTACGGCATCGGCGTGTCGCGCATCGTGGCCGCGGCGATCGAGCAGAACCACGACGCCAACGGCATCCTCTGGCCGCAGGCGATGGCGCCGTGGCAGGTCGCGGTGTGCGTGATCAATCCGAAGAACGACCCGGCCGTCGGCGAAGCGGCGGAAGCCCTGTACGCGGAATTGAATGCCGCCGGCCTCGATGCCGTGCTCGACGACCGCGGCCTGCGCCCGGGCTCGATGTTTGCCGACATCGAACTGATCGGCATTCCGCATCGCGTCGTCGTGTCCGGGCGCGGACTGGAAGCCGGCACGTTCGAATATCGCGCGCGCAGCGCGGCCGAATCGGAAAACCTCGACCGCGAAACCCTGCTCGGGAAACTCCGCGGCTGAATCGCCGATTCGCCGATATTGGCGCAAGTTAATCGAGGAAGTTAATATGCGGAGTCCGGCAACCGGATTCCGCATCTTTCCATCGAGGAAACCCGCAGCATGAGCGTCAACATCAACAACCTCAGCACCAAGGAACTGGCCGACCTGATCGTCGAGGCCAACAAGCGCAAGAAAGTGCTGGCCAAGCGCAAGCCCGCCGCGCAGGTGAAGGCCGCGGTCGCCAAGTTCCTCAAGAGCACCGGCTGGACCTTCGACGAGCTGTACGCGAAGTCCACGGCGGCCAAGCCGGTCGCAGCGGCTGCCACCAGCACGCCTGCCGCCGCGCCGAAGGCACGCAAGTCGACCAAGGGGCGCAGCCTGGGCAAGGTCGCACCGAAGTACCGCAACCCGGCCAATGCCAAGGACACCTGGACCGGCCGCGGCAAGCAGCCGCGCTGGCTGGCCGAATACACCAAGGCGGGCCGCAAAGTTGAAGATTTCCTGATCCAGAAGTAATAACTCTGGAATCTTGGTTACAAAACGCCGGCAGTTTGCCGGCGTTTTTGTTTGGCGCAATGTCGCGGGATGCAGCCCGATGCGGGGGCGATTGACCCTTGCTGTCATCCCTGCGAAGGCAGGGATCCAGTGACTTCAAGTCATTCAAGGCAAAGACGCTGGGTTCCTGCCTTCGCAGGAACGACGGGCACGATCCGAGTTGTTGGCCTGCCTACAAGTTCCGTCGCGCAGAGACCAGCAGGTTGCCGAACAGCAATCCCGCCAGCAGCGCCATCAGGGTGTTGAGCGCCAGCATCGCCGCATCCTGGCCGGCACCGATGTCCTGCGCCTGCACCAGGGTGATCACCCCGCGCAGGGCGATGCTGCCCGGCACCAGCATGATCAGACCCGGCAAGCGCACCAGCGCGCCGGGACGGTTGCGCCAGCGCGCGTAGACATTGCCGGCAGCCGTGGTGATGAGCGCCGACAGGAACAGGCCGGCCTGCGCACCGACCCACTCGCCGCCGAAGCGCGAGATCAGGTAACCCGCGATCGCGGTGCCGATGGTGAGTTTCAGGATGGTGGTGATGGCGCCGGCGAAGCGCGCCGTGCCTGAGACCAGATGGCGGCTGGTCAGCTCGTTCATCGCATTGGTCAGCGCCATGCCGGGCAGCAGCACGATCAGCGAGGCGATGATTACCGTGTTGAGGTTGAGCGGTCCGACCAGCGCCGAGACCGCGATCGCCACCGCGCCGGCGAGCAGGCCGGCGATCGCCTCGAAGGCTTCGGACAATCGAGGGCGTCGTTGCGCGGCGATGTCGAGCAAACCGATCAACAGGCCGATCGCGCCCGCGGTGCCGATGTCCAGCCACGGCAGTCGCAACAACCCGGCCACCGCCGCCGACGCCAGCGCAAAGCCCAATACCTGCATCGCCCTGCCGCGCCAGCTGGCCGGTCGATCGAGCGCGCGCAGCGCCGCGCGCCCGGCGGGGATGTCGAGGCGCCCGGCCATCACGTCTTCGGCGATGCGGTCGGCCTCGCACAGCTTGTAGAGGTCGGTATCGCCCAGGCCGAGGCGAATGACCCGGGTGGTGTCGGATTCGCCGGCCGGGCGCGCCGGATCGCTGAAGGCCAGGATCATCCCGGTCGGGTTGGCCCACGGCTCGCACGCCAGCGAAAGCCGCCGGGTGACCGATTCGATCGCGCCCTCCAGCCGCTGCGCGGTGGTGCCGTAGGCATGCAGGTGCTGCGCCAGTTCCACGACGAAGGCGATCCGTTCGGTGTAGCCGGTCTCGGCCAGGGCGTCGCGCGCATGCATCCGGCAAGGATCGCACGCGTCAAATCGCTTTCACACCATGCACCCCGCTTTGCGTAAGCTTGCCCGGCGCATGAGCACCGGCCCCAACCACCACCCGCCCACCGCAACCGTCGATCCGGGGGAGCCCGGCACCTTGCGCCTGCGGGGTCGCTGGACCCTGCGTTTCGCCAGCGAACTCGGCGATGTCCTGCGCAACGCACCGGACGGTGTCAGCCTGGTCGATGCCGGCGGCTGCGACCGCCTCGACACCCTCGGCGTGCTGCAACTGCTGCGCTTCGCCGAACGCCGCAGCCTCGATTTCCAGGGCTTCCATTTCCGCGACGACCAGCAACCGCTGGTGGCGGCGATCGAGGACGTCCACGACGAACGTCCCAAGCGCAAGCGCGACACCGGTTTCCAGGCGGCACTGGGCCGGCTCGGTTTCGCGGTGGTCGACAACTATCGCGAAGTGATGGCGCTGATCGCCTTCCTCGGCGAGGTGCTGGTCAAGATGCTGCGTCTGTTCAAGGAGCCGCGCCGCTTCCGCATCATCGCGACCGTGCACCACATGGAGCAGGTCGGCCTGGATGCGGCGCCGCTGGTCGCGCTGCTGTCGTTCATGGTCGGCGCGGTGATCGCGTTCCTCGGTGCGATGGTCTTGCGCGACTTCGGCGCGACCATCTTCGTGGTCGAACTGGTCAACGCCGCGTTCCTGCGCGAATTCGGCGTGTTGCTCACCGCGATCCTGCTGGCCGGCCGCACCGCCAGCGCGTTCACCGCGCAGATCGGCATGATGGTCAACCGCGAGGAGGTCGACGCGATCCGCGTGCTCGGCCTGGACCCGGTCGACCTGCTGGTGATTCCGCGCGTGCTCGCGCTGCTGGTGATGCTGCCGCTGCTGACCTTCATCGCGATGGTGGCGGGCCTGCTCGGCGGCCTCGCGGTCGGCGCCACCAGCCTCGACATCCCGGCGGTCGCCTACCTGGCGCGCATGCACGAGATGATGGAGATGCGGCATTTCGTGGTCGGCATGGTCAAGGCGCCGCTGTTCGCGATCATCATCGCCCTGATCGGCTGCCTGGAAGGCCTGCAGACCGAGGGCACGGCGCAGTCGCTGGGCGAGCGCACGACCTCCAGCGTGGTGCAGTCGATCTCGATGGTGATCATCATCGATGCGTTCGCCGCACTATGGTTCATGCAGATGGATTTCTGATGGACGCCCGCAGCGCCGCCGCCATGCAACGCGACGACCCGCAGGGGCCGATCATCCGCGTGCGCGGCGTGGTCAACCAGTTCGGCGACCAGCGGGTGCACGACGGCGTGGACCTGGACGTGCGTCGCGGCGAGATCCTCGGCGTGGTCGGCGGCTCCGGCACCGGCAAGTCGGTGCTGATGCGTTCGATCCTGGGCCTGCGCCAACCCGACGAAGGCAGCATCGAGGTGCTCGGGGTGGACGCGCGCTCGGAGGATCCGGTGACCCGTCGCCACATCGAACGCAATACCGGCGTGCTGTTCCAGGACGGTGCGCTGTTCTCGTCGCTGACCGTGGGCGAGAACGTCCAGGTGCCGCTGAAGGAGTACTACCCCGACCTGCCGGATTCGCTGCGCTACGAACTGGCGCTGCTGAAGATCAAGCTGGCCGGCCTGCCCGCGGATGCGTTGGACAAGCTGCCCTCGCAACTGTCCGGCGGCATGCGCAAGCGCGCGGGGCTGGCGCGCGCGCTGGCGCTGGATCCGCCGTTGCTGTTCCTGGACGAGCCCACCGCCGGCCTGGACCCGATCGGTGCAGCGGCGTTCGACGAACTGATCCGCACCCTGCAGCAGGCGCTGGGGCTGACCGTGTTCCTGATCACACACGACCTCGACACGCTATACGCTATCTGTGACCGGGTCGCGGTGCTGGCCGACCGCAAGCTGCTGGCGGCCGCGCCGGTGTCGGAACTGGAAACACTCGACCACCCGTGGGTGCAGGAATACTTCAACGGGCCACGCGGGCGTGCAGCCCGCGATGCGCGCTAGGGGACAGGAAGCAACGATGGAAACCCGTGCCAACTACGTGCTGATCGGCGGCTTCACGCTCCTTGCCAGCATCTTCCTGCTGCTGTTCGCGCTGTGGGCGGCGAAGTTCTCGTCCGACCGCAACTGGCGCGAGTACCAGGTGGTCTTCACCGAGGCGGTGACCGGCCTGACCGAGGGCGGCAGCGTGCAGTACAACGGCATCTCGGTGGGCACGGTCGACAAGCTCACCCTGGCACCCGACGATGCGCGCAAGGTCGTGGCATTGCTCAAGCTCAAGGCCGATGCGCCGATCAAGGTCGACACCCGCGCCAAGCTTTCGCAGCAGGGCATCACCGGCGTGCCGTTCATCCTGTTGAACGGCGGCAGCCCGGGTGCAGCGCGGCTGGAGCCGGGCCCGAACGACGAAATCCCGATCATCCGCACCGAGCCCTCGGCGCTGCAGAACATCGCCGACACCGCCAACCGGCTGGTCGCGCGGATGGACGAACTGCTCAGCGAGAAGAACATCAACCGCATCTCCGCGACGCTGGAGAACCTCGAGCAGATGACCGGCAGCATCGCCGGGCAGAAGCAGGACATCGCCGCGCTCATCGTCAACGTGCGCGAGATCACCGACGGCCTCAAGGTCACCGTCAACAGCGCGAACGGCGCGATCGACGGCTTCGACAAGAACCTGGTCGATCGCCTGCCGCCGCTGATGGACAAGCTGGATTCGACCGTGGCCAACCTCGATTCCGTGGCCGGCAACGCCAACGCGCTGATCGCCGAGAATCGCCCGGCGGTCAACAGTTTCGCCAACGACGGCCTGGCCCAGCTGGGCCCGACCCTGGCCGAACTGCGCCGCCTGATCCGCGACCTGCGCAACCTGTCCGACCGGCTGGAGGACAAGCCCGCCAGCTACATCCTCGGCCGCGACGCGCCCAAGGAGTTCGAGCCCAAATGACCCGCATGCCTCGCATCGCCCTCGCCGCCGTCCTGCTTGCCGCGCTCGCCGGCTGCAGCAGCCTGCTCGGCCCGAAGGACACGCCCACGATCTTCGCGCCCGAGATCGCGACGACCGCCGACCCGGCCTGGCCGGTGGCCACTTGGCCGCTGGGTACCGTGCGCCCGACGTCGGCGCGCATCCTCGATGGCACCCGCATCGCGGTGAGCCCGGTGCCGGGGGAATTGCAGGTCTACAAGAGTGCGATGTGGGCGCGCACGCCGCCGGAGATGCTGGAAGAAACCGTGCTGCGCATGCTGGAGGACAGCAGCAAGATCCCCGCCGTCGCCCGCCAGGGCAGCGGGATCGGCGCGGAGTACCGGCTGGTGATGGACATCCGCCACTTTGAAGCCGACTACGCCGGCGGCAGCACGCCCTCGGCGGTGATCGAGGTCAACGCCAAGCTGTTGCATGTGCCGGACCAGTCGATCGCCGGCAGCCGAACGTTCCGCCACGCGCAGCCCGCCTCCGGCACCGACGTCGCGCTTGTCGCAGACGCCTTCGGCCAGGCGCTTGGCGCGATCTCGGGCGAGGTCGCCGGCTGGACACTGGCCACCGGGAACGCGCACCAGCGGCAGGCGCATCGCTAGGCGTCCTGCACGCACTGATTGTCGGCTCTAGCCAAAGCCGGGAAAATCGCCCGCAGCCAGAGGAGAGCCAGATGAGCCAACCGAGCCAGGACGCCGTCGCACGCGAATCGATGGAATACGACGTCGTCGTCGTGGGCGCAGGCCCCGGCGGGCTGGCCACGGCGATCCGCCTGAAGCAGTTGGCAGCGGAAGCATCGCGCGAGGTCTCGGTCTGCGTGCTGGAAAAGGGCTCCGAGCCGGGCGCGCACATCCTGTCCGGCGCGATCATGGATCCGCGCGCGCTCACCGAATTGTTCCCCGACTGGAAGGAACGCGGCGCGCCGCTGAAGCAGGCGGTGAGCGAAGACGAATTCCTGTTCCTCGATGAAACCGGCGCGAAGGCCACGCCGCACTGGTTGCTGCCCGAGTGCTTCCACAACACCGGCAACTACATCGTCAGCCTGGGCGCGGTCACCCGCTGGCTGGCGCAGCAGGCCGAAGCGCTGGGCGTGGAGATCTTCCCCGGCTTCGCCGCCGCGGAAGTGCTGTACGACGAGGCCGGTGCGGTGAAGGGCGTGGCCACCGGCGACATGGGCATCGGCAAGGATGGGCAGCCGACCGACCAGTACCAGCCGGGCATGGAACTGCACGCGAAGTACACGATCTTCGCCGAAGGTTCGCGCGGCCAGCTCGGCCGCCAACTCATCGCGAAGTACAAGCTGGATGCCGGCAAGGATCCGCAGAGTTACGGCATCGGCATCAAGGAGTTGTGGCAGGCCGATCCGGCCAAGCACCAACCCGGCCTGGTCGTGCACACCGCGGGCTGGCCGCTGGACAGCGCCACCTACGGCGGTTCGTTCCTGTACCACGCCGAGGGTGGACAGATCGCGGTCGGCTTCGTGATCGGGCTGGATTACAGGAATCCGTGGCTGAGTCCGTTCAACGAATTCCAGCGCTTCAAGACGCATCCGTCGATCCGCAAGCACCTGGAAGGCGGCAAACGCATCGGCTATGGCGCGCGCGCGATCACCGCCGGCGGCCTGCTCAGCCTGCCGAAGCTGGTGTTCCCCGGCGGCGCCCTGGTCGGCTGCGAGGCCGGCACCCTCAATGCCAGCCGGATCAAGGGCAGCCACGCGGCGATCAAGACCGGCATGCTCGCCGCCGATGCCGCCTTCGCCGCGCTGGGCGAAGGCCGCCAGCGCGATGAACTCGCCGCGTACCCGGTCGCATTCGAGAACAGCTGGCTGCATGCCGAGCTGCTGCAGTCGAAGAACTTCAAGCAGTGGTTCAAGAAGGGCCGCACCTTCGCGACACTGATGACCGGCATCGAGCAATGGCTGCTGCCGAAGCTCGGTATCCGCAACCCTCCGTGGACGATCCATCGGCAGAAACCCGACCACGCCTGCCTGGAACCAGCAGCGACGCAACCGAAGATCGAGTATCCGAAGCCCGACGGCGTGCTGACCTTCGATCGCCTGAGCTCGGTGTTCCTGTCCAGCACCCACCACGACGAGAACCAGCCGAGCCACCTGACCCTGAAGGATCCGTCGATCCCGGTCGAGGTGAACCTGCGCGAATACGCCGGCCCCGAGGCGCGCTACTGCCCGGCGGGCGTGTACGAATTCGTGGGCGATGCGGGCAACGAACGCCTGCAGATCAACGCCGCCAACTGCGTGCACTGCAAGACCTGCGACATCAAGGATCCGACCCAGAACATCGTCTGGGTCGCGCCGCAGGGCGGCGGCGGGCCGAATTACACCGGCATGTAGCTGACGCAAAAAAACCGCCCGAGGGCGGCTTCTTTTTTCGCAGAAGCGCGAGATCAGTGCAACGGCACCCCGGTCTTCTCCACCGCTTCCTCGCGGCTCACGCCATCCGCCAGCTCGACCAGCTGCAGGCCACCGGCGGTGACATCGAACACGCCCAGTTCGGTGATGATCCGGTTGACCACGCCCACGCCGGTCAGCGGCAGCGTGCACTGCGGCAGGATCTTGGACGAACCGGATTTGGTGACGTGCTCCATCAGCACCACCACGCGCTTCACGCCGGCCACCAGGTCCATCGCGCCGCCCATGCCCTTGACCATCTTGCCGGGCACCATCCAGTTGGCCAGATCGCCCTTGTCCGTCACTTCCATCGCACCGAGGATCGCCAGGTCGATGTGGCCGCCGCGGATCATCGCGAAGGAATCATGGCTGCCGAAATAGCTGGCACCCGGTATCGCGGTGACAGTCTGCTTGCCGGCGTTGATCAGGTCGGCGTCGACAGTCGCTTCGGTCGGGAACGGACCGATGCCGAGCAGGCCGTTTTCCGACTGCAGCCACACGTCCATGCCGTCCGGGATGTAGTTGGCCACCAGCGTCGGCAGGCCGATGCCGAGGTTCACATAGGCGCCGTCTGGAATATCTTGCGCAACACGCTCAGCAATTTGATCACGGCTTAATTTTGTATAACTCATCTTTTTGTCCTCACGTGATTAAGCGGATTGCTCAA
>JAVWUU010000113.1:0-8195 GCA_036666995.1 Thermomonas sp.
GATGGTTGCCGCGGAACAGGATGCAGAACTCGTTCCATGGCGGCAGGCCATTCGGCGGCGTGTGCTTCTGCGCAACGAACTGGATTTCCCCGGCGACCTTGTCGGCCTCGTGCGCGGCGTCGCGGCATTCCCAGACGCGGATGCGCTCGCCGTCGGCGGCATCGCTCCAAAGCGTCTTCGGGTGTTCGTGCGGATTGTTGGCGATCACCGCGTTGGCGGCGCGCAGCACGCGGTTGCTGCAGCGGTAGTTCTGTTCCAGCTTGACGATCTGCAGCGCCGGATAATCGATGCCCAGTTGCAGCAGGTTCTCCGGATTGGCGCCGCGCCAGGCATAGATGCTCTGGTCGTCGTCGCCCACGCAGGTGAACTGCCCGGCGTCGCCGGCGATCGCCTTGAGCAGGCGGTACTGCGCGTCGTTGGTGTCCTGGCATTCGTCGACCAGCAGGTAGCCGATGCGCTCGCGCCATCCGAGTACCGCGTCGGCATCGGATTCCAGCAACTGCACCGGCAGCCGGATCAGGTCGTCGAAGTCCACCGCGTTGAACGCGGAGAGGCGCTGCTGGTAACGCGCGTAGAGCGATGCGGCCTCGCGCTCGCGACCGCTGTTGGCGACCTCCGCCGCTTGTTCTGGCGACAGGCCCGCGTTCTTGGCGCGGCTGATCAACTGCTTCATCGCGTCGATGGCGTCCGGCTTGGTGCCCGGACCGAGCAGGTCCTTCACCTGCGCGGCGGAGTCGTCGGCATCGAAGATCGAGAACCCGCGGCGCAGGCCGAGCTTGGCGTGGTCGATCTGCAGGATCCGCAAGCCGAGCGCGTGGAAGGTACTGACCGTCAGCTCCTGCGCGGCATCGCCACGGATGCGCTTGGCCACGCGTTCGCGCATCTCGCGCGCCGACTTGTTGGTGAACGTGATCGCCGCGATGCGTTTCGCGGGATAGCGCCCGGTGTGGATCAGGTGGGCGATCTTCTCGATGATCACCCGGGTCTTGCCGCTGCCCGCGCCCGCGAGCACCAGCAGCGGGCCTTCGGTGTGCAGGACCGCTTGCCGCTGCGGGGGATTCAGGCCATTCAACGCGGGGTGCTGCATGCCGCCATTCTCGGGCCGGCCAGCCACACTCGCCAGCCTTGTGCGTGGGTAAAATCCGTGTCATGGCCAAGCTCTATTTCTATTTCTCGGCGATGAACGCCGGCAAGACCACCACCCTGCTGCAGTCCGCGCACAACTACCGCGAGCGCGGCATGCGGGTGGCGATCCTGACGCCGAAGCTGGATTTCCGCGCCGGTTCGGGCACGGTGGCGTCGCGGATCGGCTTGCAGGCGGAAGGCATCGCGTTCGGGCGCGACGAAGACCTGCAGCGCATCATCGAAGCCGATATCGCTGCGCACGGCCCGTTGCATTGCGTGCTGGTCGACGAGGCGCAGTTCCTTTCCAAACCGCAGGTCTGGCAGCTCAGCGAAGTGGTGGATGCATTGCGCATTCCCGTACTTTGCTACGGGCTGCGCACCGATTTCCGCGGCGAACTGTTCGAGGGCAGCCAGTACTTGCTGGCGTGGGCGGACGAGTTGCAGGAGATCAAGACGATCTGCCACAGCGGCAAGAAGGCGACCATGAACGTGCGCATCGATGCGCAGGGGCGCGCGCTGCAGGACGGGCCGCAGGTGGAGATCGGCGGCAACGAGCGCTACGTGTCGGTGTCGCGGCCGGAGTTCAAGAAGGTGATGCGCGGCGAAGGCCGCATCGAACCGCTGCAGACGCCGCTGCCGCTGTAAGCCTCAGCGCTTGCCGCAGGCGCTGCGGATCGCGGCGATCTCGCGCGGGATCGCGCCGCCCTCGGGCAATACCAGCTGCATTTCCGCGAGCACCGCTTCCAGGCTGGCGCGCGCGGTCTGCGGATGGCTCCGGCATTCCACTTCGGCGGCGTAGGCGCGGGCCAGCCACGACGACTTGCGCTGCTCGATGTCGCCGCGGTCCGACTGGCCGTACGCGGTCAGTTTCAGCAGCGCATCCGCGGCGCCTTCGCTTGCGCGCAGTCGCGACAGCGAGATCTCGGCGCGGCGCGTGTGCGAATGATCGGGCCCGTAGCCGGCCAGGGTCAGTCGCACCGCCTGTTGCAGCGTCGCACGCGCGGTGTCCTTCTCGCCGAGCGCCGACTGGATTTCGCCGAGCAGATGGTCGCTGTCGCCGACCAGCTCGTGGGTGGCGCCGAACTGGGTGACGCGCAGCGCGCGCGATTCGCGCACCACCGGCAACGCTTCCCGATCGCGGCCCACGCTGTGCAGGATCATCGCCATGTTGAACAGGCCGTTGGCGGTCAGGCCGTCGTTGTGCCCGGTCTTCCATGCCGCCACCGCCTGGCGCTGGAAATCGAGCGCGCGGTCGATGTCGCCGCGTTCCCAGGCCACGATCGCCAGGCTGTTGTAGGCGCGCGCCATGTCCGGATGGTTGCGGTCCAGGCGCGCGCGCATCCAGCCGAAGGTCTGCAGGAAGATCGATTCAGCCTGACTGAAGCGGCCCAGGTCCACGTACAGCGCCGCCAGCTGGCGGTTGGCATCGACGCTGGCGCGATGGTCGCGGCCATGCAGGTCTTCCGCCAGCGCTTGCGAGGCGCGGCAGTCGCGCACGGCGCTGTCGAGGTCGTCGGTGGCGCGTTCCAGCGCGCACAGGCTGCGCAGCATGTCGATCACCAGCGGATGGCGGTCGCCGACCTTGCGCCGCAGCTCCGCCAGCGCGTCGCCGAGGATCGGGATCGCCACTTCCGGTGCGCCGTCGGCGGCATGCATCTTGGCGATGTCGAGCAGGTTCTCGGCCACGCCGACGTCGTCGCCCTGCTTGCGCCGCAGCTGCAGCGAGCGCGTGTACAGGCGGTTCGCCAGCGTGCTCTGGTCGAGCTCCTGCTGGCAGCGCCCCTGCTGCGAATAGAACGCGGATGCCTGCGTGGGCAGGCGTTCCTCCTCGCGCTGGGCGGCATCTTCCAAGCGCTGCATCACCTCCAGGCAGCCGGGCAGGTTGCCGAGTTGGCGATAGGCATTGCCGCGCAGGGTGGCCGCCTCCAGCCGCAGGCTGACCGGCGCGTCCGGCAACTGCGCGAGCAGCACGTCCTGCTTGTCGAGCAGGGCGTCGGCCTCGCGGTAGTCGCCCAGGCCAAGCCGCAAGCGTGCGACCACGCCGTAGAGTTCCGCGCGCGCCTGCGGTTGCCGGGCCAGGCTGCGCTCGCCGCGGACGATGCCCATGTCCAGCAGCCTGCGCAGGTCGATCGGCTCGGTCGTCGACGAGGTCCCGGCGCTCTCGAACAGGTCGGCGACGAAGCCTTGCATCGCCTGCGCGCGGCCGGCCTCGCGGATCGCGCGCTGCGCCTGCCAGCCGACCACGCCAAGCGCGGTGAACAGCACCGCGAGCACCGCCGTCGCCGCGGCGATCGTCCAGCGATGCCGATGCAGGTACTTGCGGCTGCGATAGGCCAGGCCTTCGCCGCGCGCCGACACCGGCCGGCCGCGCAGGTAGCTCAACAGATCCTGCGACAGCGCTTCGGCGGACACGTAGCGTTGTTCCGGCCGCTTGCGCAGCGCCTTCAGCACGATGTTGTCGAGGTCGCCGGACAGCGCGCGCGCCAGCCGTTGCGGCGTGTACGGGCGGATGCAGGCCTCGCCGGCGCGCGCCGCAACCTGCGACGGCTTGAGCGGCTCGCCATCGAGGATCGCCTCTTCCCACTCGGCATCGGTCTGCCGCTTGAGCCGGTACGGCTTGCTGCCGGTGAGCAGCTCGTAAAGCACCACGCCGAGCGAATACACGTCGGTCATGGTGGTGACCGGCTCGCCGCGGATCTGTTCTGGTGCGGCGTAGTGCAGGGTGAAGGTGCGCACGCCGGTGCGGGTCTGCTCGACTGGTAGCGGATCGACGTCGAGCAGCTTGGCGATGCCGAAGTCGAGCAGGCGCACGTGTCCGGCGGGCGTGACCAGGATGTTCGACGGCTTGAGGTCGCGATGGACGATCAGGTTCGCATGCGCGTGGCTGACCGCCTCGCAGACCTGGCGGAACAGGTCGAGCCGCGCGGCGATGTCGACCTGGCGCGTGCGGCAGTAGTCGGTGAGCGGCTCGCCTTCCACATACTCCAGCGCGAGGTAGGGCTGGCCGTCCTTGTCGATGCCGGCATCCAGCAATCGCGCGATGTACGGATGGGCGAAGCGCGCGAGGATCTCGCGTTCGCGGTCGAAGCGCTGGCGCAGGCGCGGATCGGCTAGCCCGGGGCGCAGCAGCTTGAGCGCGACCTTGCGCTCGTACAGGCCGTCCGCGCGCGCGGAGAGCCAGACCTGGCCCATGCCGCCTTCGCCGATCAGCCGGTCGAGCCGGTACGGCCCGATCCGCGCGCCGGGACGCGCACCCGACGGCATCTCCACCACCGGTTCGCTGAGGAAGTCCTCGTCGTCCGCTTCCATGGCCAGCAGGCCGGCGAGTTCATCGGCGAGCGCGGCATCCTCGCGTCGCAAGGCGGCCAGGTGTTCGCTGCGTTGTTCGGGCGACAGCTCGAGCAGGGCGTCGAGCAGCGGCGACAGGCGTTGCCAGCGTTCGGCGTCCATCCTCGGGCAGCGCCGGCACCCCGCCGTCAGGCGGCGGGCGTGTCCCGCAGCGAGGCGAGCAGGAACATGCGCGCCTTCTGCCAGTCGCGGCGCACGCTGCGCTCGGAACGCTTCAGCAGCGCGGCGATCTCCAGTTCGGACAAGCCGGCGAAATAGCGCAGTTCGACCACATGGGTCAGCCGCGGATCGACCGAGGTCAGCCGGGTCAGCGCCGTGTCCAGGCCCAGCATGTCCTCGTCCAGGCGCAGCCCGCCCTCGATGTCTTCCGGCAGGTCGGTCACCCGGTGCAGGTCGCCGCCGCGCTTCTGCGCCAGCCGCTGGCGTGCGTAGTCGACCACTACCGAACGCATCGCCGAGGCCGCATAGGCGAAGAAGTGCGCGCGGTCGTCGAACTGCGCGGCACCGGTGCCGCGGCCGATCAGCTTGAGGTAGGCCTCGTGCACCAGCGAGGTGGCGTCGAGCGTGTGGCCCTGCTGGCCGGCCAGTTGCCGGCGCGCCATGGTGTGCAGTTCCTGGTACAGCGTGGCGAGCACGCGATCCAGCGCGCCGCGGTCGCCATCGCGCGCGGCATCGAGCAGGACGGTGATCTCACCGGCTTCGGTCATGACGTCGACAGGGGCGAACGGGGGAACCGGCACTATAACCAAAGCGCATCACGCCCGGGCGGCGTGGGCGGGCTCAGCGCTGGCAGTGGCCGCACCAGACCGAGGCGCGCTGGCCGATCATCGCCTGCTTCAGCGGTCGCCCGCAGCGCCGGCAGGGTTCGCCGCCGCGCCCGTAGACGGACAGTTCCTGCTCGAAATAGCCGGGCGCGCCATCCGGGCTGATGAAGTCGCGCAAGGTCGTGCCGCCACGGGTGATCGCATGGGCCAGGATGTCCTTCACGGCGGTGGCGAGCGCCGCGTAGCGGTCCCGCGAGACCTTGCCGGCGGCACGCAGCGGCGAGATCCCGGCGCGGAACAAGGCTTCCGCCGCGTAGATGTTGCCGACGCCCACCACCACCGCCTGGTCCATCAGGAAGGTCTTCACCGGCGCGCTGCGGCCGCGGCTCAGGTGGAACAGCAGGTCGCCGTCGAACTCGTCGGACAGCGGCTCCGGCCCGAGGCCCGCCAGCAGCGGATGAATCTCGCCCGGTGCTTGCCAGAGCAGGCAGCCGAACCGGCGCGGGTCGTTGAAGCGCAGCACGCGCCCAGAGTCCAAGGTGATGTCGACGTGGTCATGCGCGCGCACCGGGGTGTCGTCCGGCAACACCCGCAGGCTGCCGGACATGCCCAGGTGCAGCAGCGCGCTGCCGGCGTTGGTGTCCAGCAACAGGTACTTGGCGCGGCGGCGGATCGCGTCGATGCGTTGCCCGGGCAGCAGGTCCTCGACCTCGCGCGGGATCGGCCAGCGCAGGTCGGGCCGGCGCAGGCGCACGTGTTCCACATGGCGGCCGGCCACGTGCGGCAGCAGGCCGCGGCGGGTGGTTTCGACTTCGGGCAGTTCGGGCATGGTCCGGCCGGCGATGCGTTGTGCATAGACTATGCGCATCGCCTACCGGACATCGCCTGCATGCAATCCACACTCCGCCACCTGATCGTCGCGCTCGGGCTTGGGCTGGCGATGCCGCTCATGCCGGTCCATGCGGCCGAGCCGGCCAAGGCCGCCAGCGCCGGGCCGAAGATCGGCGATATCCCGCCAGCGCTGCTCGGCAAGGATCGCAAGGGCGACCTGGTCGACCTGTCGCAATACCGGGGCAAGGTCGTGGTGGTCTCGTTCTGGGCGTCCTGGTGCGGGCCGTGCCGCAAGGAGCTGCCCGGCCTGGATGCACTGCAGAAGCATGCCGGCGACCGCTTGCTGAAGGTGATCGCGGTGAACGTGGAGGACAGCAACGACGACTACCGCCTGATGATGCGGCAGATGAAGGACTTCACCATCACCATGACCCGCGACCGCGACGGCAAGATCGCCGAGGGTTACGACATCCGCGCCTATCCCAACCTGTGGATCATCGGACTGGACGGCAAGATCGCGGCCAACCACCGCGGCTACGGCGAGGATTCGCTGGACCGGATCATCGACGACATCAACCGCGTGCTGCGCGAGCAGTCCGCGCTGGCCCCGCCGCCCGCCGCCGGCTGAGGCGCCGGTCAGCCGGGGCGTGGCATGATGCACACGTGTCCTCCCGGCACATTTCCCCGAGTCACCGATGCCCGCTTCGATCCTCGATTTCGTCTCCGGCGGCCTGCTCCAGTTCGGCTGGTGGGGCATGCTGGCCTACCTGCTGGTGGTCACCCAGATCACGATCTTCACGGTCACCCTCTACCTGCATCGCAGCCAGGCGCATCGGGGTGTCGATTTCCATCCGGTCATCGCCCACTTCTTCCGGTTCTGGAGCTGGCTGACCACGTCGATGATCACCCGCGAGTGGGCGGCGATCCATCGCAAGCACCACGCGAAGTGCGAGACCGAGGAAGATCCGCACAGCCCCATGCACAAGGGCATCGGCAACGTGCTGTGGAAGGGCGCGGACATGTACCGCGAGTCGCGCCTGGACCGCGCCAGCATCGAGCAGTACGGCAAGGGCTGCCCGGACGACTGGATCGAGCGGAATCTCTATACCCGCCACGCCACCCTCGGCGTGGTGTTGTTGCTGATCGCCAGCTTCGTGCTGTTCGGCGCAAAGGGCGTCGCCGTGTGGGCGATCCAGATGGCCTGGATCCCGTTCTGGGCCGCCGGCGTGATCAACGGTCTCGGCCACTGGTGGGGCTATCGCAATTTCGAGACCACCGACACCGCGACCAACCTCACCCCGTGGGCGGTGTGGATCGGTGGCGAGGAACTGCACAACAACCACCATGCGTTCCCGTCGTCGGCGAAGTTCGCGCTGCGCCGCTTCGAGTTCGATATCGGCTGGGCCGCGATCAAGCTGTTCGCCGCGGTGCGCATGGCCAAGGTGTTGCGCGTCGCGCCGAGCCTGAACGTGCGCCCGAACATCGCGATGCCCGACACCGAAACGGTGAAGGCGCTGGTGGCCTGCCGGTTCCAGGCGATGACCGATTACCAGCGCAAGGTGCTGATGCCCGCGTTGCGCGAGGAAGCCACGGCCGCCGGCGCGAAGCTCCGCGCGATGCTGCCGCGCAAGCTGCGCAAGGGCATCGTCGACGATGGCCGCTGGCTGTCGCCGGAGTCGCGCGAGCAACTGGACCGCTGGGTTGCCGAGCGCCCGCGCATCCAGGCCCTGGTCGAACACCGCAAGCGGCTTGCCGACGTGTTGGAAAGCCGTGGCCAGGATGCCAGCGAGCGCCTGAAGCGCCTGCAGGCGTGGTGCGCCGAGGCCGAAGCCAGTGGCGTGCGCGCGCTGCAGGACTACGCTGCGCGATTGAAGGGTTACGCGCTGCAGCCGGCGTGATGAAGTCCTGCAAAAAGGGCAAAAAGGGGACGGAGGCAATTAAGCGAGCACGCTTAATTGCCTCCGTCCCCTTTTTGCTTCTCGCCTGTGCGTTGCCGATGCTGGCCAGCGCGCAGGTGCAACGCACCGGCGATTACCTGTCGAAGATGGACACCGCGGCGTTCGTCGCAGAGCCAGCCGGTGATGCCGATATGCCAGTCGTTGTCGAGGTAGTCGAACAACTCTTCGC
>JAVWUU010000114.1:0-8077 GCA_036666995.1 Thermomonas sp.
ACCCGCGAGGTGGAGACCGCCTGCGCCTCGCGCCCGGCAGAAACCACGGAGACCGCGGTGATCACATCGTGGGTGTTTCCAGACAAGCGGCGCAGCATCGCCGCGGCGTCTTCGGCATCGACCGGCTTTCCGAACACTACGCCATCCAGGATGACCTCGGTATCCGCGCCCAGCACCAGCGCGTCAGGCACCGCAACCACCTGCAGCAAGCCTGCACCGGCCTTCTCGCGGGCGACCCGGCGCACGTATTCGGACGCGGCTTCGGACGCGCCCTGCCGCTCGGGGATGTCGAGGTCGATGATGCCGAAGTCGAGGCCGAGGCGGGCCAGCAATTCGGCGCGTCGTGGCGAACGCGAGGCAAGATGCAGCATGGCTGGGAGTCTAACCTGCGGGCATGACCGCACCGCGCGCATCCGCGGTCGCAACCCCGTTCCGGCTCACCACGCGTTCACCACCGGCACTGGCGTTCACCTGGCACCCACCATGCCTCGCGCACGCTTCCCCCGCATCGATTCGGAGTCCACCATGATCCTGCGTCCCATCGTCCTCGCCCTCTCGCTCGCCATCGCATTGCCCATGACCGCCAACGCACAGACTCCCGCCGATATCGCCGTCTCCGCGCAGCAGGGCACGCTGCTTTCCGTTTCGGCCACCGCCGAAGCCACCCGCGTGCCCGACGTGGCCACGATCTCCACCGGCGTGGTGACCCAGGCCGCCGACGCGAATGCGGCGATGCGCGCGAATGCCGTGCAGATGGACAAGGTGATGTCCGCGATCCGCGCCGCCGGCATCGCCGAGCGCGACATCCAGACCAGCGGGATTAACCTCAATCCGCAGTACAAATACACCGACAACCAGCCGCCCACCATCACCGGCTACCAGGCCAGCAACACCGTCAACGTCAAGGTCCGCGACCTGTCCAAGCTGGGCAAGGTGCTGGACGCGTTCGTCGCCAACGGTGCCAACCAGCTCAACGGCCCCAGCTTCGAGGTCGACAAGCCCGACGAGGCCTACGACGAGGCACGCCTGTCCGCCCTGAAGAAAGCGCGCGCGCGCGCCGAAACCTACGCGGCTGCGCTCGGCATGAAGGTGCAGCGCATCGTCAGCATCAACGAAGGCGGTGGCGCCATGCCGCGGCCGATGCCGATGATGCGGGCAATGGCCGCCGACGGCTTTGCCAAGGAAACCTCGGTGTCGCCGGGCGAAACCTCGCTGTCGGTCAGCATCGACGTGGTATTCGAGCTGGGGCGCTGAGATGGGCATGGGCGAAGAAAAACCCGCGAACGTGCCGCAGGCCCATCCGGATCCGGCCTGCAATACCGGCTACGCCGAACCGAAGCCGAAGGACAAGGCGCAGGCGCAGATCCCCGGCGCGAAGCCGGAGCCCGACCCCGAGGAAGGCGGCCTGGAGCACGACCCGGATCCTGCGCCCTGATCCCACGCGCCGCGATCCACCCACGATGCCCGCCCTGCGCGGGCATCGTTGTATCCGGGGCAAAAACACGAACGAGAGTCATTGCCATTTGTCGGCGTTGGCATGCCGGTCATCGCCCGCCGATTGCCAATGCGCCTGCGTACGGCGCAGCGTCGAGACGTGCATCGGAACGGCGTCGACCCCATTGCCGGCACTGGCCCGTTGCATGGAACACCCACCTGACAGGAGGTTGACCATGGCTCGCACGCACACCCTCGCTTCGTTCCGCCCGGCCGGCTTCGCACTGCTGCGGCCCGCCTCCAAGCCGCAGCTCGACGCCGCCCGCATCGTCACCCTCAGCGGCACCATCGCGGTCAACGTGCTGGCCATGGGCCTGTTGATGATGCCGATGACGCTCCCCGCGCCGTTGCCCCTGCCCGATGAACAGCCTGAGACGCGTCTCCCGGACTGGATCAAGCGCGATCCACTGCCCCCGATCAAGGTCCCCATCGTCCAGCAGCAACCCACGCCATCCACGGCGCAGCCGGTGCGCCAACCAACCGTCATCCCGCAGCCAACCGCCACCGCAACACCGGTGCTGACTGAAACGGGCAGCGAACAGGCCACCGAAAGCACCGTCATCGATACCGGGCCGACCGTCGATATCGCCCCGATCGCCACGGGGCCGGCGCCGATGCAGTTGCAGTACCGTTCCGCCCCGGCGCCGACCTACCCGCGGATGGCGAAGCAGCGTGGTCTCACTGGCACCGTGCTGCTGCAGGTGCTGGTCGGGATCGACGGGCGGCCGGTCGACGTGACCGTGGCGCAAAGCAGTGGCCACCGCGAGCTGGACGAAGCCGCGCGCGCGCAGGTGTTGAAGCGCTGGAGCTTCCAGCCGGCGACCCGTGACGGCCAGGCCGTGCAGGCGATCGGGATGGTGCCGATCGAGTTCGCGCTGCGCTGATCGCGGCACTGCGAACCACCCAACGCCCGCATCCTCGATGCGGGCGTTTTTCGTTCAGGCGCGATGGTAAGGATGGTTCGCCAGCAACGCCGCCGCGCGATACACCTGCTCGGCCAACACCAACCGCACCAGCATGTGCGGCAACGTGAGCGGCCCCAGCGACCAGGTTTCGTCGGCACGCGTGATGACCTCGGGCGCATGGCCCTCCGGGCCGCCGATCAGGAATGACAGGTCCTGGCCACGGCCGCGCCAGTGTTCCAGGCGCACCGCCAGCTGTTCGGAAGAATGCGGTTTGCCACGCCCATCCAGCGCGACCACGAATGCATTCTTCGGCAGCGCTGCTAGCACGCGTGCGCCCTCATCCGCCATTGCGCGCGCGGTGTCGCGGCCCTTGCCGCGGACGCCCGGTTCCACCTCGACCAATTCCAGCGGCAGCCAGTGCGACAGGCGTTTCTGGTATTCGGCGAAGCCCTGCGCCACCCAGGCGGGAGCGCGTTCGCCGACGGCGATCAGGCGCGCTTTCATCGTCTAACCGCTCCGTCCCCGCCAGTCAGCGGCGGCGACCTCAGTCGTCGGCCGCGACGTAGTCGGGATGCTGGTCGCCGACCGTCCACAGGCGCTCGAGCGCATAGAACTCGCGCACCCGCGGCAGCATGACGTGGACGACCACGTCGCCGAGGTCGACCAGGACCCATTCGGCCTCGCGCTCGCCTTCCACGCCCAGCGGCATCACGCCCAGCTTCTTGGCGAAGCGCACCACTTCATCGGCGACCGATTTCACGTGCCGGCTCGACGTGCCCGAAGCGACCACCATGTAGTCGCAAACGCTGCTCTTGCCGCGCACGTCGATCTCGACGGCATCCTTTGCCTTGAGTTCCACCAACGCGTCGCGCACGGTCGCCAGCAAGGTATCCACCGGCGGCGGCGGGGTGGGCAGGCTGGTCTTGATGACGTGGGCAGTGGTGGTCAAGGGTGCGGACTCAACGATGGGCGGGATTCGATGCGGTGGGCAGTATAGCGGCGGGCCCGCGATAGAGCCCGTGACGGACGATGTAGGCGGCCACCGCGGGCGGCACCCAGGGCATCCATGCGTCATCGGCAGCGATGCGCCGGCGCAGTTCGGTGGAGGACTCCGGGCGCAGTCCGGGGAGCGGCAGGACCGCAAAACCACCGTGCGCGCGTTCCGCAAGGGCTTCCGGCGGCCGGCCACGTTGTTCGACGACACCTGCCACTTCGGGCGATACCGCGCGCAGTGCGGCCATGTCGATGTCGGCACCCGGGCGCTGCACCACGACGACGTGCGCGCGCTCGAACAGTTCGCGCCAGCGATGCCAGGTATGCAGCTGGCGCAGGGAATCCGCGCCGATCAGCCAGGCAATGGGTGCGTCCGCGCCCAACTCGGCACGCAGTTCGCCGAGGGTATCCACGCTGTACGAGGGGCCGGCGCGGCGCAGCTCGCGGCGATCCACCACCAGCCCGGGCGCATCGGCGATCGCGAGCTCCAGCATGTCCGCCCGCTGCGTGGCGTCGGCGCGGGTGTCGGCCTTGTGCGGCGGATCGCGGGCCGGCAGCAGGGCGACATCCGCGTCCAGCCCGTCACGTGCCGCACGCGCGACTGCAAGGTGACCGTTGTGCACGGGGTCGAAGGTGCCGCCATAGCAGACCAACAGGCGGACAACCGATGTCATGACCGGCTCACGACGCCAGCAGGCGCACCGCCGCCGGTTCGGCGACGGCCAGCAGCAGGCGCTCGAGCTGCTGCCAGGCATCGGCGGATTCCTGGCCCAGGCGCACGCGGCCCTTGGAAATGCGGTCGACCTTGCCGGCTTCGACGAGCATGCGTTGCCAGCGTTCGGGCGGATGCCGCTTCAGCGCGCGCGTGTAGACGGCCTGCTTCGATTCCCAGACGCGCTGCGCCTTGAACTCGGCGGCCAGATTGCGCGCGCGAGACAGCGCGGCGACGGTGTTCAGTTCCTTCACCACCATGCCCATCAGCGCTGGAATGGCCTCGCCTTCCGCCTGCAACCCGGCGACCATCCGCGACACCTGCGCAGGCTGGCCGTTCAACGCGGCATCGACCAGGCGGAACACGTCGAAGCGCGCCGAGTCGGCGACCAGCGACTCCATCTTCGCCACATCGAGCACGGCCGATGCGCCACTCGCATCGCGCTCCAGCAGCAGGGCGAGCTTGTCGACTTCCTGCGCGGCAGCCAGCAGGTTGCCTTCGACGCGCTGTGCCAGCCGCGCCACCGCATCCGGCGCGGCCTTGACCCCGCGACTGCGCAGGCGCGCGCCTATCCAGCCAGTGAGTTCGTGCGGCTTGATCGGCCAGGCGATGCAGGCGTGGCCGGCGCGGGTAATCGCCTCGCTCCACTTGCCGCCGTGCGAACGCGACCAGTCTCCGGCCACCACCAGCAGGATCACGTCCACCGGCGGCGACGCGCACAACGCGGCGATCAGCTTGGCGCCTTCGGTGCCGGGCTTGCCGGTGGGCAGGCGGATTTCGATCAGGCGCCGGCTGGCGAACAGGCTGGGCGCGTTGATCGCGGCATCCAGCGCGTCCCAGTCGGCGTCGCGGCCTTCCATGTCGAAGACTTCGCGCTCCTCGATGCCTGCAGCGCGCGCTGCAACACGGACCACATCGGCGGCTTCAAGGACCAGCAGGGTTTCGCTGCCGGCGACCAAGTACGCAGGACGCAGCGCTTCGCCGGCAAGCTGTGCGGCGAAGCGATCGGCGTTCAGTTCCATGACGAAAGGAGAAAAGGGGTCAGAGTGAATCTTGCGCAGATTGCACTCGGCTTTCGCGAAGAAGGCCGTCGCAAAACTTCACTCTGACCCCTTTTCGTTGCTCACTGCGCAGCGGCGGCCGGCTTGGAGGCGGCATCGACCCGGCGCAGGATCGCCGCGGCCATGTCGCGCTGCAATTCGCGCACCAGCAGTTCGCGCTCGCTGGCCTTGCCGATCGAATCCACCGCCGGTGCCAGGTAGTCGCGGGCGAGTTCCACCGCCTGCTGCGGCACCGCGGCGCTGCCATCCGCGCGGCGCATGCTGAAGATCACCGCATAGCGCAGCGAGAACTCCTGCGCGCGGCCGAACTGGTCGTGGCTGATCGGGGTGTCGGCCCATTGCTCCGAGATCACCTGCAGGGTCGCGACATCCGCTGTGGCATCGGCCGCGGCGGCCTCTGCGCCGGCGCGCTTGAGGCCATCGGCCAGCAACTCGCCGAGCGGACTGTACGGATCGGACGCCAGCACCCGCACCGGGCCGAGGTTCTCCGGCAGGTTCAGGGCGTTGCGCAGGTGGAAACCGCAGCCGGTGAGCAGCGCGGTGGCAAGGGCGAGTGCGGCGAGGCGTCGGGTCATGGCGGCAGTCTAAGCGATCGGCTTGGCGAAGTCGGCGGGGCTCAGCCCGCCACCACGATGTTCACGATCTTGCCCGGCACCACGATCACTTTCCGGATCTCCTTGCCGGCGACGAAGCTCGCGACGTGCGGATCGGCCAACGCGGCGGCCTCGACCACCTCGCGCGCGGTGTCCGGGGCGACCTCGATGGTGCCGCGCAACTTGCCGTTGACCTGCACCGCCAGGGTCAGCGCATCGCGGACCAGCGCAGCCGGATCAGCCTGCGGGAACGGCACATCCTCCAGCAGCGTCTCCGGATGGCCCAGCGCCTGCCACAGCGCATGGCTGACATGCGGGGTGATCGGGTTGAGCAGCAGGACGATGGCCTCGAACGCCTCGTGGCGCACTGCGCGGCCCTGGTCGCTCGTGTCGGCGAACTTGTTGACCGCGTTGAGCAGTTCCATCAGCGCGGCGATCGCAGTATTGAAGCTGTGGCGGCGGCCGTAGTCGTCGCCGACCTTCTGGATCGCCTCGTGGATCTGCCGGCGCAGGGTCTTCTGCGCGGCGTCCAGCGTGTTCGCGTCGACTTCGGGATGGTCGGGCTGGGCCACGTGCGCATGCACGTCGCGCCACAGCCGGCGCAGGAAGCGCGCCATGCCTTCCACGCCGGCGTCGCTCCATTCCAGCGATTGCTCCGGCGGCGCGGCGAACATCGAGAACAGGCGCACGGTGTCCGCGCCGTACTTGTCGACCAGCACCTGTGGATCCACGCCGTTGTTCTTCGACTTCGACATCTTCTCGGTGCCGCCGATCAGCACCGGCAGGCCATCGACCAGCGACTTCGCGCCGGTGATGCGCATGCGCTCGTCATGCTCGATCTCGACGTCGGCCGGATTGATCCATTCCTTCGCGCCGAGTTCGTCCTCGCGATAGAAGGTGTCGGCGATGACCATGCCCTGCGTCAGCAGGCGCGTGGCCGGCTCGTCGCTCTGCACCAGCCCGGCGTCGCGCAGGAGCTTGTGATAGAAGCGGAAATACATCAGGTGCAGGATCGCGTGCTCGATGCCGCCGATGTACTGGTCGACCGGCAGCCAGTAATTGGCACGCTCATCGACCATGTCGCTCGCGCCCGGCGAGGTGTAGCGCGCGTAGTACCAGCTCGACTCCATGAAGGTGTCGAAGGTGTCGGTCTCGCGCTCGGCTGCGCCGCCGCATTGCGGGCAGGTGGTCTTGCGCCACTCCGGATCGGACTTGATCGGCGAGTGCACGTCACCGCTGGCGAACGCATCGGCCACGTCCTCCGGCAGCAGCACCGGCAACTGGTCTTCCGGCACCGGCACCGAGCCGCAGGCGGCGCAATGGATCACCGGGATCGGGCAACCCCAGTAGCGCTGGCGGCTCACGCCCCAGTCGCGCAGGCGGAAATTGACCCGGCGCGCGCCGGTGCCCTCGGCCTCGAATTTCGCGGCGAGCGCATCGAACGCGGCATCGAACTCCATGCCGTTGTAGTCGCCGGAGTTGACCAGGAACCCGCGCTCGGTCTGCGCGCCTTCTTCGTCGATGCGGCGGAAATAATCGCGCACGACTTCGACCGCGGCATCGACCTCGACCACGTCGATCGCCGCGTGCCCGCCCAGCGCGACCGCCATCGGGTCGTCGTGCTCGGCCACGTGCGAGGACATTTCCTGCAGCGCATCGCGCACCGCGGCATCGACGATCACCGGCTTCACCGGCAACCCGTAGGCCTTGGCGAATTCCCAATCGCGCTGGTCGTGCGCCGGCACCGCCATCACCGCGCCGGTGCCGTAGCCCATCAGCACGAAGTTGGCGACGTAGACCGGGACATCCTCGCCGGTGACCGGATGGATCGCCCACAGGCCGGTGGCCATGCCGCGCTTTTCCTGGGTCTCCAGTTCGGCTTCGGACACGCCGCCCTGCTTGAGGTCGGCGAGGAACGCGGCCAGTTCCGGGTTGTGCTGCGCAGCCTTCAACGCCAGCGGATGTTCGCCGGCGATGCTGATGAAGGTCACGCCCATCAGGGTGTCGGGACGGGTGGTGAACACGCCCAGCGGTTCCGCCTCGCCATCGACCTTGAACTGGATTTCCAGGCCCTCGCTGCGGCCGATCCAGTTGCGCTGCATGGTCTTAACCGAGTCCGGCCAGCCGCCGAGCGCGTCCAGTTCATCCAGCAACTGCTGCGCGTAATCGGTGATGCGCAGGAACCACTGCGGGATCTCCCGCTTCTCCACCAGCGCACCGGTGCGCCAGCCGCGGCCGTCGATCACCTGCTCGTTGGCCAGCACGGTCTGGTCGACAGGATCCCAGTTCACCACCGAATTCTTGCGGTAGGCCACGCCC
>JAVWUU010000115.1:0-8011 GCA_036666995.1 Thermomonas sp.
CGTGCAGTTAGTCTGTGCAGATGCATAGAGATCCGGACCGACACGCGAGCTCGGCGGCATCTGCCGTTGTCGGCTTCCCGCGCAGGTATTCGATCGGAGATTTCGTCCTCGATACCGCGCGTCGCGAGCTCACCGGCCCCGCATTGGAGCAGCCATTCCGGCTTGCCCCCAAGACGCAGCAGGTCTTGCTTGCCTTGATCGAACGTGCGGGCGACGTCCTGACCCGCGATGAGCTGCTGCAGAAAGTATGGGCCGGCACCCTGCCTACCGATTACGTGCTTGGGCAGGCGATTACCCAGCTGCGCAAGGCGTTCGGCAATGCGCGCGGGCGCACCTCATACATCGAGACCATCTCAAAGTCCGGGTATCGCTTGTGCGTGGACGCAGTGCCTTTGGACGATGTCGCGCCGCGAGCTACCGCCAGCGGGGAAGCGCGCGCGGATGCGCCGACGCCCACGGAGCCGGGCGCGCGATGGGTGCGTTGGCGCAGGCTGGCAGCGGTCGCGGCAGTGGTCGTGCTCTGGCTGGGGTCTCACGCATGGCGCACGGGCGACACCGACAGCCTGTCGGCGCCGGCCCTGGCCGTTGAGCGCATCACCGCGCAGCTTGGCGACGAGGTCGATCCCGCTCTGTCGCCGGATGGTGCGTTCGTCGCCTATGCGATGCGCGGTGATCCCGGCCAAGGAGTGGCGATCCACCTGCAGTCCGCCTCCGCAACCACGCCGACCCGGCTGAGTACACCGTCCGCTGGACATCATGACCGGTCGCCGCGCTGGTCGCCGGATGGCAGGAAACTGCTGTTCGTGCGGATCGGCCCTGAAGGATGCCGTCTGATGCAGGCGCCAGCTAGCGGTGGGCCCAGCACGGTGCTTGCCGATTGCACCGGCGTCGAGCGCGCGGGTTTTGACTGGGCGTCTGATGGTACTGCAGTCATTGCCGGTGGCGTGGCGGCTGGCAATGGAGGCAGATTGCGCATCCTCGACACGCGCAGCGGTGGCTGGCGCGCGCTGGGATACGCGCCACCTGCCGGAACCTTGGACTTCAATCCGCGAGTTTCGCCCGATGGAAAATGGATTGGGTTTCAGCGCGGGGTGAGCGAGAGCAGCCTGTGGCGTCTTCCGATCGATGGTGGAGAGGCGCAACAGCTAGTGCGCGCTTTGGGCAATATCCAGTCATGGACATGGTCACCGGATAGCGCATCGGTCGTCGTGTCCTATCTCGGTGCACAGGCGGAAGTGGTGCGAGTGCGGTTGCGCGACGGGCACCGGGAGGTCCTGCCGCTGACCGACGTGATCGACGTGGATGCGGCGCGATCAGGCAAACGCCTGGTGTTTTCCAGCCAGTCGGGCCGACTTGGCATTTCCCGCCATCAAATGACCGCAAGAGGTCCATCCGGTCGCCCTATGGCAGTATTTCCTTCATCCGGCAGCGACATGCAGGCGAGCCCTTCGCCTGACGGAGCGCGGCTCGCGTTCTACTCCGACCGCACCCGCATGGTGCGCCTGTGGCTGGCGGAGCGTGACGAACCGCGCTCGCTGCGCATGGTGGAGGGCTTGGCACCGCTGACGCGGCATCCGCCGGCCTGGTCTGCAGATGGCCGCACCTTGTGGGTGCTTGCCAAAGCGTCGGCGCGGGATGGTGTGGCTGCCATCAACGCGATCCACAGGGTCGATGTCGCCAGCGGCCGCTTCCACGTGGTCGATCTGGCAGGGGCAATGCCGGTACAAGTGGCTCCATTGGGGTCAAGCGCGCTGCTGGTGGTGGTGGATCCCGGCGACGGCAGGCTGGAGCTCCAGCAACTCGACGTGGCGGTGACCCCGCACCGCATCCTCAGGCGCAAGCAGTTGGTCGGTGATTTCCGCCTTGACCCGGAGGGGCGGAATGTCTATTTCGCCAGCACAGATCGGCCCGGCATTCGCAGGATGGACCTCAGTTTTGGGGACGAAAGCGTGGTCGATCCTGTGGTTCCGGCGCTGTACTGGAATCGGCGCTGGCTGGTGACGCCTGCGGGCGTGCAGGGCGTGGTGCGGACGGCGGAATGTGTGGGCCAATGGTCGGCGCCGAGCCGCCAACCCGGCGTGGAGCCACGATGCCTGGATGATGATTTGGCGACGGGGGCCATTGTGCAAGGCGTGCCGACCAGCGACCGTGCCGGCGAGTGGTTGTACTTGACCCACTCATTGCCGACGACCGGCATCGACATCGGGATGGCCGTCCTTCCCGACTAGCGCCAAGTCGCTGATTCGCAAGCATTCACGGAAATTTCCGTAAAAATTCCGGTGAACCTCCAGCCGGTTCCGGACGACTCCTGCATGAAGCCAGCCATCCGCGATCACGGGTGGGGTTGGATCCATGCAGCGCGTTTCAAATCGTCCGCTCGAGGGGGCGCCGGGATTCAACGACGCTGGCTTGCGGGTCATGCTCCTGCATCCCGACGGCCGACCGGTCGCACCAGGGGTTGGCGGCACCTTCTGGATGGTGCTCGCGGGGCATGCGCGGCTGACAGCTGCGCAAGGGCAGTTTCGGGTGCAGGCGGGCGAGTGGATCGCGCTGACCGCCGCGCATGCCAACGAGGTGCGGGTCGAACCACATGGCGTTGTGGTCGGTGTCACGTTGCCGCCGAGCCTCCAGGCGGAATGGCTAGCGGATCCGCTAGCCCCGGTGTTCCTCCTCGCGCGAGGATCGACGCGCGAGTTCGACAGGCAGCGGGCATTGCAGTTGCTGGGTCTCGCCATCGAGATTCCGGGCGCCGGCGCCGGCGCCGGTTGCGAGGTATCCGGCGGGACGCCATTGGCCGAGGCATGGCAGCGTCTGATCAGCAGCATGCAGGTTGGCTGCCGGGATCTGTCGAGCGCATGCCCCGGTTACTCCCCGCTGCGCCGGCGACAGGTGTTCATGCGCTTCCAGCACGCACTCCTGATGATGCAGGGCCGTACCGATCGCGTCGTGCGGATCGCCGAACTCGCCCACGCCTGCAACTTCTCGCCCTGCTACTTCAGCCGCGTCTTCCAGCAGATCTATGGGCATACCCCGCAGCGCATAGCCGCGCTACATCGCCTGGAGCGCGCACACGCGTTGATCGTTGCAACGGGCATCCCGATCATCGACGTCGCCGCCGAATGCGGTTTCGAGAATCCGAGCAGCTTCGCGCGCGCGTTCCGTGCGCAATACGGAATTTCAGCCTCCACGATCCGGATCACGGCATCGAAGAAGCGTACCGCGAACGGCTTGCAAAGCCCGTCCCGCTGGCAGGATGTCGGCATGGTCGGTGCTCTTGCGGGTGCGAACTCGCCGGCATTGCGATGAGCCGCCCACGCTACAGCGCTGGATTCAAGCTCGCGGCGGTGCGCAGCGTCGTGGTGGATGGCCAGGCGGTCAGCGTGGTCGCCAAGCGCATCGGGGTCAGCAATGGGTCGCTGTTTTTCTGGCTGAGGCGCTACCGAGGCTACGACCCGGGCAACCGCATCGCGCGCGCAGGCGTGAGGGGCGGCCATCGCGAGGTACTGGAGCGCGCCGCAGGCGGCGATTTCGAGCCCGGCACCTTGACCGCGTATCTGCGCCATCTGTGCAGCTGAATCCCTCTGAGGGCATCCGCCCTGCGGGCCAGCCGCAGCCGTGATCGGCGGTCGAGGTTCGGCGAATTCGGCAAAGCAACGAGCGACAAACACTGCCTAGGATGCAGCGCGTTAAGAAATCGTAAGTCGCGTGATCAGGCACACGCACAACGGTTCTTCTTTATTGCACCACCACTACACCGGAGAACATTCAGTGGCAAATCAAACATCCCAGCGTCAACGTCGCAAGGCCCTCGTGCTTGCGCTCGCCATGTTCGTCGCAGGCGGCGCATCGGCGCAGACCAATACCGCAGGTGCGGTGGCCGGTCGCGCGGCATCCGGCGACACGATCACCATCAGCAATCCAGCGACGGGCCTCAGCCGCACCGTCAGCGTGGGTGCCGATGGCAGCTACCGTTTTGCGCAATTGCCGACCGGCGAATACCAGATCATGCGCAATGGCGGGCAGGCGCGCACCGTCAATGTGAGCATTGGCGGCACTGCGGGCATCGATTTCGTCTCCCGCGACGGTGCCACGACGCTGGACACCGTCACCGTGGTCGGCTCCGGCGCCATCAATCCGATAGACGTGTCCTCGGTGGAATCGTCCACCATCCTGACCAAGGAAGTGATCGACCAGTTGCCGGTCGATCGCAACTACACGGCGGTGGCGCTGTTGGCCCCCGGTACGGTGAAGGGTGACCAGGGCTTCGGCAATCTGGCCTCGTTCGGCGGCGCTTCGGTGGGCGAGAACGCCTACTACATCAACGGATTCAACGTCACCAACTTCCGCAATGGCCTCGGTGGCGCAACAGTTCCCTTCGATTTCTATCAGGAGTTCCAGGTCAAGACCGGCGGGTACGGTGCGGAGTTCGGACGTTCCACCGGCGGCGTGATCAACACCGTCACCAAGCGCGGCAGCAACGAATGGACGATCGGCGCTCGCCTGGCCTGGGCTCCCGATGCGGGTGCAGAGGATTTTCCGAGTTCCATCCTGCCCGACGGCCGGGTGCGGGTACTGAATCAATTCGATTACGGCACCGAGACGGCATTGACCGTCTATGGCGGCGGCCCGGTGATCAAGGATCGATTGCATTTCTTCGCGCTGTACGAGGCGCGCAACACCGACCAGGGTGAAGCGGTCGACGCGGGTACACGCTTCCAGACGCTCGATGAGCCGGCGCGCTTCTGGGGTGTCAAGCTGGACTGGGCGATCACTGACAATCACGTCGTGGAGTACACCGGGTTCTCCGACAAGGTGGTTACCGAAATCGAAGATTTCGAGGCATTCGATCCTGCAACGAATACCTACGGAGCCAGCAACGGCATCAACACCGCGTCCCGCGGCGGACGCAACGACATCTTCAAGTACACCGGCTATCTAACCGACAACTTCACGTTGTCCGCCCTGTATGGCAAGGGCGAGTTCGACCGCACCGACCGTGGCGATGGCGATGCCTGCCCATTGCTGGTGGACGCGCGTACCGGCGTGGCGCGGCGTGTGGGCTGTGCAACCAGTCCGACCGGGTTGGTGGGCTCGCTGTTCGACACGCGCGAAGCCAAGCGTGTGGATCTTGAATGGGTGCTCGGTGATCACTTGCTGCGCGGTGGCTGGGATCGTGAGGAAAACACGGCCAACGACCTGCAGGCCTACTCGGGTGGCGTGTTCTGGCGCCTGGCGCGGGCCACCGGCACCGGTGTCGTGAACGGCGTCAACATCGGTGCGGGCAATTTCTTCGCGCGGCAAGCCTTTTATTCGAACGGTGGCAACTTCACCACCCAGACCTCCGCGTTCTACCTGGAAGATAGCTGGAAGATCCGCGACAACCTGATGCTCTACATCGGCTTGCGGAATGAGCACTTCAACAACCTGAACGCGAACGGCGAAAGCTTCATCGAGATCAAGAACCAATGGGCACCACGGTTGGGCTTTGCGTGGGACGTCAACGGGGACGGCACCTTCAAGGTATTCGGCAACGCTGGCCGCTATCACCTGCCGGTGGCCACGAATACCAATGCGCGCCTGGCAGGCGGCGAGTTGTTCGTGCGCGATTATTTCCGCTGGGACGGCACCAGCTTGAATGCGGATGGAACACCCGCCAATCTGGGTGCTCAGATCGGCGGCCAGGAAATCCTGTCCGACGGCAGCATCCGCGATGTTCGCGAAATCGTGGACCAGGACATCGATCCGATGTACCAGGACGAATTCATCCTCGGGTTTCAGCGCCAGATCAGCGAGCACTGGACCCTGGGCCTGCGCGGGATTTCACGTGACCTGAAGTCAACGCTGGATGACATGGCGATCCCGACCCTGGCGATGGCGGCATGGGCACAGCGCAACAACATGACCTTTGCCGGGTTCAATGCGGGCGTGCCCTACATCCTGGGTAATCCCGGTCAGAATCTGACCTTCACCTATGACGTGAATGGCGACGGCACTGCCGAGAACGTCGAGTTGACTGCAGCGGAAATGGGGTACGTGCCGTCCGTGCGCACGTATCAGGCACTCGAGTTCTTCTTCGAGCGCGCATGGGACAAGAAGTGGTTCATGCAGGGTTCCTACACGCTGGCCAAGAGCAAGGGCAACTCCGAGGGTTACGTGCTGTCCGATCGCGGCACCCAGGGTGATGCTGGTCTCACCGTGCTGTTCGATTTTCCGCAGCTCAGCGAATATGCGTACGGCTACTTGCCGAACGACAGGCGGCATACGCTGAAGTTGTTCGGCGCATACAAGCCGATCGAGGATCTCACCCTCAGCGCCAATCTGTTGTGGGCCAGCGGGCGGCCGAAATCCTGCTTCGGCGATCACCCGGCACCGGCGCCGGATGTTCCGGCCGGCTACCAGGGCGACTTCCACTACTGCAACGGACGGCCGGTGCAGCGCGGTACGCTCGGAAGAAACGGAACCACCCAGACCATCGATCTCGGCATCGAGTACCGCCCGTCGTACTTCGACAAGAAACTGGCGGTGAAACTGGATGTGTTCAATGTCTTGAATTCAAGCAAGGTCACGAAGGTCGACGATCAGGCGGAGGCCAATGGCGTCGCCAATCCGGCATTCGGCTACCCGGCGCAATGGCAGGTGCCGCGCTTCATGCGCATGACGCTGTCCTATCACTGGTAACCACGCCGGCAATGCGTGCAATGGCCGCCGCAAGGCGGCCCTTGCATGTGTGCGGCATGGAAATGCCAGGCCTGGCCATGCAGGCGGATCGCGCGATCCCCTTGGCGTGGCAGATGCCTGCCCCGCGCGGCATCGGCGGACACGACAGTCGCGAATTGGCCGTGGGCAAGCGCTTGCGATAACCTGAGCGCCTGAACGGATGCGGCTTGGCCGCGAACAGGTACGGTGCCTTGAAACTCCACATCCTCGGCATTGCCGGCACCTTCATGGGCGGCGTGGCCGCGCTGGCGCGCGAACTCGGCCATGAGGTCGAAGGCAGCGACCAGAACATCTACCCGCCGATGTCGACCCAGCTGGAAACGCTCGGCATCGCGCTGAAGCAAGGCTACCGGCCCGAGAATATTTCCACCGACTGCGACGAGATCGTGGTCGGCAACGCGTTGTCGCGTGGCAACGAGGCGGTCGAGCACGTGCTCGAAGCCGGGCTGCGCTACACCTCCGGCGCGCAATGGCTGAGCGAGCAGGTCCTGCCCGGCCGCGACGTGCTGGCGGTGGCCGGCACCCACGGCAAGACCACGACCACCACGATCCTGTCGTATCTGCTGGAAGCGGCGGGGCGTTCGCCGGGGTTCTTGGTCGGCGGCGTGGCCGAGGACTTCGGCGCGTCGGCGCGCATCGGTGGCGGTCGGGAGTTCGTGGTCGAGGCCGACGAATACGACACCGCCTTCTTCGACAAGCGCAGCAAGTTCGTGCACTACCGGCCGCTGGTGGCGATCCTCAACAACCTCGAATACGACCACGCCGACATCTTCCCGGACGTGGCCGCGATCCAGCGCCAGTTCCATCACCTGGTGCGCACCGTCCCAAGGAGTGGCCGGCTGGTCGTCAACGGCCACGACGAGCGCCTGCGCGAAGTGCTGGCGATGGGCTGCTGGACGCCGGTGGAACGCTTCGGTTTCGATGAAGCCTTCGAGTGGAGCGCACGCAAGCTGCGCGATGACGGCAGCGCGTTCGCGGTGATGCATCGCGGTGACGAACTCGGCATCGTCGAATGGCCGCTGCTGGGCGACCACAACGTGCTCAACGGCCTCGCCGCACTGGCGGCCTGTGCAGCGATCGGTGTCGATGTGGCGTCGGTGATTCCCGCGCTGGCGAGCTTCCGCAGCGTCAAGCGGCGCATGGAAGTCATCGGCGAACACGGCGGCATCACCGTCTACGACGACTTCGCCCACCATCCGACCGCGATCGCGACCACGCTCGCAGGCCTGCGAGCGAAGGTCGGCGATGCGCGCATCGTGGTGGCGATGGAGCCGCGCAGCAATTCGATGCGCCT
>JAVWUU010000116.1:0-7713 GCA_036666995.1 Thermomonas sp.
GCCTCCGGCGCGAGCTCGAGTTCGGCATCCGCGGCAAGGTCGACCGCGACGTTCCACGTGTCGGCGAACACCTTGACCGGCGATTCCATGCCGAACGCGCGCCCGGCGATGACGCGCAACAGGCTGCCGGCGTGATCGCGTTGCGGCAACGTTGATGCAGCGTGGTGATGGAACGAGGGTTCGACTTCGGCGTCCGACTGCGGCAGCGCCACCCAGGTCTGCATCCCGTGCAGCGGGAAGCCGGTCTCGCGCAGGCCTGGCGGCGTGCGTTCGGAGTGGGCGATGCCGCGGCCGGCGGTCATCCAGTTGACGTCGCCGGGCAGGATGTCCTGCAGGCTGCCGAGGGTGTCGCGATGGCGCATCCCGCCCGACCACAGGAAGGTCACCGTGGCCAGACCGATGTGCGGGTGCGGGCGCACGTCCACACCGTGGCCGGCATCGAAATGCGCCGGTCCCATGTGGTCGACGAACACGAACGGGCCGACGCTGCGCGCCTGCAACGAAGGCACCGCACGGCGTACCTGGAAGCCGCCGAGGTCGTGCACACGGGGTGGAACGAGGATCGTCATCGCGAGGCTCCGGACGTCATTGCAGGGTGGGCCACAACGGCCCGTCGAGCCACAGCCAGCGTGCCATCCACGCGCTGACCAGGGCGATCGCCACGGTCAGCGGCAGGCCGATGCGCAGGAAATCGCCGAACCGGTACTGCCCCGGCCCGAGGATCAGCAAGTTGCCGTGATGGCCGATCGGCGTCAGGAACGCGACCACTGCACCCAGTGCCGTGCACACCACGAACGGCGTCGGCGGCAGGTCGAGCAGTTGCGCGAGCGCGATCGCGACCGGACCCAGCAATGCGGTGGTGGCGGCATCGCTCATGACCTGGGTGAGCAGCGCGGCGACGCTGAACATCACCAGCAGGATCACCAGCGGCGGCCAATGTGCGACCAGGTGCGACAGGCCCTTCGCCAGCAGGTCGGCGGTGCCGGTCTGCTCCATCGCGATGCCGAGCGGGATCACGCCCGCGATCATCACGAAGATGCGCACGTCGATGCCGCGATAGGCCTGCTCGATGTCCACGCAGCGGGTGACCACCATCGCCACCGCGCCGAGCAGGAACGCGAGCGGCGCCGGGATCCATTCGGTGGCGGCGGCGAGGATGGTGAGGCCGAGGATGGTCAAGGCGAGCGGCGCGCGCAGCCGGCGCTTGGCCTCGCCGGCGAACGGGACCAGCATCAGGAAGCCGTGGTGCGCCGCCAGCTCGGCGAAACGCGACGGCCGGCCCCACAGCACCAGCAGGTCGCCTTCGCGCAGGCGCGCATCGGACAGGCGGTCGGCCATGTCCGCGCCGCGCCGCCACAGCCCGGCGATCACCGCGTGGAAGTGCCGCGAGAAATCCAGTTCGCGGATGCTGCGGCCGATGAATTCGGAACCGGGCGCGACCACCGCCTGCACCAGCTGCGGTTCGCCGTCGCCATCGAGGTTGTCGCCGAAACGCGCGATCGCGTTGAGGTCCAGGCCGGGATCGTCGTGCAGCGAGAGCAATTCGTCGGCAGCGGCTTCGACCAGCAGGATGTCGCCAGCCAGCAGCGGACTGCTTGGGCGCAGGTCGTCGCGTCGCTGGCCATCGCGCAACCAGCCGATCAGGCGCAGGCGCTCGCCGAGCGCCTTCTGCAGTTCGGCCAGCGGCCGCGTGGACCAGCGGCCGTCCTTCACGATCAGCAGTTCGGTGCGATAGCGATCCAGGCGCAGGTAGTCGTCGTCGCCCTGTTCGCCGCTGCGCTTGGGCAACAGCCAGCGCGCGATGAGCATGTACAGGGTGCCCACCACCACCAGGGCGATACCGATCGGTGTGATCGAGAAGATCCCCAGGCTTTCCGCGCCCGCGCGCTGCAGCAGATCGTTGGCGAGCAGGAAGGCCGGTGCGCTGACCAGGGTCAGGGTGGTGCCCAGCGAGGCCGCCAGCGACATCGGCATCAGCAGGCGCGATGCCGGCAACTGGCGGTCGCGCGCATGCCGCAACAACAGCGGCAGCATCATCGCGGTGACCATCACGTGGTGGGTGAACGCCGCGAGCAACGCGACCAGCGGCATCACCACGCCGATCGTGCGGGCCTCGCCGCGGCCGCCGGCGCGACCCACCCATGCGCCCAGGCGCTCGCTGATGCCGGTTGCGGCCAAGGCGCCGGAGATCACGAACACCGCAGCGACGATGATCGCCGGCTCGCTGGCGAAACCCGACAGCGCCTGCTTGCCATCGAGCACGCCGGTCAGCACCAGTGCCAGCAGGATCAGCATCGCGGTCACGTCGACCCGCAGTTTCTCGGTGATGAACAGGTACAGCCCGCCGACCAGGATCAGCCCGAATGACAGTTGCTGGAGCAGGTGCGGCGGCAGGTCCATGAGCGCATTCTGCCTGTTCGGGTCGTGACGGCGACCGGGACGACCTGCACATCACGTTGACGACGGCAGGCGTTAACCTCGATCCACAAGCAAGTTGCCCATGCCCATGCGTTCCGCAGCCACTGATGTGTTCACCACGCGATGCCGGGTGGCGATGCCGCCCGGCTCGTCTCCGTGCGGGCGTGGCGCCGACCCGGGGTGCCACGCCGCATGAGCACGGAACGGGAAGCGCGGTTGCAGCAACAGCTCGATGCGGCCGACAAGCGCCTGCAGGTCTTGATGCATGGCATCTCCCACGACCTGCGCGCGCCGCTGCGCGCCATCGACGGGTTTGCGGCGCGGTTGTCGCGCCAGTTGGGCACCGACGCCGACGCGGCGGCGCTCGAGACCCTGGCGCGGATCAGCGCAACCAGCATGCGCATGGGCCAGTTGATGGACGGCATGCTCGAACTGGCCCGCGCCGGCCGTATCGAATTGCGGCCGATGCCGGTGGACGTGAGCATGCTCGCGGACTGGTGCGCCGCCGAACTGCAGGATGCCGATCCCGGACGCGAGGCCGTGATCGAGGTGCAGCAAGGACTCGAAGTCATCGGCGACGAACGCCTGCTGAAAACCTTGCTGGCGCAACTCATGCGCAATGCATGGCGGTTCTCGGCGACGCGGCCGCGGGTGCAGATCGACGTCAGCGGAACGCGCGATGACAACGGACTCGCGCTGGTCGTACGCGACCATGGCATCGGCTTCGACATGACGTATGCCGAAAAGATGCTGGAACCGTTCCAGCGCCTGCACGGCAGCGACGACGGTGCGGGCGACGGCATCGGCCTGGCCATCGCCGACACGATCGTGTCGCGGCATGGCGGCCATATCCGCGCGGAATCGGTGCCGGGCGAAGGCGCGACCTTCCATGTCCGGCTGGAAGACTTGCCGATGCCGGAGGCGCGATGAACGGCCACGACATCCTGCTGGTGGAAGACAACCCGGACGATGTCGAGCTGACCCGGCTCGCGTTCGCCGAGGCCGGCGAGCCGCATCGCCTGCACGTGGTCAGCGATGGCGCCGAAGCGGTCGACTACCTGCTCGCGCGCGGCCGCCACGCGGATCGCGAGGGTGCCGAGCTTCCGGCGCTGGTCCTGCTCGACCTCAACCTGCCGCGGCTGGATGGCCACGAAGTGCTGCAGGCGATCCGTGCGGATGCGGGCACGCGTTGCCTGCCGGTGGTCGTGCTCACCACCAGCATCGAGCCATCCGATGTGGATCGCGCCTACGCGCTGGGCGCGAACAGCTATATCCAGAAGCCGGTCGAGTTCGACCGCTTCGTCGAGGTGGTGCGCCAGGTCGGACGTTACTGGTTGGGGATCAACCTGCCGCCGCGTCGCTGCTGATCGGGATCAGCTTGCCGTGGCGTGATAGCCGACCGCGGCCTCGACCTCGCCCTTCGATCCCAGGAACACCGGCACCCGCATGTGCAGGCCGGTCGGCTGCACGTCGAGCAGGCGCTGTCGGCCTGTACTCGCTGCGCCGCCGGCCTGTTCCACCAGCAGCGACATCGGGTTGGCCTCGTACATCAGGCGCAGGCGGCCGCCCTTGTCCACGCACTTGTGGTCCAGCGGATAGCTGAAGATGCCGCCGCGGGTGAGGATGCGGTGCACGTCGGCGACCATGCTCGCCACCCAGCGCATGTTGAAGTCCTTGCCGCGCGGACCTTCCGCGCCGAGCAGCAGATCACCGACGTAGGCCTGCATGGCAGGTTCCCAGTGGCGCTGGTTGGACATGTTCACCGCGAATTCCCTGGTCTCCTCGGGAATGCGCATGCCGCGCACGGTGAGCACGAAGCTGCCGACCTCGCGGTCGAGGGTGAAGCAATGGGTGCCATGGCCGACAGTGAGCACCAGCGTGGTGCTGGGGCCGTAGATGCAGTAGCCGGCGGCAACCTGGGCGGTGCCCGGCTGCAGGAAATCCGCATCGACCGGATTGGTCACGCCATCCGGGCAACGCAGCACCGAGAAGATCGTGCCCACCGAGACGTTGACGTCGATGTTGGAGCTGCCGTCCAGCGGATCGAACAGCAGCAGGTAGTTGCCGCGCGGGTACTTGTCCGGGATCGGATGCGAGGTGTCCATCTCCTCGGATGCCAGCCCGGCCAGGTGGCCGCCCCAGGCGTTGGCCTCCATCAGGATCTCGTTGCTCAGCACGTCGAGCTTCTTCTGCGCCTCGCCCTGCACGTTGATGCTGGCGTCGCTGCCGCTGCCGACATCGCCCAGCACGCCACCCAGCGCGCCCTTGCCGACCGCGATCGAGATGGTCTTGCAGGCCCGCGCGACCACTTCGACCAGCAGGCGCAGGTCGGGGTTGATGCGGTCGGCGCGCTGTTCCTCGATCAGGAAACGCGTCAGCGAGATGCTCGTGTTCGACATGTGCAGGCCGGCGGCAACGGGAGGCGGTATTGTCGCCGAAGTCCGCCACGGAGCGTCCCGATGCCACGCCTGCTGCTGTTGCCCATGCTGACCGCGATCTCGCTGGCCGCGTGTTCTTCGCCGCCCGCACCGCCATCCCCGCCCGTGGCTCCGGCCGCGGCGGCCGCACCTGTTGCCGCTGCTCCGAACGCCGCGGTGGCGGCCGCCATGCCGGTCGCACAGGAGGCACCCGCTGCTGCGGCACCGCCGGGTTCCGCCATCGAAGGCAGCATCCGTGACGGCAACCGACCGCCAGTGGCGTTGCGGGTTTGCGCGCATCCGCTGGAAGGTGGCAAGCCGACCTGCACCGATACCGCGATAGGCGCGACGTCCTATCGCATCGACGTCGCGGCAGGGCGCTACGTCGTCGCCGGCCAGGCGCTCGATGATCCCGGCATGAAGTTCGCGCACGCCGAGCGCATCCGCTGCATCCGTGCGCCGTGCCCGCCGGATACCGCGATCGAAGTCGAGGTCGCCGCGGGCGAAACGAAGACCGGTATCGACCTGACCGTGGGCGAGGCCTTGCCGCCGGGTTGAACCAGGAGCGCTGCGGCCTGACGCACCGGGAATTCCCGGATCCGCGCGCGTATTTCCATCCGTCATGACGGCTTGACGAAGCGTTGGCGCGAATCGGCCTCGGCGTAACCGTCGCTTTACATGCCGGCGCGCGCCGCCGGGTATCACTGGTCTCCATCGCACCGGAGGATCAGCGCATGCGCATCACCATCATCGGAGCCGGCTTCAGCGGCGGGTTGCTCGCCACCGAACTCGCCAGGCATGCACCGTCCGACACCGATATCCGCTTGGTCGGCGTCGCGGAAAGCTTCGGTCGCGGCGTGGCCTATGGCGAGGCGCGCGCGGAGCACCTGCTCAACGTGCGCGCGAAAGACCTTGGCGCGGATCCCGACGATCCCGGCGGATTCGTCACCTGGTTGAACCTGGGCAAGCGCGCCGAGCAGGGCTTTTTGCCGCGGCTGGCATACGGCGAATACCTGTATTCGCGATTGCAGGACGCGCTGCATGCCTCGCGCGCCGATGTGCGCCTGCACACGCAGGAAGCGGTGGCGGTGGAACGCGACGGCCGGCGCTTCCGCGTGTTGCTGGTCGATGGTCGCGAACTGGATAGCGACATCGTCGTCCTCGCGATCGGCACCCTGCCGCCGCAACGCCTGCACGGCGTGGGTCCGCGCCTGCTGGTCGATCCCGCCTACATCGCCTGGCCATGGCAGCGCAGCCTGGCCGGCGACGAAGCGATCGACCGCATCGACCCCGACGCACGCGTGCTGATCGTCGGCACCGGCCTGACCATGGCCGATACCGTGGCGACGCTGCAGCGGCGCGGGCATCGCGGGTCGATCACCGCGCTGTCGCGGCACGGCCTGTTGCCGCAGGCGCATGCCGACGTCGCCACGGATCCGATCGCGTTGCCGCCGACCGTGTTGCATGCGCTCAACAGCGGCAACGTCCGCCTGTTGTTGCGCGCACTGCGGACGCTGCTGCCGATCGTGCCCGACTGGCGCAGCCTGGTGGACGCGTTGCGACCGTATTCGCAGGCCTACTGGAAAACCCTGTCGCAGGAACAGCGCGCGCGCTTCCTGCGCCATCTGCGATCGCATTGGGAAGCGGCGCGCCACCGGCTCGCGCCGGAGGTGCATGCCTCGTTGCTCACGTTGCAGGAGGAAGGCCGGCTGCGGATCCGCGCCGGTCACATCCTGCGCGCGCAACGCGGCCCGCAGGCGGTCGATGTGTTGCTGCGCGAACGCGGCAGCGGCCGTGTCGTTGCCGAGCAGTACGACGTGCTGGTGCGCGCCACCGGGCTGGACACCGATGTCGAACGCACCAGCCATCCGTTGCTGGCGCAGTTGCGCGACAGTGGCCTGGTCAGCGCCGATCCGTTGGGTCTTGGTGTACGTGCATCGCCGCAGTCGGAATTGCTCGATCGGCGCGGCATGCCGGTGCGCGGTCTGTACGGACTCGGCCCCTTGCTGCGCGGGCAGTCGTGGGAAATGACTGCGGTACCGGAACTGCGGGTAGCGGCGCGCCAGCTGGCCGATCAGCTGTTGCGGCGGCAGCGATCGACTGCGACCGCATCGCAGGAAACATTGCGCGCGAGGGTGAGCTGAAGCGACGCGTCAGACGTCGCCGTCGACGCTCCAGCCTTCGCCGCTGCCGCGCTGGAAGACGTTGTCGTCATCGAGCACGCGGCCGGCCGGGATCGCCTCCTGTTCGAGCAGGCGTTCGTAGATCGGAGTGAAGTCGGGCAGGGTCGCCGCGATCAGTTCTTCGTAACTGTCGATGACGAAGTAGGTCTGCTGATAGCTGTCGATGCGGTAGCGGGTGCGCATCACCCGCTCCAGGTCGAAGCCGATCCGGTTCGGTGCCGCGCTTTCCAGCGAATGGATCGACTCGCCCTTGGAACTGACGATGCCGGCACCGTAGATGCGCAGCCCGTCCGGCTGGCGGATCAGGCCGAACTCCACCGTGTACCAGTACAGCCGCGCCAGTTGCATCAGCGCCTCCGGGCCGATGCCGTGCGCCTTGACCCCGCCCTTGCCGTAGGCGACCAGGTAGTCGGCGAACATCGGATCCATCAGCAGCGGCACGTGCCCGAACAGGTCGTGGAAGAGATCCGGTTCCTCGATGTAGTCGATCTGGTCCGGGCGACGGATCCACCAGCTCACCGGGAAGCGGCGATTGGCCAGGTGGTCGAAGAACACCAGCTCCGGCAGCAGGCCTTCCACGCCGACGATCTGCCAGCCGGTCGCATCGGCGAGCACGCGGTTGAGGTCGCTGAATTTCGGAATGCGGTCGGGCGTCATCCCCATCGTGTCCTGCGCGCGCAGGAAGGCATCGCTGG
>JAVWUU010000117.1:0-7655 GCA_036666995.1 Thermomonas sp.
GTTGAGCGGCAGCGGAAAGTCGGCGATGCGCCGGCCGTTGATCAGCACCAGGGTGTGGTTGGGGCCCAGGCCGCGCAGGTCGACCGCCTGTGCGCCCGGGGTGGACTGCGCGCTGGTGGTGTTCTGCTGGCCCTGCACGCTGCCGCTGTTCTGGCTGAGCGAGCGCAGCACGTCGGGCACCGAGGTGAGGCCGGCCGCCTGGATCTGCTCGGCGGTGATCAGGGTGATCGGTGCCGGGCCTTCCACCTGCGCGCGCGGAATGCGCGAACCGGTGACCTGCACGGTGCCGAGGTCGGTGATCGGGACATCGGCGGCAGGAGTGGCCTGTGCCGGCGCGGCCTGCGCGGCGCGCGGCGGCGCGGCGGCGGGTGCGGTGCGGGCGGCGGCTTGCGGCACGATCACCACCGCACCGGAGGCATCGCGTTGTGCGCGGTAGCCGCTGCCCTTGAGCAGCGCATCAAGCGTCTGCGGCGAGGCCGGCTGGCCCTGCACGCCGGTGCTGCGCGCGCCCTTCAGCTGGTCGGCGCGATAGACGAGCTGGGTACCGGACTGGCGCGCATAGGCATCCAGCGCGGCGGCGAGGTCGCCGGCGGGGATGTCGATTCGGGGGGCGGTCTGCGCCTGCGCGGCAAGCGCGGCGGTACAGGCCAGGGACAGCAGCAGGGCGCGCAACGGACGTGATGGCTTCAAGACGGTTCCCCATGCGCCTTGTGTGCGGCGCTTCAAGTGATCGGGACGAACGAGCCGGCGAAATCCCCCGTCGGCTCGTGGCGCAACCTCAGCGGCTGCGCAGGACGATGCGTTCGCCGGTTTGCTCGGCGCGCACCGGGAAGCCCTGCTCGAGCAGGCGCACGAAGGCGGTGGCGTTGTCGGCGCGGAAGCTGCCGCCGATCCGCAGCGCGCCGGCCTCGGCATCGCCGATCACCAGCTTGCGCGCGTTGTAACGGTTGAACTCGGCGGCGGCCTCGGCGAGCGTGGTGTCGCGGAAGGCCAGCAGGCCCTGCCGCCAGTCGAGCATGTGCTCGGCATCTTCCAGCGGCACGCTGCGCACCAGTACGTCGTCGTGGCGCACCAGGGCGATGCTGCCGGCGGGCAACAGCGCAGCCGGCCGCGCTGCGCGGCCGTTGGCCCGGGATTCCAGGCGCACGGTGCCTTCGGTCACCACCACGCGCAGGTCGGGGCCATCGCGACGCACCGAGAAGCGGGTGCCGACCGCGACCACGTCATGGCCGCCGGCGGCGACCACGAACGGGCGGTCCGGATCCTTCGCCACCGAGAAGAACGCCTCGCCCTGCGCCAGCGCGATGTGGCGCTGGCGGCGCGACAGGCGCACGTCGATGCGGCTGTCGCTGGACAGGATCGCCTGCGAACCGTCGGCGAGCGGCAGGGTATCGGTGGCACCAAGCGCGGTGCGGTACTGCGCGCTGTCCACGCGGGTGTAGCTGCGCCAGCCCAGGCCGGTGGCGAGCGTGCAGGCAAGCAGCAGCATCGCTGCGGTGGCGATGGCGGGCATGCGCGATCGGCGCGCGCGCGCGCGCGGGGCCAGTTCGATGCGCTCGCCGGCAGGCGTGGTCCAGTAGCCGCGCGGCGGCGGCCCCGGTTGTTTCCAGCCCGCAGCCAGTGCCTGCAACCGGTCGCTTTCCGACCACGCCGCCTGCAGGCGCAGGAACGCGACCCGGTGACCGGTATCGGCATCCAGCCAGGCTTGCAGCGCGTGTTCGTCCTCGTCCGCCCACGCGTTGAACTCGCGCCGTGCCAGCCACTCGGCCGCGCGCTGCTCGATCGTCCGGCTGTCGCCGGGCGGATGGTCAGTCGGCGCGTTGCTGTCCATCACGGTTGTCTGTGGCGGGTTTCTGCATGCGTGTGTCCTCGCCGCCGCCATGCAGATGGTCGGCGAGCAGGCGCATGCCCTTGGCGATGTGCTTTTCCACGGTCTTCTCGCTGATCCCAAGGCGCACGGCGACTTCCTTCTGCGACAGGTCCTCGACGCGGCGCAGCCAGACCACCTCGCGGCAGCGGTCGGGCAGGCGGTCGAAGGCCTCGGCCAGCCGCAGCAATCCCTGCCTGCCGCCGCACCAGCGCTCCGGCGACACGTCATCCACCAAGACGTGCGAAGGCTCGAAATCACCCATCGGCTCGATCGAGACCACCCGGCTGCGGCGCAATCGATCGGTCATGAGATGCCGCGCACTGGCGAACAGGAACGACTTGGGCTGGGTCGGCAGTGACTTGGCCGCGGCCTCGTAGACCCGCGCGTAGACTTCCTGGCGCAGGTCGTGGATCTCGTCGCGGCGCGACCAGCAGCGCTGCAGGTAGCGCACGAGCGCGCCCTCGTGGACGAGGATCTCGTCGATGAACCAGCGGTCGAGCGCAGCCTGCATCGCCGCACCATAGCCGAACGGGGGAAACCGCGCCGCCGTTCGTCTTCCAACGTGGCTGCCGATGACGGCGAATGAGGACACCCGATGATGCGACGTGCCGGCGTTTCGAAAATCCTTGCGGCGACCCTGGGACTGCTGCTCGCCGGCGGCGCGCTGGCTGCCGATGTCGGCCATTACGTGATTGGCGACACCGCGGCGAAAACGCCCGGCAAGGTCCAGCCCGGCCTGCTGCTGATGGGCGGCGGCGACCGCAACTTCGACGCCATGCACTGGTTCATGAAGCAGGCCGGCAACGGCCACATCGTGGTGCTGCGTGCGTCGCAGGCGGGCGAGATCGGCGAGGAATTCTTCAACGAGGTCGGCGGGATCAAGTCGGTCGAGACCTTCGTGTTCAGCAATCGCGAAGCATCGACCGATCCGAAGATCCTGGCCGCGCTGAAGCGCGCGGACGGCATCTTCCTGGCCGGCGGCGACCAGTCGCGCTACGTGCGCTTCTGGCGCGGCACCCCGGTCGCCGAGGCGCTGGATGCACACGTGCGCGCGGGCAAGCCGCTGGGCGGCACCAGCGCAGGCCTGGCGATGCAGGGCGAGTACCTGTACGGCGCGATGGACGGCGGTAGCCAGGTGTCGCCGGATGCGCTGGCCGATCCGCTCGGCGACGGCAACACCATCGAAACGAATTTCCTGCACATCGCCCAGCTCAAGGGCGTGATTACCGACACCCACTTCAGCGAACGCGGCCGCCTCGGCCGTCTCATCGCCTTCGTCGCCAAGGGCGAGCACCTCGCCGGCAAGCCGCTGATCGGGCTTGGGGTGGATGAGGATGCCGCGGTCGCGGTCGAAGCGGATGGCCGCGCCCGCGTCTACGCCACTGCACCGGGCGCCGGCGCGATCGTGGTCAAGGGCGGCTTCAAGCAGAAGCAGGCAGAGGACACCGCGATGGTCCTCGATCGCGTCGACACGGTCGTCGCCGGCGTGGACTCGGTGCTGCACCTGCCCGAGGGCCGTGTCGAGAAACCGCTGGCCGAACGTCACTACGCGGTGCGCGATGGCGTGCTGGTCGCGCTTGATGCGCCCTTGCTGGTGATCCACGGCGGCGCTGGCGTGGAGCCGGGCGACCTGACCCCGGCCGAGGAAGAGGTCGCGCGTGCGGCCCTGCGCGCGGCGCTCAAGGCCGGCTACGCGAAGTTGCAGGCGGGCGCGTCGTCGGTGGACGCGGTGACCGCCGCGATCACCGTGCTGGAGGATGCGCCGCAGTTCAACGCCGGTCGCGGCGCGGTGTTCACCCACGACGGACGCAACGAGCTCGACACTTCGCTGATGGACGGTGCCAGCGGCAAGGCCGGTGCCGCTGCCGGCCTGCATCGGGTGAAGAACCCGATCCTGCTGGCGCGCGCGATCATGGACAAGTCGAAGCACGTGATGATGGTCGGCGACGGCGCCGAGACGTTCGCGAAGGAGCAGGGCGTCGCCCTGGTCGATCCGTCGTACTTCCGCGTCGAGAAGCGTTGGCAGCAGTTGCAGAAGGCGCTGCAGGAAGAAAAGAACGCGCAGGCCAGCAACACGCCGCTGGAACTGCCGGGCAAGGCCTACTTCGGCACCGTTGGCGCGCTGGCGCTGGATGCGCAAGGGCGGCTGGCCGGCGGCACCTCGACCGGCGGCATGACCAACAAGCGCTATGGCCGGGTCGGCGATTCGCCGATCATCGGCGCCGGCACCTGGGCCGACGACCGCTGCGCGGTGTCGGGCACCGGCTGGGGCGAGTTCTACATCCGCAGCGCCGCCGCCCACGAGATCTGCGCGCGCGTGCGCCTGGCCGGGGATCCGATCGCGCGCGCCGCCGACCGCGTGATCAACCGCGACATCCCCAAGGCCGGCGGCGATGGCGGCGCGATCGCGCTGGGCGCGGACGGCAGCGTGGCCTTCCCGTTCAATACCGGCGGGATGTACCGCGGCTGGATCGGCAGCGACGGCGTGCCGCACGTTGCGATCTACAAGACCGACGCATTGGCGACGCCGCGTTGATCCATCCACATTCCATCCCGTAGGGGCAGGCCCCCGTGCCTGCCCTCGCTTTTGGTCGGAGAGCGGGCAGGCACGGGGCCTGCCCCTACGGCGAAACGGGGCGGCGCCTAACGTTCCGAATGCCCGCCGCGATCCTGTTCGCGCGGAACCAGCAGTTCCGGCTTGATCAATTCCACGAACGCCCGCGCCTGCGGGCTCAGGAACTTGCCCTTGCGCATCACGATCCCGTAGCTGCGCGAGGGGAACCAGCGCGCCAGCGAGCGCGCCGCCAAGCGCTGGCGGTCGGCCTCGGTCAGGCAGATCGCGGTGACGATGCTGATCCCCAGCCCCATCGCCACGTACTGTTTGATCACCTCCCAGCCGCCGACTTCCAGCGCCACCGTGTACGGCACGCGGTTCTGCTGGAACACCAGGTCGACCAGCCGATACGTAGTCAGGCGCTTGGGCGGCAGGATCAGGCCGTACGGCGACAGATCCTGCAGGGTCAGGTCGCGCTTGGAGGCCAGCGGATGGTCGGGCGGCATGATCAGCATCGGCTCGAAGCTGTACACCGGCGCGTAGGTCAGGTCGGCCGGCACATCCAGCATCGAGCCCACCGCCAAGTCGACGGCATCGTTGCGCAGCAGGTCCAGGCCGCTGGCGCCGGTGACGTTGTGCAGGCTCAGGCGCACGTCCTCGTGGCGCTGGCGGAACGCATCCACGATCCCGGGCAGCAGGTACAGGATCGTCGAGCTGCCGGCAGCCACATTGAGTTCGCCCGCGTCCAGCCCGCGCACCTGCTCGCGGAAGGTGGCGGCCAGGCCGTCTAGGCCTTCCACCAGCGGCTTGGCCATCTCGTACAGCAGCTCGCCCTCGCGGGTGGGGGTTAGCCGGCGCCCGCTGCGCTCGAGGAGCCGCACACCGAGTTCGCGCTCCAGTGCCTGCAGTTGCAGGGTCACCGCTGGCTGGCTGAGGTACAGCGCCTCGGCCGCTCGGCTTACGGATCCCAGCCGCGCCACCTGACAAAACGCCCGCAATGGCTTGAGTCGCGAGCCCTTGTAGGAGAAACGGATATTGCTGGGAGGGCTGTCCGCCACGGTTTCGATGACTGTATTTGGTTTTCAAATACTAATCATTGACAAATCTGGTTTGTCAAATACCAGACGCAGGCGGATGGTTCGGTTCCCCACTGATCGTTCGCTGGAGTTGCCGATGTCGGCCGTGCTGCAAGACCGCCCCGAGCCGGGCGCCGTGGACCTGACCCGCAAACTGCCGGGCCAGGACGCGCTGCTCACCCCCGCCGCGCAAGCCTTCCTCGCCGGCCTGCATATCCGCTTCGAGGGCGAGCGCCAGGCCCGGCTGGCCTCGCGCCGGGCGCGGCAGGCCTGCTTCGATGCCGGCGCGCTGCCGGACTTCCGCGCCGACACCGCGTCGATCCGCGCCACCGACTGGCGCGTCGCCCCGATCCCGGCCGCGCTGCAGGATCGCCGCGTCGAGATCACCGGGCCGGTCGACCCGAAGATGGTGATCAACGCGCTGAACTCCGGCGCCAACTGCTACATGGCCGACTTCGAGGACAGCACCGCGCCGACTTGGGCGAACCTGCTGGCCGGCCAGCAGGCGCTGCGCGAGGCGATCGCCGGCACCCTGGAATTCACTGGTGACAATGGCAAGCAGTACGCGCTGCGCCCGGAGGCCGAGCAGGCCGTGCTGATCGTGCGCCCGCGCGGCTGGCACCTGGACGAGAAGCACGTGCTGGTCGACGGCCAGCGTCTGTCCGCCTCGCTGTTCGACCTGGGCCTGTTCTGCTTCCACAACGCCGCGGCGCTGGTGGCCAAGGATCGCGGCCCGTACTTCTACATCCCCAAGCTGCAGTCGATGGAAGAGGCCGCGCTGTGGAACGCGGTGCTGGGCGACATCGAAGCCACCCTGGGCCTGGCGCACGGCCAGCTCAAGGTGACCGTGCTGATCGAAACGCTGCCGGCTGCGTTCGAGATGGACGAGATCCTGCACGCGCTGAAGGACCGCATCGTCGGCCTCAACTGCGGTCGCTGGGATTACATTTTTTCCTACATCAAGACCCTGCGCCGGCATCGCGACCGGGTGCTGCCCGAGCGTGGCCAGGTGACGATGGTGCAGCCGTTCCTGCGCGCCTATTCCGAACTGCTGGTCAAGACCTGCCACCAGCGTGGTGCGCACGCGATGGGCGGCATGGCCGCGCAGATCCCGATCAGCGGCGACGACGCGGCGAACGGTGCTGCGCTGGCCCGTGTCCGCGCCGACAAGCTGCGCGAAGTCACCGCCGGCCACGACGGCACCTGGGTCGCGCACCCGGCGCTGATCCCGCTGGCCCGCGAGGTCTTCAACGCGCACATGCCGGAGGCCAACCAGGTCCACGTGACGCGCGACGACGTGCATGCCGAGCGCGACGACCTGCTGCGTCCGTCGCTGGGCACGATCACCAAGGCCGGCTTCGAGGGCAATGTCGAGGTCTGCGTGCGCTACCTGGCGGCGTGGCTCGACGGCAACGGCTGCGTGCCGATCCACTGGCTGATGGAAGACGCCGCGACCGCCGAGATCGCCCGCACCCAGCTGTGGCAGTGGCTGCATTTCGCCGACGACGGCCATGAGCCGCTGCACCTGGACGACGGCACGCCAGTCGACTTCGCCCTGCTCGAGCGCGCCTTCATCGGCCTGCCCAGCAAGTTCAACGACCAGCTGCGCATGCCTGGCGCGAGCCGCATCAACGAAGCGATCGGGATGCTCGACCGATTGACCCATGCCGACGAGCTCGCCGACTTCCTCACGCTTCCCGCCTACGAACGCATCGACTGATCGATGCGCACTCGCTCGCCGCTCTTGCTCGTCATCCCTGCGCAGGCAGGGATCCAGTGACTTTGATTTGTCCCGCTTGAAAGACGCTGGATTCCTGCCTTCGCAGGAATGACAGCAACCAACACCCCTTATTTGTTGCACCCCCACCGAGGACCTGCCATGAAGAACCACCTGCCGAGCGCCGAACAACTGAAGCTGGACTGGGCCAACAATCCGCGCTGGGCCGGGATCACCCGCGCCTATTCGGCCGAGGACGTGGTGCGCCTGCGCGGCACCGTGCATGTCGAACACTCCATCGCCCGGCTCGGCGCGGAGAAGCTGTGGAAGTCACTGCAGACCGAGGACTTCGTCAACGCGCTGGGCGCGATGACCGGCAACCAGGCCATGCAGCAGGTCAAGGCCGGCCTGAAGGCGATCTACCTGAGCGGCTGGCAG
>JAVWUU010000118.1:0-7567 GCA_036666995.1 Thermomonas sp.
CCGAGCAGGCTGGCCACCAGCAAGGCCAGGTAGAGCCGCGCCTCGATCGGCAGTGTCCACAGCGAGCCGTTCACCGCCTGCTGCGGCAGCGCCTGAAACACGCCGGGCAGCGTGTACCGGCTCGCCCACAGCGAACTGTTCGCCCACAGGTAGTCCCACGTCATCGGATCGCGCCAGTAGTCGTCCGCGGTGGTCAGCAGCGGCCCGAGCACGAACACGCTGAGCGCCACGCACACCACCAGCGCCGGCAGGATCCGCAGCGCGCGTGAGGCCAGGTAGCTGCGCACGTCGTTGCGGGCGAGGCTCGCCGCGATCAGGAACCCGCTGATGAAGAAGAACACATCCACCGCCACGCCGCCGGCGAACTTGAACCGGGTGAGGTGCGTGACGAGGTCGCCTCCCGCGCTGCCGGTGATCGCCCACGCATGGCCGTAGATCACCAGCCACGCCGCGAACAGGCGGATCAGGTTGAAGTTGTTGCGGCCGCTGCTCCACGCATCGGCGAGCGTGGCGCATCGCGTGCTGCTCATGCGGATGCCACGCCGAGGTAGCGATCCCATAATTGGTTACGGAAGCGATTGCCGGGATCGATCCGGGCCTTCAGCGCGGCAAATTCCCGCGCTTCGGGATACGCGCGCAGGAATTGCGCAGGCGTTGCGTGCAGTCGGTACGGCAGGTAGTGGCGGCCGCCACAGTCGAGCGCCGCGTCGACCAGCAAGCGCGTCCACTCGCCGGTCTGCCGGTCCGCGGCATCGGTATTGCGTTGCTTGTGGTACAGCACGAACGAGAACACGTCGACAGGCGCCCAGCGCAGCAGTGAGTGGTTGTCCGCGGGTGAGTGCCGGATCGATACGTTGAGCGCATTGACGTCGTGTCGCTTCAGGATTCGCTTCATTTCCCTGGCGAAATCCAGGAAGGCGGGAGCCGGGATGAAATATTCCTGCAACAGGTAGGTCGAGAACCGGCGGGTCCGTGGTTCGAGCGAAGCGATGTCGAGGCTGGCCTCATGGTTGCGCCAGGCCACGATGCGCTCCGACAGCAGCCGTTGGGTGAGTTCACGGTCGCGGATGCCATCGCCGCCGGGCAGTTCCGAGGTGGCCCAGATCAACGTCTGTTGCCGCGAATAATCCGCACCGCGCGGTACCAGTCGTTCGACCGATGTCGGGGGATCATCGCTGCGTCGCCAGGTCACCGCCACCGTTCCGTCGAAGTCGGGCGGCGCCATGTCCGCGTTGTGCAAGACCGCGCCGGCATCGGCCAGCACGCGCTCGGCGAAATAGCCGGGATAGTCCTGGAGTGCCACGCGTTCCGCGGTGCGCGCGATGCGTTCGTTGCGGTCCAGGTCGAGCTCGACTTCGGTGACGATGCCGAGTCCGCCATATCCGCCCACGACCGCCGCGAACAATTCCGGTTGCTGCTCGCGCGACAGTTCCAACACGCATCCATCCGCCGAGACGAGCTGCAACGCCCGCACGCTGTTCACCAGCGGTCCGCGACCGACGTAACGGCCATGGCAGTTCACGGAGAGTGAACCGCCGATGCTGAAGTTGCTGTAGCTCTGCATGATCCGCACCGACAACCCGAGCGGATCGAGCCGGTCCTGCAGATCGCGCCAACGGGTGCCAGCCTGCACCCGCGCGCGCTTGGTGACGGGATCGATGTGGATGCCTTGCAAGCCACGCATGTCGACATGGAGCGAGCCGGGACATGCCGTCTGCCCGCCCATGCTGCAACGGGCGCCACCGATCGAGATCGGTCCATCCGATTCGCGCAGCATTCGGATGACATCGGCGACGGTGCGTGGGCTGACGATGCCACGGACTGGCGTTTCTCCGATTGCCGCGATATCGCGCACAGCGGGAAGCTCCGCTTCACGCGCGCAATTCGTCGCAAGCAATGGCGACAACGCGCCAGCGCCCAGCAGTTGCAGGGCGCGGCGTCGGTCGAGGGCGACGTCCTCGCCGGCGGGCATCAGCTTGCGAATCGCCAGTGCCACGGTTCGTGCACGATCCCGTGCGGGTTGCCGCGCGGATAACTCATCGCGAAGCCGTGTCCGTTCGCGTTCGCTTGCAGCCAAGCGAACGCAGGCGTGGCCTCGAATGATTCCTCGGCCGGTGGTTCGCCGGGCGCGCCGATGTCCAGTGCGCAACCGCCGTGGTGTTCGGAGAAGCCGGGTGCGGCATTGACCTGCAGGATCTCGTCGATCGACTGGCCGCGTGCCAGCTTTCGGTCGAAGATGCCGAGTTGGTAATCGTGGCTGCGATAGCCGGAGATCGCTTCGAGCAGGATGCCGTCGCGGGCCGCGGCATCGCGCATGCGCAACCACGCGCGCGCGGCGTCGATGCGCAGCCACAGCGCGCGCCGATAGCGGTCGAAGCCGGCGAAGGCCAACCAGTCTGGTTCGGCGACCAGTGCCAGGCCGGTCCTGGATGCATAGGCATCGGCATCGATGTCGAGCGCATCCAGCCGATCCTGCAGCCGATGCAGGGGCAATTCGCCGACACGGTCGATGCCGTTGCGTGCGTGCAGTGGTTTGGCATCGAGCACATCCAACGCGTCGTCGAGGCCGGGCTCGCGATGCAGGCGCGGCACCAGCGGCTGCATCCCTTCCGCAAGGTCGGCGGCCAGGTACGTGCCATCGCGCTTGCGACGCAGCACATGCTTCGCCCGTGACAGGAACCGCGCATCGCTGTTGCTGCGTGCGCGCAGCAATCCGTCCGGCCACACCTCGATGTCCGGGGTGTTGAGCAGGACGGCCTTCAGCGGAACGGGCGGCGTGCGTGGCATCCGCGAAGCATAGGCCGTGGCTGCCCCGGCGTCAGCCGCGCGTGGCCTTGAGTGCGTCCAGCAGCGCCTGTGGCTGCTCCAGGCTGAGCAGCAACTGGTCCTTGCCATCGCGCAACGGCAGCCACAGCACCCGATGGCGATCGGTGAGCAGGCAAAAGGCCCTGCCGAATTTCTCGCGCAGGCGGAAGCGACCGGCATGGAAGCCCGGCATCGACATGCCGCCAGTCTTGATCACGGGGCGCAACTCGGTGCGCTCGGCGAGATCGACAATGCGCGCGCGGTCGAGGTCCAGCTGCGCAGAAGCGACGCGCTGGCGGAACAGGGCTCCGCGGACATCCAGCATTCCGTCCCGCAGTTCGACCGAGCGGCGCTGCATCGCCAGCAGGAGCATGGCGAAGACCAGCGGCACGATCACCAGCGCCGGCACGATCCCGGACATGCGCAGCGGCTCGCCCGAGAACCACAGGCCCGCGATGATCCCCAGCGGCAGGAGCGCGCCCATGCCGGCCAACCACAGCCAGGCATATGCAGGTGGCGGAGTGACCGCGAAGGCCCTTGCCTGCGTCGTCGCCATGCTCAGCGCGCCTTGATCCAGCCGGCCACGTCGTTGATCAGCTGCACGTCGACGTGGTTGGGCTGCTGGTATTCGGCCAGGTTGCCGTCGCCTTCGCCCGGCATCGCCAGGTGGTTGAGCGTTTCGTACAGCTTGAAGGTCACCTTCGGGTTGCCGTCGAAACCGCCGCGCCAGGCCTGCCAGTCGGCATCGACCACCTGGATATCGCGCGCGCCTTGCAGGACCAGCATCGGCAAGGCGACCGACTTCGCCTCGCCGACCGGATCAACGGCGTCGAAACTGCGCCAGTAACCGGCAGGCAGGCCCATCACGGTCTTGGTCGCGGGATCGGTGGCGGCATCGCGGGTCACTCGCACCTGCTGGATCAGCGCGGTGATCGCGTCGCGTTCGGCATCGCTGGTCTTGCCATCGTCGAGCACGGCAAGGCGGCGGTTCTGTTCGATGACGATGTCGAGCAGCGGGCGCGCGGGCGCGGCGAGCAGCACCAGCCCGGCGACATGCCCGGAGACCGCGGCGATCCGCGGCGCCATCATCCCGCCCTGGCTGTGGCCGAGCACGAACACGCGCTTGCCGTCGATGCCGTCGATGCCGCGCAGCGTGGCCACCGCCTGCACCGCATCGTTGGTGGTTTCCTCGTCGACGCCGAACACGCCGCTGGCGAAGTCCTGCGGGCGTGCCTTGGTGCGCTTGTCGAAGCGCAGCACGGCGATGCCCTGCGCGGCGAGGCCGCGGGCGATGTCGAGGAAGGGCTTGTTGGGGCCGATGGTCTCGTCGCGATCCTGCGGGCCGGAGCCATGCACCAGCACGACGGCCGGGAACGGGCCGTCACCCTTCGGCATCGCCAACGTGCCGGGCAGGGCGCGTTCGTCATCGCCGACCATGACCTCGCGTTCACTGAAGGTCGCGTCTTCGGCTACTGCCGGAGCGGGAGCGGGCGGGGCAGCGGCTTGTGCGGGCTGGATCATGAAGCCGACGATCTTGCCGTTGCCTTCGATGGCGAATTTCGCCATCAGTTCGGCTTTCTCGAAATGCAACGGCACCTGCACCAGCGTGCTGCCTTCCTGTTCCATCGTTTGCGCCTCGCCGCGACCGGTCGCCTTGCCGACCTGCGCCGGCAACGACTCCCACACCGCCTTCAGCTTGTCGGCGGGCACCGCCTTGGCCATGTCGGCACCGAACATGGCTTCGACCTGCGCGTACTCGCCGGCATCCATGTGATCCAGTGCGCGGGTGGCGAGGGCCTTGCCATCGACGGCCTGCGCACGCGCGGGAAGCGACATCGCCAGGCCCGCGCCCAGCGCAAGCAACAGCAGCGATGCGATGGCGATGCGGACGACGAGCTGGCGCCCTCGTGCCGGGCCGTAGCGGCGTTCGATCATGTGGACGATGTGCAACATGTGGTTCTTCCCCGATGTGGCGTGGATGGCGGCGCTCAGGCCGGCTTCTTGAAATAGAGGATGCTGGTGGCGGCAACCATCGTGACCGCGACCAGTTCCCAGCCCAGCTGACCGAGCGGCGCAATCACTTCCTCGATCTTCTTGGGTTTGGTGCCCATCCACTGGGTCACCTCGACCACCTTGTAGTGCCAGCGATTGCTCACGTTTCGTTCTCCTCGGATGGTGGCTGGCGGGGCTTGGGCAGGCGACCCGCCTTGCGCAGCGCCTCGCGCAGCAGATATTCGATCTGGGCGTTGACGCTGCGCAGCTCGTCGTCGGCCCAGCGCTGGGTGGCACCGAGGATCTCGGCACTGATGCGCAGCGGGTAGGCCTTCTTCTCGCTCATGTCAGCTCAGGACAGGCTGCCGGCATTGACGATCGGCTGGGTGCCGCGCTCGCCGCAGAGCACGACCAGCAGATTGCTGACCATCTGCGCCTTGCGTTCCTCGTCCAGGTTGACCACGCCGTTCTTTTCCAGCTCGGCCAGCGCCATCTGCACCATGCCCACCGCGCCGGCGACGATCCGCGTGCGCGCGGCGATGATCGCGTTGGCCTGCTGGCGCTGCAGCATCGCCTGGGCGATTTCCGGTGCGTAGGCCAGGTGGCTGATGCGCGCGTCGAGCACCTCGATGCCGGCATCGGCCAGGCGCTCCTGCAGTTCCTGCTTCAGATGCGCGCCGACTTCGTTGGCGTGGCTGCGCAGCGCCAGCTGGCCTTCCTCATGCTGGTCGTAGGGATAGCTGGTGGCCATCGCGCGCAGGGCGGACTCGGCCTGGATGTGCACGAAGCTCTCGTAGTCGTCGACGTTGTAGACGGCCTCGGACGCATCCACGACCTGCCAGACGATCACCGAGGCGATCTCGATCGGGCTGCCGTCCAGTTCGTTGACCTTGAGCTTGCCGCTTTCGAAGTTGCGGATGCGCTGGCTGATCTTCTTCTTGCCGAAGAACGGGTTGTTCCAGCGCAGGCCGTTTTCCTTGACCGTGCCGATGTACTTGCCGAACAGGCTGAGCACCGCGGACTGGTTGGGCTGCACGGTGTACAGGCCGATCAGGCTGAGGAAGGCGACCGTGCCCAGCAACAGGCCGGAGACGATCTTCAGCGGGGAAGGCTCGACGCCGCCCGCGCCCACGCCGGTGAGGAACAGCCACGCGGCGAGCGCCGAGGTGGCGAGGACGCCCAGCAGGAAGGGAATGCCGGGGAGGGAGTGGATGGGGTTTTCTTTCATGGCGGCGTCTCGTCATCGCTGCCCGGAATGGGCGCTCGAGACAATTGATATCAAATTGATATCAGATCAGCAATAACGGGCCGACGAACGGCACGACCGGCATCGGCCGGGCAAAACCGCAGGATCAGCGATCCGGGCTGAGGTAGAACAGCGGCGCCGGCTTGAACTCGCCGGTCGCGTACAGGCCGGCACCGCCTGCGCTCCAGGCCAGCGCCTCGGCCTGCGGGATCAGCGGCACGTCGTGCGCCTCCGGCGCGCGGGCGACCGCGACGCCCCAGTCCTCGCCCGGCGTGCGGCGATAGAACAGCACGCTGCCGTAGGTCAGCACCGCCAGCGTCAGCCCGTCGGGCGAGAGATCGGCGGCGGTGACCTGCGGGAACAGCTTGGCCATGGCCGGGTCGTTGCGGCGCAAGTCCGCGCTGGCCTGCGGCACGCCGGCCAAACGGCCGATCCTGCGTGCCTCGCGCACCCCGCGCGAGTTCGCCAGCGGCAATGCGAACAGGTCGGGTGGACTGCGTTTCTTCGACACCAGCAGCACCTGGCCCGCTGCGGCATCCACCGCCACCGCCTCGCAGTCGCGCGGTCCGTCCGGCCAGCGCGCGCGGATCGTCCAGGCCGGCGTGAGCTCGCCGCCGTCGAGGTTCGCTGGCTCCTCGAACACGTGCAGGGCGATGTCCTTGCGCCTGCCGCCGTTGTCGCCGGTATCCGCGACCAGCAGGTAGTGCTTGCCTTCCAGGGTGAAGCTGGCCAGGTCTTCCCAGTCGATGTTGCGCACGCCGCGCACGTCGTAGCGGGCGAGCACCTTGCCGCGGCGGTTGATCGCGAACAGCTCCGCGGGATTGCCGCCATCGTTGATCACCCACAGCACGTCTTCGTGCACGTGCGATGCCGCCAGGCCGCTGATCTCGTCCAGCAGCCCGAAGGTGATCAAGCCCGCCAGGCGGGAGAACGGCAGCGAGGGCGGCGCGCAGGCGACCACGCACGCCAGCAGCGCGGCGAGCAGCGACAGCCGCGGGAGTTGGCGGATCGGCATGGCCGCAGGATCGCATGGCGGTGCGCGCCGGCGACAGTGTCCGATGGTCGGCTTCGCTAGAATCTCGGCTTTACTCGATCGGACTCACGCATGACACGCATCGGCACGCCGTTGTCCCCGCACGCCACCCGCGTGCTCCTGCTGGGCTCGGGCGAACTGGGCAAGGAAGTGGCGATCGAGCTGCAGCGCTTCGGCGTCGAAGTCATCGCCGCCGACCGCTACGCCAACGCGCCGGCGATGCAGGTCGCGCATCGCAGCCACGTGCTGGACATGCTCGATGGCGCCGCGATCCGCGCGCTGGTCGCGCTGGAAAAGCCCGACCTGGTGGTGCCGGAAATCGAGGCGATCAGCACGCAGACGCTGGTCGAACTGGAGGCCGAAGGCGCTGCAAGGGTGATCCCGACCGCGCGCGCCGCGCGGCTGACCATGGATCGCGAGGGCATCCGCCGGTTGGCCGCGGAAACGCTGGGCCTGGCGACCTCGCCGTACCGCTTCGTCGACACGCTGGA
>JAVWUU010000119.1:0-7440 GCA_036666995.1 Thermomonas sp.
GAACACGTGGCCGACCTCGATGCCGCGGGCCAGTCCCAGCACGCCCTTGCCGTCCGGCGACGCATCGCCGGGCACGACGTTGCGGATGTCGGCGGTTTCCGGTTCCGGCAGGTCGCGGTCCCAGTTGACGCCGGCGATGTGAAAGCCCGGCTTGTTGGCGCCGACCACGAAATCCGCGAGCGCGGCGACGCTGCGATCGGCCACCACGCGGACCGGCTTCTTCGCATTGAGCGGGCCGAGGAACCCGGGCTCGCTGCCGAGGTATTCGGCGATCTCCGCTTCGGTGGCCAGGCGGTACTCGGCCAGGCCGGGCAACTTGGCCAGCTTGATCTCGTTGACCATGTGGTCGCCGCGCACCAGCGCGAGCACGAACTGCGCCTTGCCTTCCGGATCGGCACCGATCAGCGCGACCGATTTCGCAGTGCGCTGCAGCGGAATGCCCATCAGCGCGGCCACGTCCTCGCAGGTCTTCTGGGTGGGCGTGTCGATGTCGCGCAGGGCTTCCGATGCGGCCGCGCGTTCGCCGGGCGACACCGCTTCGGCCAGTTCGACATTCGCCGCGTAATCGGAGGTTTCAGAGAACGCCAGCGCGTCCTCGCCGGAGTCGGCCAGCACGTGGAACTCGTGCGAGGCGCTGCCGCCGATCGCGCCGGTATCCGCGAACACCGCGCGGAACTTCAGCCCGAGGCGGGTGAAGATGCGCGAATAGGTGTCGTACATGTTGCGGTATTCGGCGTGCAGCGAGTCGTCGTCGATGTGGAAGGAGTACGCATCCTTCATCACGAATTCGCGCGCGCGCATGACCCCGAAGCGCGGGCGGATCTCGTCGCGGAACTTGGTGCTGACCTGGTAGAAATTCACCGGCAGCTGCTTGTAGCTGGCCAGCTCGTTGCGTGCGAAATCGGTGACTGCTTCCTCCGCGGTCGGGGTGAAGCAGAACTCCTGCTCCTTGCGGTCGCGGATCTTCAGCAGCTGCGGGCCGAACTTCGCCCAGCGGCCGGTTTCCTCCCACAGTTCCTTCGGCTGGATCGACGGCATCGCCATCTCGATCGCGCCGGCGCGGTTCATTTCCTCGCGGACCACGGCCTCGACCTTGCGCATCACCCGCAGGCCCAGCGGCGACCAGGTGTAGAGCCCGGCAGCGAGCTTGCGGATCATGCCGGCCTTGGGCATCAGCTTGTGGCTGATCACTTCGGCGTCGGCGGGGGTTTCCTTTTCGGTGCGGAGATGGAACTGCGACAGACGCATGGGGAGATTCGCGGGCTGAAAGTCCGCATTTTGCCACGTTGCTGTTGCTCCCTCCCTTGCGAAAGCAGGGGAGCTCGAAGTCGCCTCAAGCGGCTGAGGGGGAGGGGTTCGCTTTAATCGCGATGGCGTTCGGCGCTTCGCGCCTCCCACCCCCTCCCAACCTCCCCCTGCTACGCAAGGGGAGGCGACAAGCGTTATTCCCGCGAGCCGTTGATCTCGATGCCGTCCTGCGGCGTGCGGCTGATCCGCTCGTACTTGCGGCCCTTGGGCGGTTCCTGGGTGATCTGCAGGTTGCCGGCATCGTCGCGCCAGCGGTACAGCGAATCGGCGCGCTCGGCCTGTTTCGCTGCCGCTTCCGCCGCGACTGCGTGCGCGCGCTCGCGTCGCGGCATCTCCTGCGTGTACCACCACCACGCGGCCACGCCCAGGGCGATGGCCAGCACCAGCATGCCCAGTTGCTTCACGGCTTACGGTTTGGCGGTGGGGCAATAGGCCTTGATCGCGGCCTGGTTCAGTTCGATCTGCGAAGCGCGCTCGTCGCTGCTCAGGTTGCGGTCGGCCTTGCCGTCGCCATTGGTGTCCACCCCGAGCACCTGGTTGGCCTGCAGCCGCTGCAGGTTGTCGCGCGAGCTGGCGCATTGCGGGTTCTCGACCGCCTTGACGGTGGCGATCTCGGGCGTGTTGCCCTTGTTGTCGATGTCGCGGCTGCGGTGCTGCTGCGCCGGCGGCAGGTCGGTGTAGTGGGTGACGCCATTCGCGTCCTTCCACTGGTAGACACGCTGCTGCTGGGCCAGGGTGGGCGCGGCCACGAGCGACAGGACGAGCGCGGCGGCGAGGGTGCGGGTGGCGTGCATGGGCGTACTCCAGGGGATCCCGCCCCGATTGCAGCACTGCAGCGGGGCCGCTGCAAGTCCGACGGCTTCGGCACCGGCGGGATAGGCCCTACACTGGGCCGATGGACGAGAACCAGAACGCCACCCCGCCGCGACCGCGCGGCCGCGGCATCTACCTGCTGCCCAACCTGCTCACCACCGGCGGCCTGTTCGGCGGGTTCTTCGCGATCATCGCCGCCTCGCAGGGGCGTTTCGAGACCGCCTGCATCGCGATCTTCGTGGCCGCGATCCTGGACGGGCTGGATGGGCGGGTCGCGCGCCTGACCAATACCCAGAGCGAATTCGGCGTGCAGTACGACTCGCTGGCGGACTTGGTCAGCTTCGGCATGGCCCCGGCGCTGGTGATGTACCACTGGGCGCTGGTGGCGATGAAGCTGGACGGTGCGACCGCGGGCAAGCTCGGCTGGCTGGGTGCGTTCCTGTACGCCGCCTGCGCCGCGCTGCGCTTGGCCCGGTTCAACAGCCAGGTGGGCCAGGTCGACAAGCGCTGGTTCATCGGCCTGGCCAGCCCCGCCGCGGCCGGACTGATGGCGAGCTTCGTGTGGACCTGCAGCGACCTGGGCCTGACCGGCGAGGAACTGCGCTACGTCGCGTTGGCGGTGACGGTCTGCGCCGGCCTGCTGATGGTCAGCCGGATCCGCTACACCAGCTTCAAGGGCGGCAGCGGGCCGAAGTCGGAGCGGGTGCCGTTCTTCGCCCTGCTGATCGCGGTCGCGGTGCTGATCGGCCTGGTGCTGGCACCGTCCAGGTTCCTGCTCGGCGTGGGCATCCTGTACGCGCTGTCCGGCCCGGTGATGTGGTTCCGCAGGCGTCGCATGGACACCGCTGCGTGAGTTGGGACCCGTTCCAGCGTGCGGTGCTGGCGGAACTGGGCCATGTCGTCTATCGGCCGGTGCAGGTGCATGTCGCGGGCACAGTGACAGTGGACGATGCCGTGCTCGCGCGGCTGGCGCGTGCCGCAGGGATGGACATCGACGACTTCACCCGCCGCTTCGGCGATCTCGCGCCGCTGGCGGCGTTGCAGGGCGATGCGCGGGCCAAGCGCGCGCTGTGGCCACGCCTTCGGGCGATGCGGCGGAGCCCGGCGTGAGCGCGCAGCGCATGGACGCCGAACCGTCCGTGCCGCACCTGCGACCGATGCGCGAGGCCGACCTCGACGAGATCATGCGCGTGGAAGTGCGCGCCTATCCGTTCCCGTGGACGCGCGGGATCTTCCGCGACTGCATGCATGCCGGCTACCCGATGTGGGTGCAGGAGCGCGACGGCGCGATCGTCGGCTACGGCGTGCTCAGCATCGCCGCCGACGAGGCGCACGTGCTGAACGTCTGCGTGGATACGACCACCCAGTCGCGTGGCCTGGGGCGCTTCCTGTTCCGCGCGCTGGTCAAGCTGGCGCGCGACCACGGCGCGCAGCGGGTGTTCCTGGAAGTGCGCCCATCCAATACCCCGGCCGTGGCGCTGTACCACAGCGAGGGCTTCAACGAGATCGGCCGCCGCCCGCGCTATTACCCCGCCGCCAACAATGGCCGCGAGGATGCGATCGTGATGGCGATGGAATTGCTATCGGACGACGTCAGCAGGATGCCGCCGCTGTAGGGGCCGACGATATTGCGTAGGGGCAGACCCCCGTGTCTGCCCTGGGCGATACGAACCCGGTGAACAAGAGCCGGGCGAACACAGGGATTCGCCCCTACAGCCTCATCCGCTGCGCCGTGAGCGCATCCAGCTTCGCACTCCAGTCGACCAGGCGCGCACGTTCCTGTTCCACCACCGCCGGCGGCACGCTGCCGCCGAACTTGGCGAGCTTGGCCTCGCTCTTGTCCTTCTCGGACGCGACCCGGGCGATCTCCTTGTCCAGGCGCACGCGTTCGGCATCGAGATCGACCAACCCTTCCAGCGGCACGAACAACTGCAGCTCGCCGACCACCGCAGGTGCGGCGGCGGGTGGATCGCCGGCCAGCGTGTCGATGCGTTCGAGCTTGCACAGGAAGCGCAGTTGCGCATCGAAACAGGCGACGCGCGCGGCATCGTCGGCATTGCCGCCGCGCACGAGCAACGACACGTGCTTGGCCGGCGACACGCCGAGCTCGCTGCGGATGCGGCGCAAGGCGGAGATCACATCCTTCAGCCATTCGATGTCGGCGTCGGCATGCGCATAGGCCGAGGCATCGACGTCACCCGGCTTCGGATACACCTGCAGCATGATGCTGCCGGACTTGCCGAGCTTCGGCGCGACCGACTGCCACAGCTCTTCGGTGACGAACGGAATCAGCGGATGCAGCATCCGCAACAGCGCTTCGAGCACGTAAGCCAGGGTGTGGCGCGTGCTGTTGGCGGCATCGGCATCGTCGCCAGTCAGTGCCGGCTTCGCGAGTTCCAGGAACCAGTCGCAGACCTGGTTCCAGGTGAATTCGTACAGGCATTGTGCGAGCAGGTCGAAGCGATAGCTGGCGTAGTGTTCCGCGGCTTCGGTGGCGGTGCGGTCGAGCTGGGCGAGGATCCACTTCTCCGCATCCGTCTTCGGCTGCGGCACGCCTTCGAAGGTCGCATCGCCGAGATTCATCAACGCGAAGCGCGTCGCATTCCACAACTTGTTGCAGAAATTCTTGTAGCCCTCGGCGCGCTGCAGGTCGAACTTGATGTCGCGGCCGGGACCGGCCAGCGCAGCCATGGTGAAGCGCAGCGCATCGGCGCCGAACGCCGGAATACCGTCGGGGAATTCCTTGCGCGTGGCTTTTTCGATCTTCGGCGCGTCGGTGGGCTTCATCAGCCCGGTGGTGCGCTTGGCGATCAACGCGTCGATGTCGATGCCGTCGATGATGTCGAGCGGATCGAGGATGTTGCCCTTCGATTTCGACATCTTCTGGCCGTCCTTGTCGCGGACCAGGCCGGTGATATAGACGTCGCGGAACGGCACGCGATCGACCAGTTGGTCGGTCATCATGATCATCCGCGCCACCCAGAAGAAGATGATGTCGAAGCCGGTGACCAGCACCGACGTCGGCAGCGCGACATCGAAGCCGAGCTCGCCCATCCGGTCTTCGTTCGGCCAGCCCTGGGTGCTGAACGGGAACATCGCCGAGGAGAACCATGTCTCCAGCACGTCGGGATCCTGGCGCAGCGTTGCATCGCCCAGGTTGTTGTTGGCGCGCACTTCGGCTTCGTTGCGACCCACGTAAATCTTGCCAGCATCGTCGAACCACGCCGGGATGCGGTGGCCCCACCAGAGCTGGCGGCTGATCGTCCAGTCCTGGATGTTCTCCAGCCAGTGGCGATAAGTGTTGATCCAGTTCGGCGGCACGAACTTCACTTCGCCGGATTCGACCAGCTCCAGGCCGCGCGCCGCGAGCGTGTCCATCTTCACGAACCACTGGTCGGTCAGGAAGGGCTCGATCACCTGGCCGCTGCGATCGCCGCGTGGCACCTGCAGGCGGTGCGGCTTGATCTCGACCAGCAGTTCGGCGGCTTCGAGGTCGGCGACGATCAGCTTGCGCGCGTCGAAACGATCCAGCCCCCGATATTTCTCGGCGATGTCCTCGCGCGAGGAAATGACCTTCGCCTCGTCGGTGAAGATGTTGATCATCGGCAGCCCGTGGCGCTGGCCGACCGCGTAGTCGTTGAAGTCGTGCGCGGGGGTGACCTTGACCACGCCGGTGCCGAAATCGCGATCCACGTAGTCGTCGGTGATCACCGGGATGCGGCGACCGGTCAGCGGCAACTCGACGAATTTGCCGTGCAGCACCAGATAGCGCGAATCCTCCGGGTGCACCATCGCGGCGGTATCGCCGAGCATGGTTTCCGGGCGGGTGGTTGCGACCACCAGGTAATCGCGGGTTTCACGCAGGGTTTCGACGCCGTCCGCGTCATGTTCCACGTATTCGTAGGTCACGCCATCGGCCAGCGGATAGCGGATCGACCACATGTGGCCGTTCTCTTCCTCGCTGGCAACCTCGAGATCGGAGATCGCGGTCTTCAGCACCGGGTCCCAGTTCACCAGGCGCTGGCCGCGATAGATCAGGCCCTGTTCGTGCAGGCGCACGAAGGCTTCGACGATCGCATCGCTGGCCATCGGATCCATGGTGAACACGCTGCGCGACCAGTCGCCACTGGCGCCAAGGCGACGCATCTGCCGCTCGATGGTGTCGCCGGAGTGCTGCTTCCATTCCCAGACTTTCTCGATGAACTTGTCGCGACCCAGCGAGTCCCGGGTCTCGCCCTGGCCGGCGATGGCGAGGTTGCGTGAGACCACCATTTCCGTGGCGATGCCCGCATGGTCGGTGCCCATCTGCCACAGGGTCCGATAGCCACGCATGCGGTGGTAGCGGATCAGCGCGTCCTGCAGGGTGTGCTGGAACGCATGGCCCATGTGCAGGGTGCCGGTGACGTTCGGCGGCGGCAGCAGGATGGTGTAGGCCGGGCCGTCGCCCTGCGGGGCGAATGCGCCGCTGGCTTCCCACTCGGCGTACAGGCGGGATTCGAAGGATTTGGGTTCGTAGCCGGAGGCGAGGGTGGTCATGGCTGTTTGCTCGTCATCCCGGCGAAGGCCGGGATCCAGTGTCTTTGATGTTTGGCCGTGGATTTTTTAGCGAAAGACGCTGGATTCCTGCCTTCGCAGGAATGACAGCAATCACATGTCGTGCTTGTTCACTTCGAACCCGAGCGACTGGTAATGCTTCCAGCGCTCGCGCAGCGGGCCGCGCGCCGAGGGATCGGCCGGCACCACTTCCAGCACGCGGTCGAAGCTGCCGCTCGGCGCGGCGTCGCGCAGGTTGAGCAGCATTGGCCGCGCGGGGATGTCCATGTCCGGCGTGGCGATCAGGATCGGGGTCTCGTCGTCGCCCTCGTCCATGCCGGCGATCTGGTGCGGCAGGTATTCGTCGGGATCGAACGACCACATCAGGTCGTCGATCGCCTCCGCCTGTGCGGCGTCGCGCGCCAGCACCAGGATCGGCAGGTTGGCCGCGTAGCCGCGCTTCGCCAATTCGCAGACGAGCAGCAGCGGCTGCTCGCGGAAGCGGGGCTTGTCGATCAGGTAGAAGTCGGCGCGCGGCATCTCAAGCGCCCTCGCTCGTGCATGCGGCGTTGCGCATCCGCGCGCCGATCCTCATTGACCAGCCGGTCAACTCCGGTCGTCGCGCGAACGCGCGCCTAGCCTGCCCATCGCGATGACTGCTTGAGAACGACATGTTGCTTCAGGCCGCGACGCGATCCAGCAGCCACTGCGAGAGCAGGCCGACCGGCCGGCCGGTCGCCATGCCCATCTTGCCGTCGCCATTCGACACGCCGGCGATGTCCAGAT
>JAVWUU010000120.1:0-7268 GCA_036666995.1 Thermomonas sp.
CGGGTGATGATCACATCGCCATCCCGCGCCACGATCTGTTCGCGGATCGGCACGCCGGCCACGCCGTAATTGGTGCGCACTTCGCGCCTCGGCAGCGCTGCGCCGGAGAGGATCGCGTCCAGCGCCTCGCGGGTGCGCGCGTCTGCATGCGCCTGCGCGGCAGCCGCGCTTTCATCCGACCAGCCATATCGGCGCACGGTGATCGTGCGTCTCTTGTGGCGCACCTGCTCGCGGGCTTCGGCCCAGTATTCCGGCACGATCATGCAAGCTCACCTCCGCATTGCGACGCCGCGATTGTGCCGCAACCACGTGCCCCGCCGCGCCCTCGCGCCGTTTCCGCTACCCTCGCCAGCGCATCTTCCCCCCGAGAGGCTCACGCGATGCTGATGACCTGGATCCGCCGATGGCTGTCCGCCCTTGCCGTGCTTGGCCTGCTCGTCGTCGGCGCGTGGTGGGCCATGCAGCAGACCAGTTCGTATGCGCGCCTGGAGACACTGATCCAGCGACATCCGGTGGTCGCCGATGAAGTGGGCGAGGTGTCCTCGATCCGCATGCCGTTCTTCGGCTATGGCGTGGACGTGACTGATGGCCGGATGGATCCGAACTTCCGCGTGCGCATCATCGGCAGCAAGGGCGAGGGCTTGGTGCGTGCGGATTTCGTTGACGGCACGATCACCGATGCCATCCTCATCACGCCCACCGGCAACACGATCCCGTTGGTGATCCCGCGCTGATCGCGCCCGGGTGCAGGCGCGTCGCGACTACATGCTGCCGACCGCGCCGAACAGCGAGCGTTGCGAATGCGAGGCCACGCCGTAGGTCTTGCCCTGCACCGGCCGCGACTCCATTTCCAGCACCAGCCAATGCCCTTCCAGCGAGGTCGTCCCGGCCGCCGGGATGGTCAGCTTCTGGCCGGACAGCACGATCGGCTTGTCCGATTCCGGCGCCACGGTCTTGATCTTCACCGAGGCCGAGCAACCGGCGGTTTCGTACGCATCGCCCTGCGACTGGCGCACCAGGCAAACGCGGTAACTGCTGTAGGGAATCGTGCTGGGATTGGCCGGTTGGTCCGCCACCTCGATGCCGCGCAGGCGCAACACCAGCTCGTTCCTTCCCGCCGACACCACGCCATTGGCGCTGACCACCACCGGCCAGCGGGTGTCGTCCTGGGTGAAGGTGACGGGAATCTCCGAACTCGATCCCGCAGACACCTGCAACGTCGCCGCGATCAGCAATGCCAGCATGCTCCCTCCCCAAGGGTGCGAATGGACGGCGGAGGGATCGAAGATCCTTCCACGCCAGCGCGCATGCCCGGACTTGTCCATGGGTCATGACGCGACGGCATGTCCTTGATACCGGGAATGTCCCTCGGTGTCTTGCTGCAGTGCGATGTGCGGAAACGGCATGCAAGATGCATCGAATCGCATACCGGGATGCGCCCATTCACTTCCGCATGATGGAACCCAAACTCAGCCCGGCATGCCCGCCGCGATCTCACGCAGCGCGCGCTCGAACACTTCGACCGGCTGTCCACCGGAGATCAGGTGCTTGCGTTCGATGATCACCGCCGGCACGCCGCTGATGCCGTTGCGAGTGAAGAACTGTTCCGCAGCGCGAACGTCTTCTGCGTACTCGCTGGATGCTAGGATCGCGGCGGCACGCGCCGTGTCGAAGCCGGCAGCACTCGCGATGTCGACCAGGGTGGCGTGGTCGGAGACGTTGCGACCCTCGCTGAAGTAGGCCTGCAGCAGCGCATGCTTGAGCGCGCGCTGCCCACCTTCGATGCCGGCCCAGTGCAGCAGGCGATGCGCATCGAAGGTGTTGCAGATCCGGCTGCGCGCATTGAAGTCGAACACGAACCCAAGCTCCGCGCCGCGCGCACGGATGCGCTCCTGGTTGTCGGCCAGCTGCGCCTCGTCCATGCCGTACTTGCGCTGCAGGTGTTCGCCGATGCCCTCGCCCTCCGCAGGCAGCTGCGGGTTGAGTTCGAACGGCTGGAAGTGGATGTCCGCGGCAATCTCGCCGTGGGTGCGCTGCAGCGCCTGTTCCAGCGAGGCCAGGCCGATCGCGCACCACGGGCAGACCACGTCGGACACGAAATCGATGCGAAGGGTTTTCATGCGGTTGCTCCTTGGATGAGGGATTCGCGCAGCGCGCGCGCAAAGCCCGCGCCTTGCGCCGGGTCGCTGCCCAGGTAGAAATCGGGTTCGATCAATTCGGCTTCCATCAACAGCCAGCGACCTTCGGCATCGGGAACCATGTCGATGCGTGCGTACAGCAGCGGAGCGTCGATCGCGGCCAGCACCTGTTCCGCCAGTGCGATGGCACCCGCGTGCGGCTCCTCGATCACGCGGTACACGCCGCCGAACTCTTCCTGCACGCGGAACTCGCCGGGCACGGGCCGCTTGTTGACCACGTGGCTGAGCACGCCGCCGAAATACAGCAGGGAGGTCTCGCCTTCACTCTCGATGGTCGGCAGGTAAGGCTGGACCAGCATGGTGGTGCCGTCGACGTCATCGATGACATCACCGCGGCGCACGCGCACGGTTTTCCAGGCCCCGCCGGAAATCGCCGGCTTCACGATCAACTCGTCCGCACCGGTGTCGTCGAACATCCGCTCGATCACTTCCTGGCGCAGTGCATCGGTAAACGTCGTGGCCGGGATCGCGATGCCGCGTGCCGCAAGTTCCGCCAGATAGCGCTTGTCCGAATTCCACGCCAGCACACCCGCCGGATTGGCCAGCACGATGCCCTCGCGCTGCCAGGTCGCGCATGCACGTAACCAGCGCGCATGGTCGAAGTGATAACCCCACGTCAGCAGCGGCAGCACCCGCGCGAATCCGCGCAGGCCACTCGCATCATCGACATGCGCGGTCCATGGCGTGGGCACCACGCTGATGCCGGCATGGTCGAGCGCCCGCTGCAGGCGCGCCAGCACTTTCGGCCACAGCGTGGTGTGCGACACATCCGCGGGATCCGGCGTGAGGATGGCGATCTCGGTCATGGCATCGATGCGGTTTCGGTAAGCGGCCATTATCGACCGCGATGGCCTCGACGACGAGTGCGCACTTGCACCTCGCGGGGCAGGCACGCGATGCTGCGCCGGGGCCGCATGCCATTGCATGCCACGCGAGGGGTTTGCCGATGCAGTCATCGTTATTGACCAGCCTGCTGTTGCCGCTTGCGCTTGGCGTGATCATGCTCGGGCTAGGGCTGGGCCTGACGCTGGCGGATTTCCGCCGCGTCGCCCGCTATCCGCGCGCGGTACTGACCGGGCTGTTCTTGCAGACCGCGGTACTGCCCTGGGTTGCGCTGGGGCTCGCCCTGCTGTTCAAGTTGCCGCCAGAACTCGCTGTGGGACTGATGCTGCTGGCGGCCTCGCCGGGCGGCGCGACCGCGAATATCTACAGTCACCTGGCACGCGGCGACGTCGCCCTCAACATCACCCTGACCGCGGTCAACAGCGTGCTCTGCCTGCTGACCCTGCCGCTGATCCTCAACCTGTCGCTGGAGTTTTTCCTGGGCAGCGGCCAGTACGTGCCGCCGCCGGTGCAGAAGATCGTGGAGGTCGCGGTGATCATCCTGCTGCCGGTCGCATTCGGCATGCTGGTCCGCGCCCGCGCGCCCGCGTTCGCCACGCGCATGGAAAAGCCGATCAGGCTGCTGTCTGTGCTGGTGCTGGTGCTGCTGATCGTCGCCGCGGTGGCGAAGGAATGGAGCACGCTGCTGCAGTTCTTCGCCAGCATCGGCATCGTCTGCCTTCTGTTCAACCTGGCCAGCATGGCGACCGGCTATGTCGCGCCGCGGGCGCTCAAGCTGCCGCGCAGGCAGGCGATCGCGATCGCGATGGAGATCGGCATCCACAACGGCACGCTGGCGATCTTCATCGCCCTCAATGTGCTGCAGAACGCCACCATGTCGATCCCGGCCGCGGTCTACAGCCTGCTGATGTTCTTCACCGCGGCGGCGTTTGCGTGGTTCGCGAACCGACGCACGGCGGACGGCGACTGAAAGAGGCGTCGCCGAAGCGCGTCAATCGCGGAAAGGCAGGTCAAGGTAACTGCTGCCACGCCAGTGGATTTCCAGCGGCGCGCCGGCATCGGCGATGGTCTCGTTGGACGGATCCTTGCCGCTGCCGAGGTTGAGCTGGAGGTCGGGCTGCCTGATCACGCCCAGCGTCACCACGATGCGGCTGCCGGCCGCGAGCCTGCGGCCCAGCAGGCGCGTGTCCTTCACTTCAATCCGCTGCAAGACGCCGGGCTGCAGCAGCCGGCGCTGGCGACGATCCGAGTTGTAGCTGGCACGCTGCCGCCAGTACGCAAGCTCGACGTATTCGCCCTTGCCGCTCAGTTCGAACACGCTGATGGCCAGGTCGAGGTCGCGCTTGTTGACGGTGAACTCCAGCACGCCGGAGAACGGACCTGCCAATTCCGTGTCGCGCTCCAGCGGTTCTCCGGTGAAGACCAATCCGAGGTGCGGATCCAGCGTCTTGTTGACGACACCCGGTGACGGCTTCCAATCGGCCTCGCTGCGGTCGCTGAAATCGACGCGCTGCACGACGCCCGCCTTCGGTTGCGCCTGCGCGGACAACACATTCGCGCCAGCTGCGGCACCCGGCACCAGGTACAGGCGTTGCGTGCGGGTGGCCATCGCCTCCAGCGTGTTCGCATGCCGCCATGCATCGGCGCCCATCACCTGCCAGTTCACCCGGTCGGCCAGCAGCGCTGGCTTCGGCTTGCCCTTGAACACATGGTCGAACCAGTCCAGCCGCAGCGCCTGCAGGTCGATGCGCGCGGACGGATCGACCGCATAGCCCTGCACGATCGGCGGCACGCCGGTCTGCATCGTGAAGTGTTCGTACGGGCCAACCAGCAAGGTGTGGTCGGCCTGCGGGCGATGCCGCAGGTGCTCGCGGAAATAATGCAACGCGCCGATCTGCGCGCCATCGAAATAACCGGTGGTCGCCAGCACCGGGATGTCGATGCCTGCGAATGCATCGCCTTGCGGGATCATCGCCTGCCAGTAGGCGTCGTAATCCGGATGTTGCAACCACTTCGCGAACACGGGATTCGTGCTGCCGTCGATGGCCGGCAGATCGCGATACGCGTGGCCGCTGGCGTACCAGTCGCGATTGAGCTTCGCCCAACGCTCCGCATCTCCATAGCGCGCATCGTCCAGCGAACGGTTGCTGGCCGCATAGAACGGCCACGAATACATGAAATTGAGGAAGATGCCGCCTTCCATCGGCACGTCGATGCCGGGCACGGTGGTCGCAGACGCGGCGATCGCCTTCAATGCCTTCGGCATGTGCTTGAGCGCGGCCCATTGCGCGAACCCGTTGTAGCTACCGCCATACATGCCGACGCGGCCGTCGTTCCAGGCTTGCGCGGCGATCCAGTCGATCACCGCCGCGGCATCGTCGCCGTCCCGCTCGAACGGGACGATCGCGTCCGGGCTACGGCCCTTGCCGCGCGTGTAAGCCACCATGCCGGCATAGCCATGCGCGGCCATGGTCTTGGCATCGGCCCAGGCCCAATCGTCATTGGCGTAGATGGTGAACGACAGCAGCGCAGGCGATGGCGGCGCCTTCGCCGGGCGCACGATCAGCGTCGAGATACTCGCGCCATCCGGTGTACGCACCAGCACACGGTCGATGGCGTAGCGGCGCGCATCGTCCTCCTGCAAGGCTGCGGCGAACAGCGGCATGAATGCGGCGTAGGCATCGTGCACCTGCCAGGCGCGCACCAGTTCGATGGCCTCCGCCAGCGGAATGCGCCTGCGCCCATCGATCTTCCCGAGCGCAGCGTCGAGGTTGCCGCGCCAACGCGGCAGGCTGCCGCCGAAGGGGAATTCGGCGCGCAAGGCCTGCATACCGTCGAGCGCGCCGAAACGTTCGGCGAACGTGCGCCGCCACGCCTGTGCGAACGTCAGGCCTTGCGAGGCCTGCAGCAACTTCGCACGCGCCAGGATCTCGTACTGCAGGAACACCGGCGGCTGCGTGGCCGGGTCATTGCGCAAGCTGCGCAGTGTTTCGATGCTGGCGAGTGCCTGCGCATCCTGTCGCGCCGCGAGCTGCAGCCGGAACAGGGTGTCGAGGTGGCGCGCGCGGTCGTCGCGATACACCGCGATCACATCGCGTGCGAACCCCGGCATCGCGCGATCGACACCCTCGCCGCGCAGGCCCGTCGGCACAGTGACATCCTGCGGCTGCGCGAACGCAGCACCTGCGAACAACAGCAACAGCGAACCCAGCAGACGTCGCATCGGCATTCCAGGCAGGCGGGCAGCGGCCTTTCTACCAAAAACGCGAGGCAGCGACATTGCGGCCGCACGCGGGGAGGTTCCCTGCGCCGGCCTCGCGGACATTCGCCCGACTCGCCTCCAGGTCAGGCCTTCAGGCTGGCCACGATCTCCGACACATCGAATCCCAGTTCCAGTTGCAGGCGCACGTGCTCGCGCTCCTTGCGCGACAGGGTGCGGCCGACCTCGATGCGCACATCTTCCGCCTGCAGGATGCGCATGATCCGCGGCAACGCCGAGCCGATGGCGTCGGGGCCGTAGCCGGCGTCGCGCAGGGCGGCCTTGATCAGTGCTTCAGCGTCCATCGCAGGTCCGGTTGCTCGTCAGGGTGTGCATTGTGCGGAGAAAACCCGGATCAGCGCACGCGCATCTGGTCCGCATGGTCCAGCCAGTTGCGTCCGCGGTTGTCGAGGAAGAAGACGTAGACCAGCAGCGACACCGCGATCACCGCGGTCGCATAGACCACGAAGGTCTCGATGTGGCCGCTGCGCAGGCTGGCCTGGTACAGCAAGGGCGCGGTGCCGCCGAACGCGGAATTGGCCAGCGCGTAGCCCAGGCCCACGCCGAGGGCGCGCACATGGGTGGGAAACAGTTCCGCCTTCACCACCGCATTGATCGAGGTGTAGCCGGTGAGGATCACGAACCCGAGGGCGAGCACGCCGAAGGCCTGCAGCCAGCCGGTCTGCTGCGGCAGATACAGCACCAGGAACCAGGTGTAGAGCACGCCGCCGACACCGAAGAACATCAGCAGCGTCTTGCGTCCGACGATATCGGACAGCCAGCCGCCCAGCGGTTGCAACAACATGAGTGCGGTCAGCGCGACGAGGTTGATGACCGTGCCGGTCAGCACGTCGCCACCGGCGAACTGGGCCTGCACCATCTTCGGCCCAATCACCGAATAGGTGTAGAACGCCAGGGTGCCGCCCGCCGTGATCAGGAAGCACAGCAGCAGCGGCCGCCACTGGTGC
>JAVWUU010000121.1:0-7246 GCA_036666995.1 Thermomonas sp.
AACTCCTCCTGGGTGCGGTCCTTGCCGGCGAAGAACTGGATGTCGTCAATCAGCAGCGCGTCGATCTGCTGGAACTGGCGCTTGAACTGGTCGGCGGTCTTCTCCTGCAGGGCGCGGAAGAAGGCGTTGTAGAACTCGTTGGAGCGCAGGTAGAGGATCCGCGCGGCCGGGTTGATCCGGCGCATCTCGTTGCCGGCGGCGAACATCAGGTGGGTCTTGCCCAGGCCGGTGCCGCCGTACAGCAGCAGTGGGTTGTGCGCGCGTTCGCCGGGCTTCTGCGCGGCATGCCAGGCGGCGGCGCGAGCCAGCTGGTTGCTGCGGCCCTCGACGAAGTTGTCGAAGGTGTAATGGCCATCGAGGTTGCCGCGGAAGGGTTCCGCGGGCAGTGGGCTTGCCGTTGCCGGCTTGCCGGCCAGCGGCATCGCCGATGGTGCTTCGGCACGGCGCATGGCACCGATGTGCAGGGCGACGTCGGCACCTCCGCCGAAGTGCGCGGCGAGCTCGCGGATGCGCGGCAGGTAGCGGCGATGCACTTCGTCGCGGACGAAGGCGTTCGGGGCGTACAGGACCAGCGCGTCGTCGCGGCGATCCGCCTGCAGCGGCCTGAGCCAGGTCAGGACATCCTCGGGCGGCAATTCGGCTTCGAGGTAACGCAGGCAGGCAGGCCAGACATCCATGGCAGGGGCGATCTCGGGGAACGGCGACGACAACGGCGCCATGCGGCTGGCGCCTGTGGATAAATCGGGAGGTCGGCAGCGTACCACCCGTGCCGCGGGGCACCAAACCTGCGTGGGGGATGGCGATTGATGCCGGAAGTCGTTGACTTGGCTCGTTTCCCCCGCTAAAGTCCCGAATCTTTTCCGCCGAATAACAGCAAGCAGGCCCGCCATGGCGACCAAGCGCACTTACCAACCCAGCAACCTCAAGCGCAAGCGCGACCACGGTTTCCGCGCCCGCATGGCGACTGCCGATGGCCGCAAGATCCTGGCGCGTCGTCGCGCCAAGGGCCGTCGTCGCCTGACTGTCTGACCCCTTGGGTCGCGCATCCGGCCACGGCCGGATCGCCATGACAGTTCCTGCGATGCCCCAGACGCCGGTGTCCGCCCAGGATGCCGGCGTCGTCGTGTCCGGCGTCGGCTTCCCGCGCGCCGCGCGCGTGCGTGCCAAGGCCGAGTTCACGGCTGTCTTCGACGGTGGCCGGCGCACTGCCGAGCCACGCATGGCCCTGCACTGGCTGGCCGATGCCGCGCCCGCCCGGCTTGGCCTGGCGGTGTCGCGCAAGGTCGATCCGGATGCGGTCGGCCGCAACCGGATCAAGCGCGCCCTGCGTGAAGCCTTCCGCCACCTGCGCTGGCGCTTGCCGGGCGGCGCGTATGTCGTGGTCGCCCGCAGCGGTGCCGCGCAAGCCGATGGTGCCGCGCTGCGCCAAGCCTTCGAACGGCTGTTGCAGCGCGCCGGCGCGTTGCCGCCCCCGCCCCCGGCCGGCACAATGCCGCCCGCGAACCCGCTTCCCCCCGATGATGCCGCCCCCGTGCGCGGCTCGAGCCAGCCAGCCTGATGACCCAGACCCGTACCTTCCTGATCCTTGCCTGGCTGATGGTGGCCACCCTGTTGTGGATGGAATGGGGCAAGGAACGCGATGCGGCCGCCGCGCCGTCTCCGACGATCCCGGCCGCCACGCAAGCCACATCGCCGGGTGCACCGGGCATCCCGGTCGCCAGTGCGGTGGGCGCAGCCCCCGCCGCGCCGGCGACGGTCACCGCCGCCTTGCCGGTGGTGCGCCTGCGCACCGACGTCCTGTCGCTGGAGCTCAACGGACGCGACATCACCCGCGCCGAGTTGCTGAAGTACCCGCAGACCCGCGATGCCGGCAGCCCGCCGGTGGTGCTGTTCAATCAGGATCCCGCCCGCCAGTTCGCTGCCCACAGCACCTGGACTGGCAAGGACGGCCACGAACTCGTCCTGCAGCCGGAAGGCAGCGTCCGCGACATCGTGCTGGCGAATGGCGTGAAGGGGCTCGAGGCGCGCTTCGTCGCCACGTCGCCGACCGGCGTGCAGCTGCGCCGCACCTTTACTCTGGCGCGCGGCAGCTACGCGTTGCGCGTGCGCGACGAACTGGTCAACACCGGCACCGGCACCTGGACGGGCGACATCGAACGCAAGCTGGAGCGCGTGCCGCCGGTGGTCAAGAGCGGCATGACCAACCCGGAGGCCTTCAGCCTCAACGGCGCGGCCTGGTGGAGCCCCGAAGACAAGTACAAGAAGCGCAAGTATCCGGACTTCGTCGAGGATGGCCCGCTCAACCTGGAAGTGAAGGGCGGCTGGGTCGGCCTGTCGCAGCATTACTTCCTGGGTGCCTGGGTGCCGCAGAAAGACCAGGCCTCGCTGTATTCGCTGGCCACGCGGGGGAGCCTCTACAGCATCACCGCGCGTGGGCCGCAGATCACCCTGGCGCCAAGCCAGCGCTTCGCCAGCGATGCCACCCTCTGGGTCGGCCCGAAGCTGGCCGACCAACTGGAGAAGACCGCGCCGGGGCTGGAGCGGGCGATGGACTACGGGTTGTTCACCGTGCTCTCGCAGCCGATCCACTGGTTGCTGACCCAGCTGCACAAGCTGACCCACAACTGGGGCTGGGCGATCGTACTGCTGGTGGTGGTGATCAAGCTGCTGCTGTATCCGCTGTCGGCGGCGCAGTACAAGTCGATGGCCAAGATGCGCAAGTTCCAGCCGCGCATCGAGCAGCTCAAGGAGCGCTACGGCGACGACAAGCAGAAGTTCCAGATGGCGATGCTGGAGCTGTACAAGAAGGAGAAGATCAACCCGGCCGGCGGCTGCCTGCCGATCCTGATCCAGATGCCGGTGTTCCTGGCCCTGTACTACGTGTTGCTGGAAGGCGTGGAACTGCGCCAGGCGCCGTGGATCATGGGTTGGGTCAATGACCTCACCGCGCGCGACCCGTTCTTCATCCTGCCGATCGTCAACGGCGCGGTCATGTGGCTGACCCAGAAGATGACGCCGATGGTCGGCATGGATCCGATGCAGAAGAAGATGATGCAGATGATGCCGCTGGTGATGGCGGTGATGTTCGCCTTCTTCCCGGCTGGCCTGGTCCTGTACTGGGTGACCAACGGCTCGCTGGGCATGCTGCAGCAGTGGTGGAACACCAAGCGTTACGCCGAGGATCCGGCCAAGGCCTGACCTTCGCGCATCCCGCCCGAAACCCGCCTGATGGCGGGTTTCGCGTTTTCGGACCATGCAATCATTCGCGGATGACTGAATCCAGCGACACCATCGTCGCGATCGCCACCGCCGCGGGAGCCGGCGGCGTCGGCATCGTGCGCTTGTCCGGGCCGTGTGCCAGGGAGATCGGCGAAACCGTGGCCGGTTGCAAGTTGGTCCCTCGCAGTGCGACCTACGCGCGCTTCGCCGATGCAGACGGCACCGTCATCGATGACGGCATCGCCCTGCATTTCCGCGCGCCCGGCAGCTTCACCGGCGAGGACGTGGTCGAACTGCAGGCGCATGGCAGCCCGGTGGTGTTGCGCGAACTGGTTGGGCGCTGCACCGCGCTCGGGGCGCGCCAGGCCACCGCCGGGGAGTTCAGCCAGCGCGCCTTCCTCAACGGCAAGCTCGACCTGGCCCAAGCCGAGGCGATCGCCGACCTGATCGCCGCCGGCGACGAACGCGCGGCCCGCGCCGCCCGGCGTTCGCTGGACGGGGTGTTCTCGCGGCGGGTCGAGGCCTTGATGGCCCAGGTGCTGGCGATCCGCGTGCATGTCGAGGCGGCGATCGATTTCGCCGACGAGTCGCTGGACACCCTCGGCGGCGAGGGACTGCGCGCGCGCCTGCAAACGGCAGTCGAATCGCTGGCCGGGCTGCGCCGCGACGCCGAGCGTGGTCGTCGCCTGCGCGACGGCCTGCACGTGGTGCTGGTCGGCCCGCCCAATGCCGGCAAGAGTTCGCTGCTCAACGCGCTGGCCGGCAGCGACCGCGCGATCGTCACCGATATCCCGGGCACCACCCGCGACCTGTTGCAGGAAGCGATCCGCATCGATGGCGTCGAGTTGACCCTGGTCGATACCGCCGGCTTGCGGATCGCCGGCGACGCCATCGAAGCCGAGGGCATCCGCCGCGCACGCACCGAACTCGGTCGCGCCGACCTGGCCCTGGTGGTGCTGGATGCACGCGACCCCGAAACCGGCCGCGCCGCCGTGGCGGACGAGGTCGCTGCCGTGCCGCGGCGGCTATGGCTGCACAACAAGGCCGACCTGTTGCCGACGCTGCCGGTATTGGGCGACGACGCGCTGGCGGTCTCGGCGCGAACCGGCCAGGGGCTGGATGCGCTGCATCATCGCCTGCTGGCGCTGTCCGGTGCAGGCGAGGGCAGCGAAGGCGCGTTCAGCGCGCGTGCCCGCCACCTGCTGGCGCTGGCCGAAGCCGCCGGGCAACTGGAGGCGGCAACGTCGGAGTTGCGGCAGGAACGACTGGAACTGGCCGCGGAAGCGCTGGCGCAGGCCCACGATGCGCTGGGCGGGATCGGCGGCCGGGTGGGCGCGGATGCGCTACTGGGTCACATATTTGCAGCATTCTGCATCGGGAAATGACGGCAAACGCTTGAATCCCCTTGACAAATGACCCTTGCTGCCGCGTGCTATCGTCAGGTGCGTCGTGCATCACAAGGGGAGTTCCACGATGTCTGTCATGAACAATTTCCGCCGCGGTCTTGCGCCGCTGGCGCTGGCCGTTGCGATCACGTGTGCGCTGGGCGCATGCAAGAAGGACGAGGCAGCGGGGGCTGCAACGCCCGCTGCCGGCCAGGTCGCACCGGCACCCACGCCGGAATCGGTGGTGTCGGCAACGGTCACCGCGATGAATCCGGACCAGCTCCGCAGCGAGGCGTCCAAGGCCTACGGCGAGAATCGCCTGTATGCGCCGGCCGGCAACAATGCGATGGAGTACTACCTGGCCCTGCGCGACAAGCAGCCGGCCGATGCCGGTGCGTCCAGCGCATTGACCGACCTGCTGCCGATGACGGTGATCGCCACCGAGCAAGGCATCGCCCGCGAGGATTTCGCCGAAGCCAAGCGCCTGGCGGCGTTGATCGAGAAGGCGGACGCGAGCCATCCCGCGCTGGCCCGACTGAAGACGGCGATCAACAGCAGCGAGACCGCATTCGCGGCGCGCGCGGAGAACCAGAAGCTGACCGCCGAGGAAGAAGCCAAGCGCCAGGAAGAACTGCTCAAGAAGCGCGAGGAAGACCAGCGCAAGCAGCAGGAATTGCAGCGCCAGCAGGCCGCCACGGCGGCAACGCAGCCGGCGGCGACGCAGCCGGCTGCTGCGCAGTCCAACGCGGCGGCGGAAGCCGAACGCCAGCGCGAAGCCGAAGCCGAACGCCAGCGCGCGGCGGCGGCGGCGGCCGAGCAGCAGCGCCAGGCCGCAGCCGCGGCGGCTCCCGCGGCCCAGCCGGCGCGTGCCGCCTCCTCGGAACTGCGTGCCATCGCCCAGCCGGGTCCGCGCTATCCGCAGGCCGCGCAGCGTGCAGGCGCCACCGGTTCGGTGCAGGTCGAGTTCACCGTGGCCAGCGATGGCAGCGTCGGCAACGTGCGCGTGGTCGGTTCCGAGGCACCGCGGCAGTTCCAGCGCGAGTTCGAGCGGGAAGCCACCGCGGCGGTGAAGCGCTGGCAGTTCCAGCCGGTGGCTGAAGCCACCACCACCCGCCGCACGATCTCGTTCCAGCAGTAATCCACAGCGACATCGCGCAACGAAAAAGCCCGGCAGACGCCGGGCTTTTTCATGCTGGGCCGACCGGGATCGAAGCGATGTGCGCTTCGATCCCGGCGTGCTTCGATCAGGCCGAGATCGCCAGCTTCTCCTGGCGGTAGCGCCACACCGCGGCCAGCCATAGCGCCGCCGCCACCGCCAGCGCACAGCCCAGGTACACGGCCCACTGCTGCGCGTCCGGGGACTCGCCACGCGTCACCTTCTGCACCAGCTGGTTCTGCGAGAGGAACGGCACCGCGTACTGCCACAGGTCGGTGTCCTTCAGCGGCGAGGCCATCAGCGCATAGGTCGGGATCATCGGCAGCATCATCATCCACATCACGTGGCTCTGCGCTTCCTTCATGCTCTTGGCGCCGGCGGCGACGAAGGTGATCAGGCCAGTGCCGATGACCACCAGCGGCAGCAGGATCAGCAACAGCTTGGCGATCGCCGGCAGGCTCACGTCGAGCATCCGTCCCATCCCGCTCGCCATCGATGCGCTGCCCTTCAACGCCAGCAGGATCAGCAGCAGCGAGGCGAAGCCGATCACCACCGATGCCAGCATCTTGCCGCTGACGATGGCGCCGCGTGCAGCGGGCGTGGCCAGCAGGGGCTCCAGCGATTGCCGTTCGCGCTCGCCGGCGGTGGTGTCCATCGCCAGGTGGATGCCGCCCAGGAACGCCGAGATCAGCAGCAGGATCGGCAGCATCGCCGACAGCACCATGCCGCGCTTGGCTTCCGGGGTGGCCAGGTCGCGGGTCCCGACCCCGACCGGCGCGCTGACCACCGGGTTGATCCCGCGCGCCAGCAAGCGCAAGGCCCCAAGGGTCTGGGTGTATTGCTGGAGCGTGCCTTCCACCCGCTTCACCGGCACGTCGGCGTTGCGGCGGGTGGAATCGGTGACCACTTCCACCTTGGCCGGCACGCCCGCATGCCAGTCCTTGGCGAAGTCCGGGTCGATGACCAGGCCGACGTCGTCCTGTTGGCTGCGCACCGCCTGTTCCACCTGCGCCTCGGTCGCCTTGCGCGCGGAGATGCCGTGGCTGGCCAGGTGCGCCAGCAGATTGGGGGCGAATTCGCTGCCTGCCACCGGGATGGTCATGTCCTTTTCCAGCTGGGTGCTGGCGCGGTTCTCCATCAGCTTGAACATGCCCAGCATGATCGCCGGGAACAGCAGGGGCGACAGCAGCAGGGTCATCAGGAAGGTACGGCGGTCGCGGTAGAAGTCGCGCAATTCCTTGCGCATCACCACCAGCGTGCTGCGGAAATCGATGTTCATGCGTGCAGGCCCTCCTCGCTGCCGATGAGGCGCACGAAAGCGTCCTCGAGATTGTCGATGCCGGCCTTGGCGCGCAGCTCCTCCGGCGTGCCCTCGGCCATCACCCGGCCATTGGCGATGATCACGATGCGGTCACACAGCGCGGCGACCTCCTGCATGATGTGGCTGGAGAAGATCACGCAGCGTCCCTCCGCGCGCAGCTGCTTG
>JAVWUU010000122.1:0-7101 GCA_036666995.1 Thermomonas sp.
GCTGTGCATGGGCAACCAGGCGCAGATCCGCGAGGGCGCGACTGCGATGTCGACCTCGACCCGCAACTTCCCGAACCGGCTGGGCCGCAACACCAATGTGTACCTTGGTTCGGCGGAACTGTCGGCGATCTGCTCGCGCCTGGGCCGCATCCCGACCCGCGAGGAATACATGGCGGACATCGGCGTGGTGAATGCCAACGGCGACACGATCTACCGTTACATGAACTTCGACCGGATCGAGGAATACAAGGACGTGGCGGATACGGTCGCTGCCTGACCTAAGCTAAAGCTGCAAGCAAAACGCCCGGCAATGCCGGGCGTTTTCGTTTGCCTATCGACTCAAGTCACCACTCACCGCTCGATGGTAGTCGGGCAGGGCATTCGGCAGGCGGCCTCTTCCAGTGAAATCAAGGAGGAGGCAGCGGCTTCATTGCTGCCGGGGGACATTCGCCGAAACAGGCCCGCTGCCGAGCGACCTGCATGCGATAACAAGCGCCTCAGCGCAATATCGAATCAATCGCAGCCGCCATGTCCCTGCGCCGGAACGCGAAGTCCCACAGGCTGCCGCCGTTCTGCCGCCACAGCACCGCAGAACGCAGCGCGGCCAGCAGCAGGGCACGGACCTCGGCGACCACACCAGCTTGCCCAAGGTAATGCGGGTTGCCTTGCACCATCACCCGCGGACGCAGCGTGCTGACCGTGTCCGCATAGAGGCTGCCCAGCCCCGCGATCACGTCCGGATGCGTGCTGCCGAGTCGTTCCGCCGGCGCAGACAGCGCGCTGATCCCGGTCTGCACCTTGCGGACGATCGCATCGCTCGACTGGAAACGTCGCTCCAGTTGCAGCACCGACAAACCGAGCTTCGCCAGGGTCTCGTCGCGCTCGTTGTTGGCCAGGTAATTGCGCAGCAGGCGCAGGCCGCCATGCAGCGCACCGGCATCGCCATACACCGCTTCCGTCGTGGCCGCATCGATGCGGAATACGCTGTCCAGCGCCACCTTTGCCGATGCCGTTTCCGACTGCCCGGTCTCGGCGATCCGGCGCACCTGCGCCAGCGCCTGCAACACGCCGGCAAGCGCCAGCACCCGATCTTCCATGCCACTCATGCCGCGTTGTTCCTTGGATGTGCTTGACCAGCGACGGGCGCATCGGTCGAAAGGATGATGGCGCCGCCCAGGCAGGCATCGCCGTCGTAGAGCACCAGCGACTGCCCGGGCGTGACCGCGCGTTGCGGGCGCGCGAACTGCACCGACACGCTGCCGTCCTCGCGCACCTCGACCTCGCAGGCTTCGTCCGCTTGCCGGTATCGGGTTTGCGCCGTGCATGAAAAGCGGGTGGCGGGTGGCTGTCCGGCGATCCAGTGCATCGCTTCGCTGCGCAGCGAGCGGGACTGCAGCCACGGGCTGTCGTGGCCCTGGTCCACGTACAGGATGTTGCGTTCGACATCCTTGCCGACCACGAACCACGGCGCCTGCGCACGGCCACGCACGCCACCGATGTGCAGGCCTTCGCGCTGGCCGAGCGTGTAGTAGAAGACGCCGGGATGCTCGCCCACGCGGTTTCCGGCGGGGTCGCGGATTTCACCGTCGCGGGCGGGCAGGTACTGGCCCAGGAACTCGCGGAAATCGCGTTCGCCGATGAAGCAGATCCCGGTCGAATCCTTCTTCGCTGCGGTCTGCAGGCGCTGTTCCGCCGCGATCCGGCGCACCTCGTCCTTGTGCAGGTCGCCCAGCGGGAATCGCGTCGCCGCCAGTTGCCGTTGCCCGAGTTGATGGAGGAAGTAGCTCTGGTCCTTGCCGCGATCCTTCGCCCGCAGCAGGCGGTACCGGCCATCGACGCAATCGACGCGGGCGTAGTGGCCGGTCGCGATCGCCGCTGCGCCGAGGTCATGCGCGGCATCGAGGAAATGCTTGAACTTGATCTCGCGGTTGCACAGCACGTCCGGATTCGGCGTGCGGCCGGCGGCATATTCGTCGAGGAAATGCCGGAACACGCCATCCCAGTACTCGCGAGAGAAATCGCGAAAGCGGATCGGCAGGCCAAGCGTGCCGCAGACCGCAACGGCGTCGCGACGGTCGTCTTCGGCCCGACAGTCACCGGATCCATCATCCGCCCAGTTCTGCATGAACAAGCCAGTGACGTCATGACCTGCATCGCGCAGCAGCAGGGCGGCCACGGATGAATCCACGCCTCCCGACACGCCGACGACGATGCGCTCCACGCTCATGCCAGGTGCCGCACCAGGTCGAGCGAATGGCGGCTGCCGCCCAGGTAATCGGCGACGCAGCGCCAGACCAATGGGCTGCGGTGGCGCGCAGCGACTGCCTGCAATTCGTCGGGTGCGAGCCAGAGTGCGCGAACGATGCCCTCATCGAGCGTCGCACCGGGGATTTCGTCGACCGGTTCTGCGGCGAACGCGAAGCGAAGGTAATGCCGCCCGGTTTCGGCCTTCCACTGGTAGGCGCCGACCAGATGGGTGACACGCACGTTCCAGCCGGTTTCCTCGCGGGTCTCGCGCACCGCGGCTTCGACCAGGCTCTCGTCCGGCTCAAGGTGGCCAGCCGGTTGGTTGATGACCAGTTCCCCGTTGGCGCGTTCTTCCACGCACAGCAGGCGCCCGTCGCGCACGACCAGGGTCGCCACGGTGACGTCCGGTTGCCAGAAGCGGCCTTCCCGGTAACTCATCTCAGAGGTCGTCCTTGCCCGGCGTCAATTCCTGTTCCATGTCGTCGGCGGTGCCTGCGACGACGGACACCAGGGTTTCGAACCGTGCTGCGGGCGTACCGGCCGGCACCTTGCCGCCGAAGTAGAGGGTCTTGCCCGCAAGTTCCCAGGCGCCGAACTTGTACTGGGCATTTTCGCCAAGCAGGCGCTGGGCCAGTGCAGGATCGATTGTGTCTTCGCCCAGCAGTTTCGCGGGCGAGAAGATCTTGTAGAGCTTCACGCCAGCCAGCTCTTCGGTCGTTCCGGAGATGTAGACCAACTGGGATCGCTTCTCCTTCGACCAGTCGTACACGATCTTGTAATCGCCGTCCTCATCGACTTCAAAGGGGATATCGGCCGATTTCAGCAATGCCTCCAGGACCGGATCGGCTGCACTGGCAACGGGAGCCGCTAGGGCGAGGAGTGCAGCGATGGCAAGGCGGGCAGGGCGCATCCGGGAACTCCTGAGCATGTCCCATTGTGCCGGCCACGCCCGTCCAGCGTCCACGCCGTCGCCGGCGCGGCTCCGTATAATTCGCGGATGCCGCACAAGCCAGACAAACCGCTGCACGAGCACGACCACGGCGTCGTGGTTGCGCCCGCGCGCCCGGAAACCGCGCGTCCGCCACTGTATTCCGTCTTCCTGCTGAACGACGATTACACCCCGATGGATTTCGTGGTGGACGTGCTGATGCGCTTCTTCACCCTTGACCTGGAACGCGCCACCCAGGTGATGTTGCACGTGCATACGCGTGGCCGCGGCGTCTGCGGGGTGTTCACCCGCGAGATTGCCGAATCCAAGGTCGCCCAGGTCAACGAGTACGCCCGGCTGAACCAGCATCCCCTGTTGTGCACGATGGAGCGCGCATAGTCGCCTGCAGGCACTTGTACCGGACGCGAATGCACCCTACATAGGAACCAGTCGTTCCGGAGGGTTTCGCCCCCATGTTCAGCAAGGATCTCGAGCACAGCATCGGCCAGTGCTACAAGCGCGCACGCGATGCGCGCCATGAATTCATGACCGTCGAGCACCTGGTGCTGGCGCTTGTCGACAACCCGTCCGCGGAGGCCGTGCTCAAGGCGGTGAATGCAGACATCCCGCGGCTGCGCCACGAGCTGGAAGAGGCCATCGAGGTCTCGGTCAATCGTTTGGCGGAAGACGACGGCCGCGACACCCAGCCCACGCTGGGCTTCCAGCGCGTGCTGCAGCGTGCCGTTTACCACGTGCAGTCGTCGGGCAAGAAGGAAGTCACCGGCGCCAACGTGCTGGTCGCAGTGTTCGGCGAGAAGGACTCGCACGCCGTGTATTTCCTCAACCAGCAGGATGTGCATCGCCTCGATGTCGTCAACTACATCTCGCATGGTGTCGCCCGACAGGACGATGACGCTGCGCCGCAGTCGCAGGAAGGCGAGGGCAAGTCAGAGGGCGGCGATGGCGAGTCCAAGGGCGATCCGCTGACCGAGTTCGCCAGCAACCTCAACGATCTCGCACTTGCCGGCAAGATCGATCCGCTGGTCGGCCGCTCGGAGGAAGTCGAGCGCACCATCCAGGTGCTCTGCCGCCGCCGCAAGAACAATCCGCTGTACGTCGGCGAGGCAGGGGTGGGCAAGACCGCGCTTGCGGAAGGCCTGGCCAAGCGCATCGTCGAAGGCGACGTGCCCGAAGTGCTGGTCGAGGCGGTGATCTATTCGCTCGACCTGGGCGCACTGGTCGCCGGCACCAAGTACCGTGGCGACTTCGAGAAGCGCCTGAAGGGCGTGCTCGCGGCGCTGAAGAAGCTTCCGCACGCGATCCTGTTCATCGACGAGATCCACACCATCATTGGTGCCGGCTCGGCGAGCGGCGGCACGATGGACGCGTCGAACCTGATCAAGCCGGTACTGGCCAATGGCGAGTTGCGCTGCATCGGTTCGACCACGTTCCAGGAATACCGCGGGATCTTCGAGAAGGACCGTGCACTGGCGCGGCGCTTCCAGAAGATCGACATCGTCGAGCCGACCGTTGGCGAGGCAATCGAGATCCTGCAGGGCCTGAAGCCGAAATACGAGGCGCACCACGGCGTCAGCTATGCCGACGATGCAATCAAGGCCGCCGTGGACCTGTCGGTCAAGCACATCGGTGATCGCCTGTTGCCGGACAAGGCGATCGACGTGATCGACGAGGCAGGCGCGCGCCAGCGGCTGATGCCGATGGGCGCGCGCAAGAGCCTGATCGACGTCGAGGAGATCGAGACCATCATCGCCAAGATGGCGCGGATCCCCGCGAAGCAGGTCAGCAGTTCCGACAAGGACGTGCTGAAGCACCTCGACCGCAACCTGAAGATGGTCATCTTCGGCCAGGACGAGGCGATCACCAGCCTGACCTCGGCGATCAAGCTCGCGCGTTCCGGCCTTGGCAATCCTGACAAGCCGATCGGCAACTTCCTGTTTGCCGGCCCGACCGGCGTCGGCAAGACCGAGGTGACCAAGCAACTGGCGATGCAGCTCGGCATCGAACTGGTGCGTTTCGACATGTCCGAGTACATGGAATCGCATTCGGTCAGTCGCCTGATCGGCGCGCCTCCGGGGTACGTCGGCTTCGACCAAGGCGGCCTGCTGACCGAGAAGATCGTCAAGACGCCGCATTGCGTGCTGCTGCTCGACGAGATCGAAAAGGCGCATCCGGACATCTTCAACATCCTGTTGCAGGTCATGGATCGCGGCGTGCTGACCGATACGAATGGCCGCGAGGCGAACTTCCGCAACGTGGTGCTGGTGATGACGACCAATGCCGGTGCAAGCCAGGCCGCGCGTCGCAGCATCGGCTTCACCAAGCAGGATCACAGCACCGACGCGATGGAAGTGATCCGCCGCGGCTTCACCCCGGAATTCCGCAACCGGCTGGACGCAGTGGTGCAATTCCAGGCGCTCGGCTTCGACCACATCCTGCGCGTCGTCGACAAGTTCCTGATCGAGCTGGAAGTGCTGCTGCACGAAAAGCAGGTCACGCTCTCGGCGACGCCGGGCGCGCGCGACTGGCTGGCCCAGCACGGCTTCGACCCGCTGATGGGCGCCCGGCCGATGGCGCGGCTGATCCAGGACAGGATCAAGCGTCCACTGGCCGACGAGTTGCTGTTCGGGAAGCTGATCGGCGGTGGCCGGGTCAGTCTGGACGTGGCCGATGGCGAGCTGGCACTGGACGTGCAGGCCGAACCGGAGAAGCTGTTGCCGGCGGTCGTGGAATAAGTGGTGCCGCGATCCCGGCGCAGGCCGGGATCCTGCCTTGGGAAGGCCCCCGGCCGGCGTCAGGGATAAAACAAAAAAGCGGCCAATGGCCGCTTTTTTGCTGGGGTACGCCGATCAGCGATGGCGATACGTGATGCGACCCTTGGTCAGGTCGTACGGGGTCATTTCCACCTTGACCCGGTCGCCCGTGAGGATGCGGATGTAGTTCTTGCGCATGCGTCCGGAGATGTGCGCGATGATCTCGTGGCCGTTCTCCAGCTTGACCCGGAACATGGTGTTCGGGAGGGTCTCGGAGATCGTGCCTTCAAATTCGATGACGTCGTCTTTTGCCACTGTGGGTGGTATTCCTGTTGAAGCGTGAGGTTGCTGGCTTGGAGCCGGGGGCCGCGACCGCGACCCGAAAGCGCGGCATTCTGACACGTGGGGCCGGGGCTTGCAAAAATCCCGTTAAGCCGCGGATGAGCCGCTGAGGTCAGGTGCGGGGATCTCCCCGAACCGCTGCGTCCATGCGCCTGGTGGTTCCGGGATGTCTCGAAGGGGCGCCAGCGCCTGCAGGTAGGCGCTTCTTGAGCAAGTCTCCACGCCCAGCCGCCGCGTGTGATCGTTCGGCACCTGTGCGTCGATCAACGGCCAGCCCCATGCGTGAAGCCGACGGGCCAACGCCGCCAGCGCGATGGTCGAGGCACCGGATTGCGCGGAAAACATGCTTTCGCCGCAGAACATCCGTCCGATCGCCAAGCCATACACACCGCCGAGCAGGTCGTCGCCATCGAAGACTTCAATGCTGTGCGCATGGCCCAGCCGGTGCAGTTCGACGTAGGCCTCGATCATGTCTTCAGTGATCCAGGTGCCTCCGCCCTGTCCCGGTCGTGGCAGGTGTGCGCAGGCTTCGATGACCGCGCGGAAGCAGGTGTCGGCACGCACCACCAGGGTCGACTTGCGCAGGGCCCGCCGCTGCCGCGTGGAGAGATGGATGCCATCGGTGCGGAACACCGCGCGTCGCGACGGACTCCACCACAGCGGCGGTTCGTCCTCCGAGAACCACGGGAAAATCCCGTTTCGGTACGCGTTCAACAGGCGTTCGGGCGAGAGGTCGCCACCGAAGGCCAGCAGCCCATCCGGCTCGGCCAGGGCGTGCGCGACCGGCGGGAACGGCGCGGCGGGATCATTGTC
>JAVWUU010000123.1:0-6677 GCA_036666995.1 Thermomonas sp.
GCGCGTGCATCTCGCGGGTGCGGATCTGCACTTCCAGGGTCTTGCCCTCCGGCCCGACCACCGCGGTATGCAGCGAGCGGTAGCCGTTCGGCTTGGGGCGGGCGATGTAGTCATCGAACTCGCTGGGCACCGGCACCCACAGCGCATGCACCAGCCCGAGAGCGGCATAGCACGCGGGCACATCGTCGACCAGCACGCGCAAGGCACGCAGGTCGTAGAGCTCGCCGATCGGCGCATCCTTCTTCCGCATCTTCTTCCAGATGCTGTAGATGTGCTTCGGCCGACCGGCGGTGTCGGCGTCGATGCCGTTCTCCGCCAGCACAGCGCGCAGCTGCGCCAGCGCCGACTGGATGAAACGCTCGCGACCGCTGCGGTTGTCGTCGAGGAGGCGCGCGATGCGCACGTAGGTGTCGGCCTCGAGCACGCGGAAAGCGAGGTCTTCCAGTTCCCACTTCAGCTGCCAGATGCCCAGCCGGTTGGCCAGCGGCGCATGAATGTCGCGGGTCAACTGGGCCAGTTCGCGCTGCTCCTCCGCCGGCAGGCGCCAGGCCGCGCGCATCCGCGAGAGTTGTCGCGCCAGCACGATCGGCACCACTCGCAGGTCGCGCACCAAGGCCAGCAGCAGGCGGCGCATGCCTTCCGGGTTGCGCCCGCCGCCGTGGTCGCGATGCAGCTCCCACACCCGGCTCGACGCGCGTTGGCCTTCCAGCAGGACCTGCAGGCGCTCAGGGATCTCGACCTTTGCCTGCGCGGCCAGCGATTCGATGTCGACCAGCGCATCCAGCAGCGTCGCCGCCATCACTTCGGCATCGGCATTCAGCGTTGCCAGGATCGCGAGCGTGTCGAGCAGGACATCGGCACGGTCGCGCATCGGCGCGCCCGCATCCGCACGCTCACGCCAGAACGCCGCCAGCGGCGCAGGCAATGCGCCTGCGGGCAGGCGCGCCAGGGCGTCGGCATGGGACGTCGAGGGGGGGGCGACGGCGTGCATGCGCCTACCTTAGCGAGCGCGCCATGAAGCGGCCAGCGCCCGTCCGGGCGTTCATCCGGTTTTTTGCAGGCGTTCCACCCGCGCCGCCAGCCGCTTCGGCGATACCCCGCCCTTTGCGCCGAGTTCCTGCGCGAACAGCTGCACGCGCAGTTCCTCCAGTTCCCAGCGCAGGGCCTGCGCCTCGGAATGCGCTGGGTCGGCGGCGGCCAGGGCTGCAATGAACGGCGCCAGCTCCAGCATGCGCTGCTGGTCGCGCACCGGGTCGCGCTGCGCGCGTTCGGCGCGCAGCGACATCGCCTTCAGGTAGCGCGGATACTCGGCAAGCACATTGGCCGGAACCTCGCGCAGGAAGCCTGGCGGCACCAGCCCGTCCAGTTGCGCCTGCAGGTCGTCGAGGTTGGCGCGCGCCCAGCCGATCAGCTTTGATTCCAGTTTCGCCCGCACCTCGGCGACCAGGCCCAGGATCGCCTCGGCCTGCTGCAGTCGACGCATCGCCTCGGCGAAGACGCCCTTGCCGATGACCTCGCGGCGCAGCGCGAAGGCATCGGCGTCGCGGATCGCCAACAGGCCATCCGTGGCGAGCGCGGCGAATGCGCCATCGACCAGGTCGGCACGCAGGCGATCGGCCTCCTTCAGGCCATCGCGACGTGGCGATGCGGACTCGATCGCCGCATACAGCAGCGAGGTCTTCGGTGGCACCGGCAGCTGCCGGCGCGCCTGCTTCAATTTGTCCGCCAGCGCGATCGCCAGCAGCCGGCGCACGCCCTGCGGATGCAGGCGCTCGGCGACCTCGCGTTGGGCGTGCACGGCGAGCGAGGCGGCATCGCCATCGTCCTGCAGCGCCGGGTACGCCGGCACGCCACCCGCGCCGGGCACGCTCACAGGCACCGGCTGGATCGGGAATTCGGTCAATCCCGCCTGCGCCATGCCTTGCGCGGCGTGACGCGCGAAGGCCTCGGCAGCGCGCGTGCCGAAACGTTCGCGAAGCTCAGGCAGGTCACGCGATTCGGCCAGCACGCGCTTGCCGTCGCTGTCGAACAGGCGCAGGTTCGCGAGCAGGTGTGCGTCGATGCTGGCCGCGTCGAAATCAAGCGCACTCACCTCGACACCCGAGAGCTTTTTCAGGAAGCGCGCCAACGCGCCCTCGATGGAATCAGCCTCGGGCTGCGAATACGCTTCCGCAAATGCGCGGCCGAAATCCGGCGCGGGCACGAAATTCCTGCGCAGCGCTTTCGGCAGCGACTTGATCAGCGCGGTCGCCTTGTCGGCCACGAAGCCCGGCGCCAGCCACGACAGCCGCGCATCGTCCAGCGCATTGAGCAGGTGCAGCGGCACTGCGACGGTCATGCCGTCGTCGACCGCGCCGGGATCGAACCGGTATTGCACGGCCAGGCGCGCGCTGCCCAAGGCGATGTAGGCGGGATACAGCGCCGCGTCGGTCTGGTCGACGACCAGCAAGTCGTCGCGCGACCATTCGAGCAAGCCCTTCTGTTCCTTCGGCAGCTTGCCAACCCAGGCGTCCAGCGCCTGCGCGTTGTGCACATGCGGCGGCAGCCGATCCAGGTACCAGCGCGCCTGCCAGTCCTCATCGACCACCAAGCCGACCCGGCGCAGCTTGGCTTCCTCTTCCTTCGCCTGGTCCAGCATGCGCAGGTTGCGCTGCAGGAACGGGCTGCGCGTGTTGATCTCGCCGGTCAACAGGGCCTCACGCACGAAGATGACGCGCGATTCCTCCGGGAAGAGCCCGCCGTAATGCACCGGCTTCTTCGGTGCCAGCACCAGCCCGAACAACGAGATCTGCTCGCTGCCGAGCACGCGTCCCTGCGCGCGCGACCAGTGCGGCTCGTGATAGCGGCGCGCGAGCAGGTGCGGCAACTCGGCGATCGCCCAATCCGGCTCGATCGCGGCATTGGTCAGCGACCAGACTTTCTCGGTATCCAGCAGGGTCGCCGACAGCACCCACGGTGGCGGCTTCGACGCGAGGTTGGAGCCGGGGAACAACTGGAACTTGCGCCCACGCGGGCCGTCGTAGATCCCGCGGTCGCCGCGGTTGCCGAGATGGGTGGGCAGGCCTGCGATCAATGCGCGGTGCAGCTCGGCGAAACCGCCGGGCTCGTCGTTCTGCTGCCAGCCGAGTTCATCGCACTGCAGCTTCAGCTGCCGATGCAGTTCCCACCATTCGCGCAGGCGCAGGAAGCCGAGGAACTGCTTGTCCGCCCATTTCCGCAGTTGCGACTGGGTCATCTCCTCGTGCGCGGCGCGATAGGCCTGCCAGAGCTTGAGGATGCCGACGAATTCCGACTTCGGATCGGCGAACTGCGCGTGCGCGGCATCGGCGGCGGCGCGGGCATCCGCAGGACGTTCGCGCGGATCGGAAATGCCGAGGAAACTGGCGATCACCACCATCTCGCGCAGCACGCCATGCGCGTTCGCGGCCACCAGCATGCGCGACAGCTTCACGTCGACCGGCAGCTTAGCCATCGTCCGGCCGATGGCGGTCAGCTTGCGCTGCGCGTCGACCGCACCGAGTTCGTTCAATTGCTGCCAACCGTCGGCGACCGCGCGCGAATCCGGCGGCTCCAAAAACGGGAACGCTTCGATGTCGCCCAGGCCGAGCGACAACATCCGCAGGATCACGCCCGCCAGCGCGGCGCGACGGATTTCCGGATCGGTGAATTCCGCGCGCGAAGCGAAGTCTGCTTCCGAGTACAGGCGAATGCAGGTGCCCGGCGCGATGCGTCCGCAACGGCCGGCGCGCTGGTTGGCGCTGGCCTGCGAGACCGACTCGATATGCAGGCGATCGAGCTTCTGCCGCGGGCTGTAGCGCTTGACGCGGGCCACGCCGGGATCGACCACGTAATGGATCCGCGGCACCGTCAGCGAGGTCTCGGCGACATTGGTCGCCAGCACGATCCGCCGCTGCGAGCCCGGATGGAACACGCGATCCTGGTCCTTCGCCGACAAACGTGCGTACAGCGGCAGCACTTCGGTGTGGCGGTATTTGCGCCGCTCCAGCGCCTGATGGACGTCGCGGATCTCGCGCTCGCCAGGCAGGAAGATCAGGGTGTCGCCGATCCCCTTGTCGCGTTGAATTTCGTCGCAGGCGGCGACGATGCCATCCAGCATCGAGCGATCGCCGCTGCGCGTGGTGGCCACGTCGCCAGCCTCCGCGCCCAGTTCCTCGAGCGGGCGATAGCGCATCTCGACCGGATAGCCGCGCCCTTCGACGTTGACCACCGGTGCGCCACCGAAATGCGCGGCAAAGCGCTCGGTGTCGATGGTCGCCGAGGTCACGATCAGCTTGAGGTCGGGGCGCTTCGGCAGCAGCTGCTTGAGATAGCCCAGCAGGAAGTCGATGTTGAGGCTGCGCTCGTGCGCCTCGTCGACGATGATGGTGTCGTACTTCGACAGCCAGGGGTCGGTCTGGATTTCCGCCAGCAGGATGCCGTCGGTCATGAACTTGATCGCGGTGGTGTCGCTGACCGCATCGTTGAAGCGGACCTGGAAGCCGACCGCGCCGCCCAGCTGCACCTGCAGTTCCTCCGCCACGCGCCGCGCGACGGAACGCGCCGCGATGCGCCGCGGCTGGGTGCAGCCGATCATCCCGGCGGCGCCACGCCCAGCGAGCAGGCAGATCTTCGGCAGCTGGGTGGTCTTGCCGCTGCCGGTCTCACCCGCGATGACCACGACCTGGTGGCCACGGATCAGCTCCGCGATGCGCTCGGCTTCGGCGCCGATCGGCAGGCTCTCGTCGACCTTGGCCGCTGGCAGGCGCGCGGCACGCCGTTCGCGTTCGGCGACGGAGGCCTGCAACTTCGACGCGAAAGCCGCGCGCAATGCGGGATCGGCGGGCTTGGCATTCCACTTCGACCACAGGCCGAGCAACCGGCCACGGTCGCGGGTCGACGCGCCATCGATGGCACGCCGGGCCTGTCCCGGGGAGTGGGCGGGGTCACGCTTGGAATCGGGTGGGATGGACGCCATGGATCGGATGCGGTGCGGATTTTCATGATCTGGAAACACCCAGAGCCGCTATTGTCGCCGCAACGCCCCCAACCACGCCCCTACAGGATTCGCCATGTCCAAGAAGTCCTCCAGCCAGAAGACCGAAAAAGCCGGCAAGAGCGCGAAAGCCGCCAAGCCCGCGAAGGCACCCAAGACCGCCACGATCGTGTCGACCGCGCCCCATGCCGACGGCATCCCGGGCATCGACATCGGCATCGCCAGCGCCGACCGCAGCGCCATCGCGGATGGGCTGGCGCGCTTCCTGTCCGATGCCTTCACCCTGTACCTGAAGACCCACAACTTCCACTGGAACGTCACCGGGTCGATGTTCAACGCCCTGCACAACATGTTCGAGGCGCAGTACACCGAGCAGTGGAACGCGCTGGACGACATCGCCGAACGCATCCGCGCACTCGGTTTCAACGCGCCCGGTTCCTATGCCGAGTTCATCAAGCTGAGCTCGATCCCGGAAGAACCCGGCCTGACCGACACCGCCGACTGGCGCGAGATGGTCCGCCAGCTGGTCGCCGGCAACGAGGCGGTTTGCCGCACCGCGCGCAAGGTGCTCGACATCGCCGACGATGCCGACGACGCACCCACCGAGGACCTGCTGACCCAGCGCCTGCAGACCCACGAGAAGTACGCCTGGATGCTGCGTTCGCTGCTGCAGTGACGTTGCACGCGTGATCGACCCAACGCCCCTTAGCGGGGGCGTTGTCGTTTCAGCCCCCGCGTGGGATCAGGGCGTGGCGACAATCGGCGTGAACAGCAGGTCCTGGTAGTCGAAGCTGAAATCGGCCAGCGGCGACACCGCCTTCATCGTGATCCGTGCGACCTTGCCCTCGGCATCCAGCGAAAACGTGGCATAGGCCGGCTCGATGCCCGGATCGTCCCAGTCGACGCGGAAGGTGTCGTACTGCCAGTGGCTCAGGGTGCCGGCCATGTTCGGCGTCTGCCTGAAGTCGATGCGCAGCGTGCCGCCGGCGTGGCTCACCGCGATCGGCCCGTACCACGCATCGGCGTAGGCACCCGCGTAGCCGGCCAGCGGCAGCGCATGCCGCGACTTCGCCTGCGCCTGCTTGCCGGCCGCCTCCAGCGCGGCGACACCGCCCGCCAGCCGCTGCGTGTTCCAGGCGTCGAAGGCGGCCACCCAGTCGCGCGGCGCGAAGCCGAGCGCGTGATCCAGCAATTCGTAGCCGAGCGCGCGCATCACCCCGGTGTCCTCGGAATTGATCATCAGCGCGATGCCGGTGTCGCGCCCCGGCACCAGCACCACGAAGGCCTGCACGCCGAGCACTGCGCCGCCATGCTGGATGACCTTGGTCCCGCGATAGTCCTGCACGTTCCAGCCCAGCGCGTAGTTCGAGAACTGCGGCGTGATATCCGTGATCGGCGCCGGATAGGCCTGGATCGCGATGGGCACCTGCGGCGCCCACATCGCCCGCGCCGAGGCCTCGCTCCACACCCGCTTGCCGTCGGCCGCCTTGCCCTGCGCCAGTTGCGCCTGCATCCATCGCGCGAAGTCCTGCGCGCTCCACGACAGCCCGCCGGCCGGTGCACCCACCTGGCCCAGGCCTTCGCGCTCCGGCAGCATCTGCTGCGGGCCCAGGCCGCGCACGCGCGGATCCAGCCGTGCATGCGGCTGCACGCGGTTGGCGGTGGAGAAGCGATCCTTCTCGTC
>JAVWUU010000124.1:0-6494 GCA_036666995.1 Thermomonas sp.
GCCAGTGCGGCGGCGGTGATCATGCTCGGCATCGCCGACTCCAGCACGTTTGCTTGCAGCATCTCGCCGCGCAGGCCGAATGCCAGCGACAGCGGCCAGGCAATCGCCGGCAGCACCAGCAGGCGCAGCACCAACCCCACAGCCAGCGGCTTCACTTCGTCGCGTGGCAGCCTGAGCTGGATGGTCAGGCCGACCGCCAGCATCACCAACGGCAGCAGGGCGTCGGCCAGCCGTTGCAGGCCGCCGGCGATCCAGGTCGGTGGTTCGGCCGGCATCACGGTCAGGCCGACCAGCAAGGCCCACAGCGGTGGGAAGCGCAGCATCCGCATCAGCACGATGCGGAGGGTTGGCGGGGTATCGCCGCCGTAGCGCGCCAGCACGTACAAACCGAAGGTCGAGAGCAGCACGAAGATGCCGAACTGGTCGTAGACCACGGCGTAGGGCAGCGCGTGTTCGCCGAGCAGCGCATGCACCATCGGGTAGCCGATGAAGCTGCTGTTGCACAGGGCGACGCAGAGCAGCAGCACCGCGGTTTCGTCGCGGCGGAAGCGCAGCCAGCGGCTGGCCAGCGCGACCAGGCCGACAGTGGCGACGGCCAGCAGCCAGGGCGTGGCGGCGATGCCGATCAGCGAGGCCTCCATCTGCAGCCGCGGCACATAGGTCAGCACCGCCGCCGGCAGGCAGACGAACAGCACGACCTGGTTGAGCACCTCGGCCGCATTGGCGGGCAACAGGCGCAGGCGCGCGAACAGCATGCCCAGGCCGAGCATGGTCAGGATCAGGGCGAATGCATCGAAGGCCATGCAGCGATTCTGGCCGTGGCGGTCGCGGCTCGCCATCGGAAATTGGTCGCAATGGCGCGCGCCGGTATCCTGTGCGGCCCCGCGGCCCGCGCCGCGCAGGATCCGCCGCGCATGCAGTTCCCCGACTATCCGTTCGCCCCGCAACGCTTCGAGGTGCGACCCGGCATCGCCATGTCGTACCTGGACGAAGGCCCGCGCGATGGCGAGGTCGTGCTCATGCTGCACGGCAATCCCTCGTGGAGCTTCTACTGGCGGCACCTGGCCAATGGGCTGAAGGATCGTTACCGCTGCATCGTGCCCGACCACATCGGCATGGGCCTGTCGGATCGGCCGGACGATGCGCCTTCGGCATCGCCCACTTACGACTACACGCTGCAGTCGCGGATCGACGACGTCGATGCGCTGCTGCGCCATCTCGGCATCGATGGCCCGGTCACCCTGGCGGTGCACGACTGGGGCGGGATGATCGGCTTCGGCTGGGCGCTGCGCGATCCGGCGAGAGTCAAGCGGCTGGTCATCACCAATACCGCTTCGTTCCCGCTGCCGCAGGCGAAGCGCTTCCCGAAACGATTGGCGATGGGCCGCGATTCGAAGATCGGTGGCTGGCTGATCCGCCGCTTCAACCTGTTCGCGCGCGGTGCCGCCTGGTTCGGCACCGAGCGTTCGTTGCCGAAGGATGTGCGTGTTGCGTATGCCGGCGTGTACGACGGATGGGACAAGGCCATCAGTACCCTGCGCTTCATGCAGGACATCCCGCTGGACGATGGCGACCGCGCGATGCCGCTGGTCAAGGCGGCCGCTGCCGCGCTGCCGGGGTATGCCGACCGCCCGGCCTTCATCGGCTGGGGCCTGCGCGATTTCGTGTTCGACAAGCACTTCCTTGCCGGCTTCCGCAAGGCGCTTCCGCGGGCCCTGGTGCGCGAGTTCGAGGATGCTGGCCACTACGTGCTGGAGGACAAGCACGACGTGCTGGTGCCGGCGATCCGCCGCTTCCTCGATGCGCATCCGCTGGCCGGGAACGCGTGATGGATTTCGACGCGCTCGACCGCAGCCTGCGCGAGACCGCGCTGGACTACACCCTCGACGCCGACGAGAAAGTGCAGTTGCGCGAACTCGGGCAGCAGCTCGATGCCGGCCGCATCCGCTTCCTGCGCAACCGCGCGTTCGACATCGCCCGCGAGGCGATGCTGGCCGCGCCCGCGGAAACGCTGGATGTGCTGCGCTGGCTGGAGCAGGTGGTGAAGACGCTGGATGTCGCCAACGAAGCGGCGCCGATCGTGTCGAGCGCCTATTTCTCGCCGGGCGACACCTGCCTGCGGCGCTTGACCGACCTGATGCGCGGTTGTCGCGAAACGCTCGACATCTGTGTGTTCACCATCGCCGACGACCGCCTCACCGACGCGATCCTCGACTGCCACAAGCGTGGCGTGCAGGTGCGCGTGGTCAGCGACAACGACAAGCAGCACGACAGCGGCAGCGACATCGCCCGCCTGCGCGATCGCGGCGTGCCGGTGCGGCTCGACGCCGGTCCGTACCACATGCACCACAAGTTCGCCCTGGTCGACGGACGTCTGCTGGCCAACGGCAGTTTCAACTGGACCCGCAGCGCCACCGAGAAGAACGACGAGAACCTGGTCGTGACCGACGATGCGAACCTGGTGCGCGTATTCGGCCTGCAGTTCGAAAAACTCTGGCAGCAGTTCGGCTGAGTCGATCAGGCCTCGGGCAGCGGATTCTTCTCCGCCTCGTCCACGCCGCTCCAGTCGTCCGGCGTCAACGGGTGCAGGCCATGCGCGATGCGCGACTTGTCGCATTGCGCGCTGGCCGCGCCGAATTCCCAGCTCGCCGGCACCAGTGCGCACACCGACGGCCGCCGGTCGTGGATCGTGCAGCGCGAATAGCGGCCGATGTCGGCGTCCAGCGCGATGCAACGCGGATCCTTCTGCGAGGTGCCGCGCATCACCCGCTCATGCGTGCGCAAGGGATCGGTCAGGTCGAACGGCACCACGCCGCCCAGCGCGGGATCGGCTTCGGACCAGTGGAAGCTGACCCGGAAGAACGCGCAACAGGCACCGCAGGTGAGGCAGGGATGTTCGACGGGCATGCGCCATTGTCGGCGACAATGCGCGCATGAGCGAGACGCCGCCCGCCGCCCGTTGCAACATCGCCGCCGCGCTTCCACGGCTGGCCCGCGAGCGCCCCGACCAGGTCGCCATGCGCTGTCCGGGTCGCAATGGACGTTACGACGTCGCGTTGACCTATGCGCAGCTCGACGCGCGCAGCGATGCGATTGCCGCCGGCCTGGCGAAGCGCGGCATCGTCCGCGGCACCCGCACAGTGGTGATGGTGCGGCCCACGCCCGAATTCTTCCTGGTCATGTTCGCGCTGTTCAAGGCCGGCGCGGTGCCGGTGCTGGTCGATCCCGGCATCGACAAGCGCGCGCTGAAGCAATGCCTCGGCGAAGCGAAGCCCGAGGCCTTCATCGGCATTCCCCTGGCGATGCTGGCGAAGACCTTGCTGGGTTGGGCGAGGTCGGCGCGCGTGCGCATCACCACCGGCACGCGTTCCTGGCTGGCCGATGCGACGCTTGGTGATATCGAACGCGATGGTGCGAACGCGCCGTCCCAACTTGCGGACACCCAGCCCGACGATGTCGCCGGCCTGCTGTTCACCAGCGGCAGCACCGGCGTACCGAAGGGCGTGGTGTATCGGCATCGGCATTTCGTCGCGCAGATCGACATGCTGCGCAGTGCATTCGGCATCGAAGCCGGCGGCATCGACCTGCCGACATTCCCGCCGTTCGCGTTGTTCGATCCCGCGCTGGGCCTGACCAGCATCATTCCCGACATGGACCCGACGCGGCCTGCGAATGCCGATCCGCGCAAATTGCATGCGGCGATCCAGGGGTTCGGTGCAACCCAACTGTTCGGATCGCCCGCGTTGATGCGCGTGCTGGCCGAGCATGGCGAGCCCTTGCCGACGGTGAAGCGGGTGACCTCCGCGGGCGCGCCGGTGCCGCCCGAGGTCGTGTCGAAGATGCTGGCGCTGTTGCCGCCCGATGCGCAGTTGTGGACGCCATATGGCGCCACCGAATGCCTGCCGGTCGCGGTGATCGAAGGCCGCGAGCTGTTGACCCTGCGCGAACGCACCGAAACCGGTGCCGGCACCTGCGTGGGCCGCCCGGTGCCACCGAACGAGGTGCGCATCATCCGCATCAGCGACGACGCGATCCCGGCATGGAGCGATGCGCTGCGTGTCGGTGCCGGACAAGTCGGCGAAATAACGGTAGCCGGCCCCAGCGCCACCGACAGCTATTTCAATCGCGATGCGCAGACCGCGCTCGCAAAGATCAGGGAAACGTTGCCGGATGGCAGCGAGCGCATCGTCCACCGCATGGGCGACCTCGGCTGGTTCGACAGCGAAGGCCGGCTGTGGTTCTGCGGGCGCAAGTCGCAGCGGGTGGTGGTCGACGAGTTCACCACGCTGTGCACCGAACAGATCGAGCCGGTGTTCAACACGCATCGCGATGTGGCGCGCACCGCATTGGTCGGCATCGGCAAGCGCGGCGCGCAGCGGCCGGTGCTGTGTGTCGAACTTGCGCATGGCGTCGATGCGAGCGAATGGCCGCGCGTCGAGCAGGAACTGCGCCACCTCGCCGACGGCCTGGTGCACACCGCCAAGGTCGATACGTTCCTGCGCTACCCCAAGCCGTTCCCGGTCGATATCCGCCACAACGCCAAGATCGGCCGCGAAAAACTTGCGGTCTGGGCCACGCGGACTGCATCCGGCCCTGCCTAGGTCTCGTAAGCAAGGCGGTACGGGCACGGGGGCAACGACATGCGAGTGACCACGCTGGTGTTGGCGATAGTGCTTGGTGGATGCACGGGCGGCGCAGTGAAGCCACCGCCCGCGCAGGGCGCGACGCCGATAGTGGAGGCGGCGGACCTGGCCTGGCGGCAGGCATTGCCGGTGTTCCAGCCGGAAGCGTTGCAGCGCGACGTGGATGTGCTGGAGGCGACCTATGGTGCATTGCATCCCGGCCTGCATCGCTACCTCGACGAGGCGGCACTGGCGGCCGAGTACGCCCGCCTGCGGGAAGCTTTCCGATCCCCAAGGCGGCTCGACCAGGCGTACCTGGCGTTCTCGGCATTCGCGTCGCAGGTCCGCTGCGGACATACCTACGCCAACTTCTTCAACCAGGGCGAGGTCGTCACCCGCGCCTTGTTGCAGCGTCCGCGCCTGCCGCTGCATTTCCGCTGGATCGATGGCGAGATGGTGGTGACCGCGGACCTCGGGTCAGGTGCGTCGTTGCCCGCGGGGACGCGGGTGCTCGCATTGGGAGGCGTTCCGACCTCGCGCATCCTCGCGGACTTGCTGCCTTACGCCCGCGCGGACGGCCACAACCAGGCAAAGCGGATCGCCTACCTCCAGCGTAGCGGCCTGGACCGCTACGAAGCCTTCGACGTGTTCTATCCCTTGCTGTTCGCGGCTGCCGCACGGGAGGATCTCGACGCGAGCGTGGTGCTGCCCGGTGCCTCCGCGCCCAGCGAAGTGCGGCTGCGCATGCAGCCCTTTGCCGCACCTGCGGCGAAACCGGAAGCCGCCGCGGATCCCGCGGTCGCGCTCGGGTGGCGCATGACCCGCCCGCGTCCCGGTGTCAGCCTGCTGCGCATGCCGTCGTGGACGGCGTACGACTTCCCGGACTGGAACTGGCGCGCGCATGTCGATGGCCTGTTCGTGCAACTCGTTCGCGATGGAACCACCGACCTGGTCATCGACCTGCGCGGCAACGAAGGCGGCGACAGCGTCGGCGAAGCGTTGGCGGCGCACCTGGTGGATGCCGACATCGTGCCGGCCAAGGCCACCCGCAGCGTGCGCTATCGCCGCGTGCCCGATGCGTTGCGACCCCATCTTTCCACCTGGGACAAGTCGTTCTACGACTGGGGCGACGCCGCGACCGCGCCGCGCGACGGCTTCTATCGCCTGACCCGCTACGACGACGATGCGGACGGCATGCGCATCCGGCCCGCCTTGCCGCGGTTCGCCGGCCGCGTCTGGGTGCTGGTGGGGTCCGACAACAGTTCCGCTACCTTCGAGTTCGCCGAGCTGGTGCAGGCGCGCAAGCTGGGAACCCTGGTCGGCGAGCCCACCGGCGGCAACCTGCGCGGCATCAATGGCGGCGCGTTCCTGTTCATGACGTTGCCGGGCACGGGCATCGAACTCGACGTGCCGCTGATCGCGCAATTCCCCGCCACGCCGCAACCGGATGCCGGCATCGTGCCGGACATCGCCGCCCCCGAGTCCGCGGCAAGCATCGCGCAGGGTCGGGATGTCGCACTGGATGCCGTGCTGGCCAGGATCGCGTCGTCGCGTGGACAATGACGCAATGGCCATTGCGCGGGGATCCGGGCATGGCGTCCGACATCCGCAAGGTGGCTGAATGAAGATCCTCGTGACAGGCGGTGGCGGTTTCCTCGGGCAGGCACTCTGTCGCGGTCTGGTCGAACGCGGCCATGAGGTGACGAGCTTCAATCGTGGTCGCTACCCCGCGCTGGATATCATCGGCGTTCGGCAACTCTCTGGCGATCTTGCCGATCGTGATGCGGTGATGGCGGCATTCGCCGGTGGCTTCGACGCGGTGTTCCACAACGCCGCCAAAGCCGGGGCATGGGGCAGTTACGACAGCTACCA
>JAVWUU010000125.1:0-6398 GCA_036666995.1 Thermomonas sp.
AGTGAAGAACTGCTGGTCAACGTGACCCCGCGCGAGACCCGCGTCGCGGTGGTCGAGAACGGCATGCTGCAGGAGCTGCACATCGAGCGCGGCAGCCAGCGCGGCGTGGTCGGCAACATCTACAAGGGCAAGGTGCAGCGGGTGATGCCCGGCATGCAGGCCGCCTTCGTCGACATCGGCCTGGACCGCGCGGCCTTCCTGCACGCCAACGACATCTTCCGCAGCGCGCAACTGGACGCGGGCGAGGTCGACGATGCGCCGGCCGCGCCGCCGATGCAGGTGCAGGTGCCGATCACCGAATTGCTGCGCGACGGTGCCGAGATCGTGGTGCAGGTGGTCAAGGATCCGATCGGCAGCAAGGGCGCGCGGCTGACCACCCAGATCAGCATCCCGTCGCGCTACATGGTGCTGTTGCCGCGTTCGCGCGTGCTCGGCATTTCCGCGCGCATCGAGGACGATGAGGAGCGTGCCCGCCTGAAGACGCTGATGATCGAACTGGCGCCGTCCGGCAGCGCGTTCGGCTACATCGTGCGCACCAATGCCGAGGGCCAGCCGGCCGAGGCGCTGGCGGAAGACGTCGCCTACCTGAAGCGTGCCTGGGAACTGGTCGAAGCCAACTCGGCCACCGCCAAGGTCGGCAGTTGCGTGTACGAGGACCTCAGCCTGCCGTTGCGCGCGGTACGCGACCTGATCCGCCGGGACGTGGAGAAGGTCAAGGTCGATTCTCGCGAAACCTGCGAGCGCCTGCGCGAATTCGCGGCGCAGTACATGCCGGGCCTTGCGGAGAAGATCGAACACTATTCCGGCGCGCGCCCGATCTTCGACATGTACGGCGTGGAGGACGAGATCCAGCATGCGCTGGAGAAGGAAGTGCCGCTGAAGTCGGGCGGTTACCTGGTCATCGACCAGACCGAGGCGATGACCACCGTCGACGTCAACACGGGCTCGTTCCTGGGCCAGCGCAACCTGGAAGAGACGGTCTACCGCACCAACCTGGAGGCCGCGCAGTCGGTGGCCCGCCAACTGCGCCTGCGCAACCTCGGCGGGATCATCATCATCGACTTCATCGACATGGTGGATGCCGAGCATCGCCGGCAGGTGCTGCGCACGCTGGAGAAATCGCTGGCGCGCGACCACGCCAAGACCACGGTCTACGACTTCTCGCCGCTTGGGCTGGTGGAGATGACCCGCAAGCGCACGGTGGAAAGCCTGGAGCGCCAGTTGAGCGAGCCCTGCCACGAGTGCAGCGGTCGCGGCACGGTCAAGACCGCGGAAACCGTGACCTACGAAGTGTTCCGCGAGATCGTGCGCGCGGTGCGCCAGTTCGATGCCCCGCGGTTGCTGGTGATCGCCTCGCCGAAGGTGGTCGCTCGCATCACCGACGAGGAGTCCACCGCCGTGGCCGAACTGGAGGAATTCCTCGGCAAGTCGATCCGCTTCCAGGCGGATGCGCAGTACATGCAAGAGCAGTTCGATGTCGTGTTGCTTTGATGCGGTTGCGATGACCGCTTGGCCGACTGGAAGGAGCGGCGGAAGCACACCGTCGCTCCGGCCCCATCGGCGAGAGCGATGACCACGCCCGTTCGCCGACGCTGGCGCCTGCTGCGCCGTGGTGCCTGGTATGTGCTGGCCGCGGCACTGGTCCTGCTCGCGCTGGGCAACGGCATCGGCAGCCAGTTGCTTCCGCTGGTCGAGCGCCATCCGGACAAGGTCGCCGCATGGCTCGGCGCGCGCGTGCAGGGCGAAGTCGCATTCGACGAGGTCAAGACCCAATGGACCCGGCGTGGGCCGCTGCTGCGGCTGGACAACCTGCGCATTGGCAAAGCCGACAATCCGCTGCGCATCGGTGACGCCGAGGTCCTGGTCGCGCAGTACGCCGGCCTGCTGCCCGGGCGTTCGTTCACCGAATTGCGCGTGCGCGGGCTTGACCTGGTCCTGCAGCGGGACGCGGCCGGCCTGTGGAGCGTGCGTGGGTTGCCGGGCCAGCAACAGGCGGGCGGCGACCCCTTCGCCACCCTGGAACGCCTCGGCGAACTCCAGGTGTCGGATGCAAGGTTGCGGGTGTCGGCACCGGAACTCGGGCTGGACCTGCGGGTGCCGCGCATCGACCTGCGCATGCGCGTGGACGGTGCCCGCATCCGGGTCGGTGCGCATGCCTGGTTGCGCGATGGCGCGACTCCGATCGCGGCAGCGCTGGACTACGACCGCCACAGCGGTGATGGCCAGGTGTATGCAGGTTCGCGCCAGGCGGACCTGCGCGAATTCGCCGGCAGCTTCGACTTGGCCGGTGTCGCGCCCGTATCCGGCATGGGCAAGCTGCAGGCATGGGGCCGGTTGAAGGCGCACAGGATCACCGGCATCCGTGCCGACGCGGCGATGCAGGACGTGGTGGTGCGCGGCGTCGCACCGGCCGACGGCCAGCCACCGCCGACGCAGGCGCTGGGCACGCTGGCGCTGGATGCACGCTGGACCGGCACGATCAGGCAATGGCAGGCACGGGCCGCGCGCTTGCGGCTCGGTGCCGGCGATGCGGAGCAGGTGATGGATGGCGTCATGGTCAGTGGCGGGAAACGCTACGGACTGCAGGCACGCCGCATCGATGCCGCGCCGCTGTTGCAACTGCTTGCGCTGGGCAATGCGTTGCCGGCTGGGATGCGTGGCTGGCTGCAGGCGTCGGCGGCGGGCGCGGTGCTGGAAGACGTCGATATCCAGGGCGTGCGTGCTGGCGCGATGTCGGCGCGCGCGCGCATCCGTGGCCTGCACTTCGCGCCGGTCGGCAATGCACCGGGCATGCGCGGCGTGGATGGCTGGTTGCAGGGCGATGCCGACGGCGTGCGCCTGCGTTTCGATCCGCAGGCCACGTTCGCGTTCGACTGGCCTGCCGGATTCGGCGTGGTGCATGAATTCAATGCCGATGGCGAAGCCGTGGCATGGCGCGATGGCGCGGGCTGGAGCGTGCGTACGTCAGGGTTGGCGCTGACCAACCTTGACCTGCAGGTCAAGGTGCGTGGCGGGATGGGTTTTCCGAACGACGGCAGCTTGCCGAGGCTCGACCTGGCTGCCGACCTCGGTACCGCGCAGGTCTCGCTGGCGCATGGATTCTGGGTCCACCACCTGATGCCGAAATCGACGGTGCAATGGCTGGACGCGGCGTTGAAAGGCGGAAGCCTGCATGACATCCACGCAGTGGTCGCCGGCGAACTGGACGACTGGCCGTTTCGCACCGAAGGCGGTCGCCACGGCGCCGGCGTGTTCCGGGTCGACGCGAAGATGCGCGGCGGGGTGCTGAAGTTCCAGCCCGACTGGCCGGCAGCGGAGAACCTGGAGGCCGACATCCGCTTCGAGGCCGACGGCTTCACCGTGGCCGGCAGCAGCCGCATCGGCGGCGTGCCGGTGTCCGCATTCAAGGCCGGTATCGCGCGGTTCGGGCGTGCCGAGTTGACCGTGGATGCCGCAGCGGCGGGTGATGCGAAGGAGTTCCTCGCCTTGCTGCGGGCCAGCCCGTTGCAGAAAACCTATGGCGGGAGCATGGACAGCCTGCGCGTGGCCGGCCCGGCGCAGGCGGAATTCCACATGCTGCTGCCCTTCCATCATGACCGCCCGCCGCCGCACGACATCCATGGCGACGTGGTGTTGTCCGGCGCCACCCTCCGCGACGAACGCTGGAAGCTGGCGTTCGACCAGGTGCGCGGCAAGGCCAGCTACGACAACGGTGGGTTCGCCGCCGAAGGCCTGCAGGTGCGCCACGAGGGCACGCCTGGCGTGCTGGCCTTGCGTGCCGGGCCGCATGTGCGCGATCCGTCGCATGCCTTCGAGGGCGAGCTCGAGGCGCAGATCGACATCGACGGACTGCTCGACAAGACCGGCAACCTGGGCTGGCTGAAGCCGCATGTAAGCGGCAGTTCGGCGTGGACGGTGACGCTCGGTATCCCGCGCAATGCGGCGCAGGGCACGCTGGCCGGTCGCCTGCAGCTGCGCTCCAACCTGACAGGCACCGCGATCGATCTTCCGGAGCCGTTGCGCAAGCCGCGCGCGCAGGCCCTGGCGACCAGCGTCGACCTGCGCATGCCGATGGAACAGGGCGACGTCGAAGTCACCCTCGGCAACCTGCTGTCCTTGCGCAGCCGCAGCAATGCGAGCGCGACCGGTGTTGCCGTGCAATTGGGCGGCGCGCGTGCGGAGGCACCACCCGCGGACGGGCTGGTGGTGGGCGGGCGTGCCGCGCGACTGGATGCGCTCGACTGGATCGGCGTGATCGCTGGCGATCGTGGCGGCGACGGGTTGCCGCTGCGCCGGATCGACGTCAACGCGGCGCAGCTGCGCCTGCTGGGCACCCAGTTCGCGGATGCGCGGGTCCAGGTCGTGCCGGCACCGCGCGGGACCGCGGTACTGGTCAATTCGGCGACGCTCGCGGGATCGCTGCTGGTGCCGAAGGAGGAGGGTGCGACCGTCGCTGGCCGCTTCGATCGCCTGCATTGGACGATGCCGGCGCGCACCGGTGGCATGTTCGGCGCATTGCAGCCAGGGGCGGCGAAGCCGACTGTTGGCGTTGCCGGCGATGTGACCGGTACGACCGATGATGCCGCCGGTTTCGATCCGGCCAAGTTGCCACCGCTGCTGTTCGATGTCGGCGACCTGCGCATCGGCGACGCCGCACTCGGGCAGGCACGCTTCCGCAGCACGCCGGTGGCCGGTGGCCTGCGCATGGACGAGTTCTCCACCCGCGGCGGCAAGCAACGCCTGTCGGCCAATGGCACCTGGACCGGGCGTGGCGCGAACGGGCGCACGCGGCTGAAGCTCGACGTGGACAGCGACGACATCGGTGCGTTGCTGGCGGGGTTGTCGCTTGGCGGCCAGGTCGGTGGTGGCAAGGGCAAGCTGGGCATCGATGCCGACTGGCGAGGTGGGCCTGACGCGCTGGACCCGCTGACCATGCAGGCCAGTCTGCGACTCGACGCGCGCGATGGTCGCCTGCTGGAGATCGAACCCGGCGCGGGTCGCGTGCTCGGCCTGCTCGGCATCGGCCAGTTGCCGCGCCGGCTCACCCTCGATTTCCGCGACTTCTTCGACAAGGGCTTCGCCTTCGACAGCATCGTCGGCGACGTGCGCCTGGCCGATGGCAGCGCGCGCAGCGACAACATCGCGATCAAGGGGCCGGCGGCGGAGATCCACGTCCGCGGCAGCGCCGACCTGCGCACGCAGCGCTTCGACCAGACCGTGGACGTGTTGCCGAAGTCCGGTGGCCTGCTCACCGCAGTCGGTGCCCTCGCCGGTGGCCCGGTGGGCGCCGCGGTGGGCGCGGTCGCCAATGCGGTGCTCGACAAGCCGCTGCAGGGACTGGGGGCGAAGACCTATCGCATCACCGGCCCGTGGGCGACGCCCAAGGTCGAAGTCAGCGCACGCAGCAATCCGCCGCAGCGCCCCGCCGCAAAGCCCGATGCGCCGGATTGATTCCGGGCGCGCCGACGCCATCTCGTTGCAACGCATTCCAAAGCAGGTCGCATGAACGCACTCGCCATCGCCGAAACCCGTTTGCTCGCTCCGACCGGCCTGGACGCCGACGCGCTGCAACGCGCATTCGGCACCTTGCTCGGTCCCGGCATCGACTTCGGCGACCTGTATTTCCAGCATTCGCGGCGCGAGAGCTGGAGCATGGAGGACGGCATCGTCAAGGATGGCGCGCATGCGATCGAGCAGGGCGTGGGCGTGCGCGCGATCTCCGGCGAGAAGACCGGTTTCGCCTATTCGGACGATCTCGATGCCGGCGCGTTGCTCGCATCGGCGCACTCCGCGCGGGCGATCGCGCGCGATGGCCGCCAGCATGCAGGGCAGTCGCTTGCGCGCGTCGGTGGACGCCAGCTGTATCCCGCGCTGGATCCGGTGGATGCGTTCGCCAACGAGGCCAAGGTCGCGCTGCTCAGGCGCGTGGATGCGCTGGTGCGCACGCTGGATCCGCGCGTGCAGCAGGTGATGGTGAGCCTCAGCGGCGGCGTGGATACCGTGCTGGTCGCGCGCAGCGACGGCGTGCTCGCCGGCGACGTGCGCCCGCTGGTGCGGATGAACATCCAGGTCATCGCCGAGCAGAACGGGCGTCGCGAATCCGGGTTCGCCGGCTTCGGTGGGCGCTACTCGTACGAGCAATTGCTGGCCGACGACAAGCCGGAGAAGTTCGCACGGAAGGCGCTGCGCCAGGCGCTGGTGAACCTCGACGCGATCGATGCGCCGGCGGGCACGATGCCGGTGGTGCTCGGCCCCGGCTGGCCCGGCGTGCTGCTGCACGAGGCGGTCGGCCACGGACTGGAAGGCGACTTCAACCGCAAGGGCACGTCGACGTATGCCGGCCGCATGGGCGAGCGCGTGGCGGCGAAGGGCGTGACCATCGTCGACGACGGCACGCT
>JAVWUU010000126.1:0-6393 GCA_036666995.1 Thermomonas sp.
GTGGTCTGCGGTTTCGGGAAACGCGCGGCGACGCTGGTGAAGTCCGAGTTCGATCCCAACCGCAAGGTCTGGCCGCGCGACTGAGAAAGGTCTGCTACTCGCTCGTCATCCCTGCGAAGGCAGGGATCCAGCGTCTTCATGCATTTGAGATCAAAGACACTAGATTCCTGCCTTCGCAGGAATGACGAGCAAGAGCCGGATTGCTCAGTGCTTCCCTGACCCGGCGATCAGTTGCAACGACCTCAGTTCTTGACCGCCGCCGTGTGCGACTTCAGCGCCTCGGCCAGCCCGGGCACGCCGTCCGCGCCTGCGGGCACGCTGATGCTGGAGCCGGCGAAGTCGGTGCCGATCGGTTGCGCGCGGCCGCCCAGGCATTGCGCCAGGAAGCCTTCGGCAACCGCGTTGAACGCCTTGCTGTTCTCCGGTCGCGCGAAGCCGTGGCCTTCGTCGGGGAACAGCACGTAAGTCACCGGGATCTTCCTCTCCTGCATCGCCTTGACGATCTGGTCGCTTTCCGGCTGCTTGACCCGCGGGTCGTTGGCCCCCTGGCCGATCAGCAGCGGCTTGCTGATCTTCGCCACGTGGGTCAGCGGGGAGCGCTCCTCCAGCAGCTTGCGGCCTGCTTCCGTGCGCGGGTCGCCGACGCGCTTGGCGAACTGCTCGAAGAACGCGGCCCAGTACGGCGGGATCGTGCTCAGCAAAGTGTTGAGGTTGGACGGACCGACGATGTCGACGCCGCACTTGAACGTGTCCGGGGTGAAGGTCAGGCCGGTCAACGTGGCGTAGCCGCCGTAGCTGCCGCCCATGATCGCGACATCGTCCTTGGTGGTGACGCCGTTCTTCACCGCCCAGTCGACCGCGTCGAGCAGGTCGTCGTGCATCTTGCCGGCCCACTCGCCGTCCGACTTGTTGACGAACTCCTTGCCGAAGCCGGTGGAGCCGCGATAGTTGACCGACAACACCGCATAGCCGCGGTTGGCCAGCCACTGGTCGTAGCCGCTGTAGCCGTAGTCGTCGCGCGCCCATGGGCCGCCGTGCACCAGCAGCACCATCGGCACCGGCTTGTCGGCCTTGCCGTCGTTGTTGGCGTCGGCGGTTTTCGGCAGGCTCAGGTAACTGACCAGGGTCAGGCCGTCGCGCGACTTGATCTCCTGCGGCCACATCGCCACCAGCGGCTTGCCGTCCAGGGCCGGGCGCGCGGAGAACAGTTTTTCCGGCTTGCCGCCACGTGCGTAGCGGTAGTAGACCACCGGGGTCTCGGCGGCCGAGTAGGCCACGATCCAGGTCTTGTCGTTCTGCGTGCGCGCGCTGATGCTGATGTCGCCGGGGCCGATCGCCTTCAGGGTTTCCAGGTCGGCGGCGATGGCGGGGTCGATCACCTTCCATTCGTTCCTGAGGTAGTTGACCGAGACCGCCTGCGCCTTGTTGGTGTTCGGGTCGTCGATGGCACCGGCGATGTCGGCGCGCGCGTCCTCGTGCACCAGGGTCTTGGTGCCGGTGGCGACGTCGATGGCGTACAGCGCGGTGGTGTTGCGGCCGCGCGAATCGAAGAAGTACTGGGTCTTGCCGTCGCTGGTGTAGCCGCCCGGGAAGGTGGTCAGCGAGTCGGCGAACGGGATTTCGCCGACGATCTTCCAGCCGCCCTTGCCGTCAGGTTCCAGCAGGTCGCTGCCGCCGTCCGCGCGCGACTTGGTCGCCATCCGCACCTTGAAGTCGGGATCCGCGATGTAGCCGGCGAACTCCCCGGTGTTCTTCTGCACCAGCGTGCGCTGGCCGCTCGCCAGGTCGACGTTGTAGAGGTCGTGCCACTTCGCGTCGCGGTCGTTCATGGCCACCAGCACCGCGCCCGGGTGCAGGTGGCTCAGCCCGACCATCTCCGCACGCGTGCTCGGGAAATTGCTGAGGTCGCGCGATTCGCCGGTCGCCAGGTTCACCGAGAACAGGTGGAAATTCTCGTCGCCGCCGGTGTCGCGCATGTACAGCAGGGTGTCGGGGTGGTGGCTCCAGAAATACTGGCGGATGCCGCGTGCCTTGTCGGCGGTCACCGCGCGCGCCTTGGCGGTGTCGCCGGCCGGCGCGACCCAGACATTCATCACCCCGTCGACGGCGGCGATCCAGCTCAGGTACTTGCCGTCGGGGCTGATCTGCACCGCGGCCCGCTCCGGGTTGCCGAACAGCGCATCGCGCGGGATCAGTTCGACGTCATTGATCGATGCCGGCGCGGCGGCGGGCGCGGCCGCTTGGGCCGTCGGCTCGCTCGGCGCGCGGTCGCAGGCAGCGAGCAGGCAGGCGGCGATCGAACTGGCGATGAGCGTGCGGTGCAGCGACATGGCGTCTCTCCGTGGGATCCCAGGCTGGAGCATACGGAAAGCTCGCCGCCGCACGACATGCCGAAGGTCAGGCCGCAGCGCGCTCCCGCCCGCGCTCCAGTCGCCGGTAACCGATCGCCTCGGTGAGGTGTGGGGTCTGGATGTCGGCCGAATCCGCCAGGTCGGCGATGGTCCGCGCCACCCGCAGGATCCGGTGCAGCGAGCGCGCCGAGAGTTGCAGGCTGTCCACTGCGCGTTCGAGCAGGGCGGTGTCGCGCGGGGCGAGCCGGCAATGCGCGTCGGTCTGGGCCTGGTCGAGGCGCGCATTGGTCTGTTCGCAGCGCGCCAGTTGCAGGTTGCGGGCACGCATCACCCGCTCGCGCACCGCGGCGCTCGCTTCGCCGGGCGGGCCATCGGTGCGCAATGCGCTGGGCGGCAGCCGCGGGACTTCCACGTGCAGGTCGATGCGTTCGAGCAGTGGCCCCGAGATGCGCGCCCGGTAGCGACGGATCATCTCGTCGTTGCACAGGCAGCGGCCCGAGGGATCGCCGGCCCAGCCGCAGGGACAGGGATTCATCGCCGCGACCAGCTGGAAACGCGCAGGGAATTCGCAGTGCCGGGCCGCGCGCGAAATGCTGACGCTGCCGGATTCCAGCGGTTCTCGCAGCACTTCCAGCGCGTGCCGGCTCCACTCGGGGAGCTCGTCGAGGAACAGCACGCCGTGGTGGGCCAGCGAGATTTCTCCGGGGCGTGGATCCGCGCCGCCGCCGACCAGCGCGACCGCGCTGGCGGTGTGGTGCGGTGCGCGGAACGGGCGCTGCCGCCAGCGTGTCGGATCCAGCCCACGGCTGTCAGGCCCGAAACCGCGTGCGGAGGCGATCGATGCCGATTCGAGAGCCTCGGCTTCGCTGGGCGGAGGCAGGATCCCGCATAGCCGCGAGGCGAGCAGGGTCTTGCCGCTCCCTGGCGGCCCGACGAAAAGCAGATGGTGAAAACCTGCCGCTGCGATCTCCAGTGCGCGCCGCGCCAGCGCCTGGCCGCGCACGTCGGTGAGGTCGGGCGGTGGCCGATCCTGGCAGGGCAGGGCCTGCGCATGCGGCAGCACCTTGCCGGCATCCAGCGCGGCGCAGACTTCCAGCAAGGTGCGCGCAGTGCGGACCTCGACGGTGGAGGCGAGCGCGGCCTCGGCGCCATTGCCGGGCGCGACCAGCAGCCGGCGCCCGGCATCGCCTGCCGCGATCGCCGCCGCGAGCACGCCGTCGACGCTGCGGATCTCGCCGGTCAGGGCGAGTTCGCCCAGGAATTCCCAGTCCTGCAGCGCATCGTTGGACAGCTGGCCGCTGGCGGCGAGGATGCCCAGCGCGATGGCCAGGTCGAAGCGGCCGCCGTCCTTCGGCAAATCGGCGGGTGCCAGGTTGATGGTGATCCGGCGCGACGGGAATTCGAACTGCGCGCACTGGATCGCGGCACGCACGCGATCCTTGGCTTCCCGCACGGCAGCCTCAGGCAGACCCACGATCGACATCGAAGGCAGGCCACCGGCCAGATGCACTTCCACCCGGACTTCAGGCGCACGCACGCCCACCCGCGCACGGCTGTGCACGATCGCAAGACCCATGGCGGCGGCCTCAGTGGCGGGGCGGTTGCGGGAGATCGGCCAGTTCGGCCAGGCGCTGTTCCAGCGCGTCGAGCTTCTCGCGGGTGCGCAGCAGGACCGCGCGCTGCACGTCGAATTCCTCGCGCGTCACCAGGTCCAGCTTGCCCAGCCCGGCCTGCAGCACCGACTTGAAATTCTGCTGCAATTCTTCCCGGCCCTCGCGCAATCCCGGTGGCACCAGGTTGCTGAGGCGGCGGGCGAGTTCGTCGAGTTGGGACAGGTCGATCATGCGCTCGGACTTCATCGGGGTTCTCCTGCGGGTGTCGACAGCATGCGCATCGCGGTGCGCCAGGGCCGTCGGTGCAGGGGACGGGGCGGGGTCGGAAAACCCCGCGCCGTGGGCGGCAGTATGCATCGGCACTGCGCGGTATGCTCGCGTCGACCCCATGGAGACGTCGTGATGAAAATGGTGATGGCGGTGATCAAGCCATTCAAGCTGGACGATGTGCGTGAGGCGCTGGCCGAGGCCGGTGTCGCCGGCATCACTGCCACCGAGGTCAAGGGCTTCGGCCGGCAGAAGGGCCATACCGAGCTTTATCGCGGCGCCGAATACCTGGTCGACTTCCTGCCGAAGATCAAGCTCGAAGTCGCGGTGCCGGACGACCAGGTCGATGGCGTGGTCGAGGCGATCATGCGCTCGGCGGGCACCGGCAAGATCGGCGACGGCAAGATCTTCGTCTGGGATCTCGGCAAGGTGGTGCGCATCCGCACCGGCGAACTGGACGCCGACGCGATCTGATCGCGGGCCGGTTCGCGCGTCAGTGTTCGACGCGGTTGCGGCCGCGCTGCTTGGCGCGATAGAGGGCGGCATCGGCCCGCGCCAGTACGGCCTCGTGATTGTCGTCGCTGCGCTGCGATTGCGCCACGCCGATGCTCACCGTGACCCGCAAGCCCGGGTCGATGTCGTCGAACAGCAGCGCGGCGGTCGCCTCGCGCAGGCGCTCCGCGACCACCAGTGCCTGTTCCAGCGTGGTGTCCGCGCAGACCACCACGAACTCTTCGCCGCCGATCCGGCCCAGCGGGTCGCGCCCGCGCAGCACGGTATGCCAGGCGTCGGCGGCGGCGCGCAGCACGCGGTCGCCGGCGGCATGGCCATGGCGGTCGTTGATCGTCTTGAAATGATCGAGGTCGAGGATCAGCAGCGACACCGATTCGCCGGGACGCGTGGCACCCCCGAGCGCACGCATCGCCTCGGCCTCGATCGCGGCGCGGTTGGAAATCCCGGTCAGCGGGTCGATCAGGCTTTCCCGGCTGAGCCGCCGCGAGGTCCGCCCGTGTCGCCAGGCCAGCGACGTCAGCAAGGCGAGCAGCAGCGCACCCAGCACGATGGTCAGCCACTGCCAGTGGCGCACGCGTTCCAGCGCCTGCACCTGTTCCTGCTTGGTCGCGGCCTCGTTGCGCAGGCGCTGGTTCTCGAATTCGCCGCGGCGGATTTCGTATTCGTATTCGAGCAGTCGACCCTGCTCCAGGCGCATCTTGCCCTGCAGGCGCAGTTGCAGCTCGGTGTATTGCTTGTAGTCCGAAAGCGCGGCATCGAGGTGGCCCAGCGCTTCCAGGCTGGTCGCCTGCGCCTTGTACAGATGGGCGAGGTAGCGCTCGTTGCCGTTGCGCTTGATCAACGGCAGGGCCTGCCGGTAGCGCGCCAGCGCTTCGGAATGACGTCCCTGACGGGCCAGCGCCTGGCCGGTCAGCAGCTGCAGGCTGTCCTCGGACGACGTGTCCTGGCGAGCCGCGAATCCGTCGCGTGCGCGCTCCAGCGTGCGCAGCGCCACATCGCCCTGGCCAAGGCCGATCTGCGCTTCCGCCAGGCCAAGCAGCGCCGAGTTGGCGGTATCCGGCAGGCGGTGCGCGATGGCGACGTCCAACGCCTGCTGGAACGGTCGCACAGCGCGTTCCGGTGCACCGGACTCTTCCTGCAGGAAACCCAGCTGGATCATGTTGGTGGCCACGCCTTCCCAATCGCCGCGCGCCTGCATGCGCTGCAGGGCCTGGACGAAATAGCGACGTGCCTGCTCGGTGTCGCCCATCCGTCGGTAGGCCACGGCGATGCTGAGCACCAGCGATTCGACTTCGCCCGGGATGCCTGCCTGCCGGTAGGCGGCGCGCGCGCGCTGGAAATCCAGCATGGCCTTGGCCTGTTCGCCGAGCAGGGACAGGATGTCGCCGCGGGTCTCCAGCGATTCCGCCAGCAGCTGTGGCTCATTCCCGTTGGCGAGCAGTTCGACCGCCTTGTCCACCTCCGGCAAGCCACGCTGGGTGCCGCTGGTCAGCATCACGTATTCGGTGCGGCAGAGCAGCGCGCGCGCCACCGACGCGGTGTCCTTCATGTCGCGCGCCAGCGCCAGCGCGGCATCGGAATAGGCGAGGCCTGCGATGGGGTCCCGCCAGGTCGAACTGCCGCAATAGACCGAGCGGAAGCGCGCATCG
>JAVWUU010000127.1:0-362 GCA_036666995.1 Thermomonas sp.
CCGCTGATGCCGCCGCCGACGATGTGGTCGAGCGTCTTCATCATCGATCCGCTGTACACGATCTGGTTGCTCATCGCCTGCGTGGCTGCGTTTTTCCTGCGCGAACGCGTCGCGGCGCAGCGCGTGCTGGTGGCCGGACTGGTGTTGAGCAGCGCGTACCTCGGCTGGTCCCTGCTGGCGAAATCGCTGGTCGATCGCGAAGCCGGCCGCGCGCTGGCGGCAGCGCGCGCGCGACCTGGGCGATGTCCAGGAGCTCTACTACCAGGCGGCGTCGCGTTTCGCTTCCGCGCGGGTGGCGGAGAGTGCCGAGGCGCGCTTTCGTCTGCTGGCCGACGCCCAGGACGCGGCCAAACGCGCCTATG
>JAVWUU010000127.1:372-6364 GCA_036666995.1 Thermomonas sp.
GGCCGCGCGCTGGTCGCGATGGGCCTGGCCGATGCGCCGCGTTTCTCGGTGCCGATGCCTTTCAACACCTTGCTGTGGCGGGTGGTGGCGATGACGCCGGACGGTTTCGTCGAAGGCGAGCGTTCGCTGGTCGCCGATAACGGGTCGATGGTGTTCCGCGGCCATGCTTCGAATGTGCAGGCGCTGCGCCAGGTCGCGGCGATCCCGGCGGTGCAGCGGCTGACCTGGTTCAACCACGGCTTCCACAAGGCGCAGGTCCGCGATGGCCAACTGGTGCTCAGCGACCTGCGCATGGGTGCGGAGCCGGATTACACCTTCAACTTCGCGGTGGCCGAACCCGACGGCGATGGCTGGCGCGCGATCCCGACGCGCCAGTTGCGCTGGCCATGGGAAGCAAGGCGCCAGCTTGATGCGATGTGGCACCGCATCTGGCACCAGCCCGCGAATGTTCAAGCTGCAGCGGGAAGTCCGGTCGCCACGCCCGCGACCAGCGCGTCGAAATAGTCGCGGGTCAGCCGCAGTTGTTCGTCCGCGGTCTGCGCCTGGTTGACCACGGCGCGGAACGCCGCGTTCTCGGGTCGGTCCTTCGCGTACCAACCGAGGTGCTTGCGGGCGATGCGCACGCCGGAGACTTCGCCGTAGAACGCGTGCAGGTGTTCAAGGTGCGACAAGAGGATGTCCCGCACCTGCTGCAGCGAAGGCTCCGGCAGCCGTTCGCCGGTAGCGAGGAAATGCGCGACCTGGCCGAAGATCCACGGACGGCCCTGGGCGGCGCGGCCGATCATCACCGCATCGCAGCCGGTGGACTCGAGCACGAAGCGCGCTTTCTCAGGCGAGTCGATGTCTCCGTTGGCGATGACAGGAATGCGCAGCATCGCCTTGATCGCGGCGATGGTCTCGTACTCGGCGATGCCGGTGTATTGCTGGTCGCGGGTGCGCCCGTGCACGGCGAGCGCCGCGATCCCGGCGTCCTCGGCGATGCGCGCGATCTCCGGCGCATTGCGGTGGTCGGCATCCCAGCCGGTGCGGATCTTGAGCGTCACCGGCACGTCGACCGCGTTCACCACGGCTTCGACGATCCGCGCCACCAGATCGGGTTCGCGCATCAGCGCGCTGCCGGCCCAGGCGTTGCAGACCTTCTTCGCCGGACAGCCCATGTTGATGTCGATCAGTTGCGCGCCGTGGTCCACGTTGAAGCGCGCTGCATCGGCCATGACCGCGGGCACGGTGCCGGCGATCTGCACGCTGACCGGATCCGGTTCGCCCACATGGTCCATCCGGTGCAGCGACTTCGCGGTGGTCCAGAAGCGCGGATCGGAGGTGGTCATCTCCGACACCGCCAGGCCCGCGCCCAGTCGCTTGCACAGCAACCGGAACGGCTTGTCGGTCACGCCCGCCATGGGCGCGAGGATGACCTTCGGTTCGATGCGATGCGGGCCGAGTTGCATGCGCGCATTGTAAGGCGCGCGCCGGATCACCCAGTTCCGATCAGCCCACCGGCATCCGCGGCATCGCCAGCGCGGCACCGTACAGTTCGGTGGAACGCGAGGCGTAACGCACCGCGAAGCGCACGTGCTCGGCGAAGGCGCGCTCCGGCTTCAATCCCAGCGAGGCCGCCAGCGCGCCGTTGAACGCATCGCCGGCACCGGTGGTGTCGACTGCGCGCACGGTCTCGGCCGGAATGCGGTAGCAGGCGGTGGCGTCGCCGCGCAGGTTCGACTCGGCATGCGAGACGAAGCAGCCGCTCGCGCCCAGGGTGACGATCACCGTGCCATTGGTGAGGTTCCGGCACAGCGCGTGCAGGCGTTGCTGGTCGATGCCGCAGACCGCATCCGCATCGATCCGGTCGCCGACATGGCGGCCGAGCAGGGCGACGAATTCGGTTTCGTTGGGTGTGAGGATATCGGCGCGGTCGAGCATCGCACTGTCGATCGCCACGTTCGCTGGCGCCGGGTTGAGCAGGGTGGTCGCGCCGGCGCTGCGGCCGGCGTCCAGCGCCCGGGCGATGGCGTCCAGCGGCGATTCCAGCTGGGCCACCACCACGTCGCCTGCCTGCAAGCCTTCGAGCGCTTCGGTCACGAATGCCGGCTGCAATGCCGCATTCGCGCCCGCGCCGATCACGATGCTGTTGCGGCCCTGCGCATCCACGTAGATGCCGGCGGTGCCGGTGGGCGCAGCAACGACCGCATCGCGCAGGTCGATGCCGTCGGCCGTGCACAGCACGCGTGCGAGTTGCGCGCCGAGGTCGTCGCCCAGCGCGCAGGTGAAGCAGGTGGCCGCACCCGCACGCCTTGCGGCGATCGCCTGGTTGAACCCCTTGCCGCCAGGGCCCGTCGCGTACTCGCCGCTCAGGGTGGCGCCCGCCTGCGGCAACGCCGGCACGCGCCAGACGTGGTCGACATTGAAGGAACCGACGACGACGACGCGACTCATGGCATCAGCCGAAGTAGCTCAGGACGCCGGCGATCGTGGCGGTCATGAAGGTGGCGATGGAGCCGCCCAGCACCGCGCGCAGGCCGAACCGGGCAAGGTCGCTGCGACGCTCGGGCGCGAGCCCGCCGATGCCGCCGATCTGGATCGCGATCGAACTGAAGTTGGCGAAGCCGCACAGCGCGTACGTCGCGATCAAACGACCCTGGTCGGTCAGGGCCACGCCCGCAACCTTGCCGTTGACGATGTCGGCCAGCTGCAGGTAGGCCACGAATTCGTTGATCACCACCTTCTGGCCGATGAGCGAACCGACCGTGGTGGCGTCCTGCCACGGCACGCCGATCACCCATGCCAGTGGCGCCAGCACCCATCCGAAGATCGCGGCGAGGTCGGTCGGCTTGCCCAGCATCGCCTGCAGGCCGGTGACTTCGCCGAGCCAGGTCAGCGGCGCATTGATCATCGCGATCAGGGCGATGAAGGCGAGCAGCATCGCGCCGATGTTGAGCGCCAGCTTGAGGCCATCCGCGGCACCGCCGGCGGCGGCATCGATGATGTTGCTGGCGTTCTTCTCCACTTCCATCTTGACCGTGCCGCGGGTCAGCGGCTCGCCGGTCTCGGGGATCAGCAGCTTGGCCACCACCAGCGTCGCCGGCGCGGCCATGATGCTCGCCGCCAGCAGGTGCTTGGCGTAGAAGGCCTGTTGTTCCGGGTCGCCGCCGCCGAGCATGCCCACGTAGGCCGCCAGCACGCCGCCGGCGATGTGCGCCATGCCGCCGATCATCATCGTCAGCAGCTCGGACTGGGTCATCTTGGCGATGTACGGGCGCACGGTCAGCGGCGCCTCGGTCTGGCCGATGAACACGCTGGCGCAGACGCTGGTGGTCTCGGCGCCGGACACGCGCATCACCTTGGTGATCGCCAGCGCCATGATCCGCACGATGAACTGCATCACCCCGAGGTGGTACAGCACGCCCATCAACGCGGCGAAGAAGATGATGGTCGGCAGCACCTGGAACGCGAAGATGAAGCCGTAGGTCTCGACGTTCATCAGGTTGCCGAAGATGAAGGTGGAGCCGGCGGTGACGAAGCTGAGGATCTTCACGAAGCCGTGGCCGAGCGCGTTGAACACCTCGCGACCACCTGGCACCAGCAGCACCAGCGCGGCGAACGCGATCTGCAGGCTCACGCCGGTCAGTACCAGCCGCCAGTCCACCGCTCGCCGGTTGTTGGAGAACAGCCAGGCAATCCCGATCAGCACCGCCAGTCCGAACAGGCCGAAGCCGATCCTTGCCAAACCTTCCATACGACCCTTCCCCGACCGTGCGGACGCGCACGCGATCCCGCAGGGTAGTCATGCCCGCCGGTGCCGGCAAGCGCAGCGGTCAGGTGTCCCGTGCGAGCACGCGGTTGCGGCCTTCCAGCTTGGCCTGGCGCAGGCGGACGTCGGCGCGGCGCAACAATTGCGAGAGGTCCGCGCCGTCCTGCGGCCAACCGGCGATGCCGGCGCTGAAGGTCACCCTGAGCGGATCGGCACCGGGATCGGCCAGGAAGGGTTGCGCTGCGCCGGCCCTGCGCATGCTGTCCAGGCGTTCCCAGGCGCGGCCGATCGGCAGCGGCATCAGCAGCACGAATTCCTCGCCGCCGAGTCGGGCCAGGAAATCGCCGTCCTCCAGTTGCTGCTGCAGCACGTCCACGGTGTGGCGCAACGCGCGGTCGCCGGCCTGGTGGCCGATCTCGTCGTTGACCCGCTTGAAATGGTCCAGGTTGAGCAGGCAGATCGACAGCGATCCTCCCTGCAGGCGGATGGCGTCGAGCATGGTCGGGAAACGATGCGCCAGCCAGGTGCGGTTGGGGAGGCCGGTCAGCCCGTCGGTGCCGGACATGTCCACCAGCCGCTGCATGCGATAGACGATGGTGGCGGCGATGCCGGTGACCATCGCCAGCAGCACCAGCCGCTGGATCTGGTTGCCCACCGTGGCGGTGCCATAGTCGATCGACACCAGCTGGTCCGGGCTGCCCGCCAGGGCAAAGATGCACCAGGACAGCAGCGCGTACTCCAGCACCGCCAGCAATCCGGTGTACAGGGTCAGGCGACCGTCGTTGCGCAGTGCCGTCATGCAGATCGCGATCAGGTAGAACGCCCACACCACCAGGCTGTTGAGGCCGATGACCGGCGAGCTCCAGGCCAGCAGTCCCAGCACCAGGGTGGTCATGCTGACGTCGTAGGTGGCGGTGACCCAGGGCAACCAGCGATAGCGGCCATGTTGCCGCGCCAGGGCCAGCCAGACCTGCGACATGACGATCGCGAACACCGCGCCGAACAGGCCGATCAGCGATTCCTCGAGCTTGCCGCCACCGAGCACGTTGATCAGCGGCAACGGCAACAGCAGCAGCGACAGCACCGCGCGCATCTGCGAGACCAGCAGTTCACCGCCCGCGCCGAGCTCCAGCATCAGCGCGTCCGGTCGCTCGAGCAGGCGTGGCCAGAAGTCGCGCCAACCGGAATTCGCTATGGGCACGTGAGCCTCCTATCGGGGCCACAGGATAGGGCGCAGGCGATCGCTTGACTCGATAATGAGAATCATTATCATCAATCGCGACCACCACCGGAGCGCCGCCATGTCCGCGATCTTCGAGCCACGTCCACGCCTGACCCGTCATCTCGTCCTCAATGCCGTGCCGATGCCGGGCGCATCGGCATCGGTGACGCCAGCGGTAGAAAGCCGCAACCTGCTGCAGGGCTGCACCGAGGTCCTGATCCGCCACGGCAACGAGGTGTACCGCCTGCGTCACACCCGCAACGACAAGCTGATCCTGACCAAGTGATGCCGGCCCGCGCTGCGCACATCGAGAGGCCGAAGCTGTTGCCGCATCCGCACGAACTCGCCGCGCTGGGCGCGGTGTTGTGCCTGTATCGCATCCATGCCGGCAGCGAACTCGATGGCTGGTCGCAGGCGGTGCGGGTGAGCAGCGACAGCGCGCTGGACAGCGATGGGCTGTGCGAAAGCCTGCAGTTCTTCGATCGCGAGGGCGATTGCTGCTGGCGCCTGTACCTGCTGCCGGACAGCGACTTCCTTGCGTGGGAACGCCTGCTGGCGGCGCTGCCCCGGCACCGCTCGAAGGATGCCGGGCTCAATCTCCGCGAGCGCCTGTGGCGTCGCGTGGCGCGGCACCTCGGCGGGCCGGCGTGGCGGGCGAACGTGCTGCGCTTCCACGCGCCACCGGCCGGTCCTGGCTTCGCCGGGCAATCCTTGCTGGCGGCCAGCCTGCCGCCTCTGTCGGCGTGTGGGGCAGAGGTCGGCCGACGGATCGTGCGCCGCGAAGGCATCGACGATGCCGGCCTGATCGACGAATGTTGCTGCAGGCAAGCCGCAAGACATGCCGCCAGCGCACCCGCGACGAATGACATCACCGGCCCTTCGGTCGGTTTCAACACGAGGACATGGGCATGAGTCTGTTTGCGGGTTCGGTCGGGATGCGCGCGATGCGCCTTTCTGTCTTGTTAGTGCTGGGCGGCGCATGCGGGCTGGTCAGTGCGGCCGACATCGCTGCCGACCGCAAG
>JAVWUU010000128.1:0-247 GCA_036666995.1 Thermomonas sp.
CGCTCCGACCAGTCGCCGAAGAACGCGAACTCCTCAGCGATGGCGGCTTGCGCGTCGGCGGGTGTGGGTTCCAGCGGGAATTGCGTGCTGCTCACGCGCGCTTCCAGCGCACGCCCTGCGGCGTGTCTTCCAGCAGGATCCCCTCGGCCGCAAGCTGGTCGCGGATCGCGTCGGCGCGGGCGAAGTCGCGTGAGGCTTTTGCGGCAACACGTTCGTCGATCCGCGCTTGAATCCACTTCTCTGATTT
>JAVWUU010000128.1:257-6286 GCA_036666995.1 Thermomonas sp.
CCCCGATGCGTTCGTCGATCAAGGCCTGGATGCGTGCGTCGTCGTCATTGGATGCACCACGCGCGAACCACGCGAGTGGATCCTGCTGCAGCAAGCCGAGGATCCGGCCCGCGCCGAGCAGCTGCCCTTTCAGTTGCGCGCGCGTGGCGGCATCGGTGGCCTTGCGGGCCTCGCCCGCGATGCCGGCGATCTCGGCCAGCGCCGCAGGCGTGTTGAGGTCGTCGTCGAGCGCGGCCTCGATGCTCGCGGGAATCACCGCGTCGGCATCGACATCGCCCAGGTCGCGCAAGGTGCCGTACAGCCGGTCCAGCGTGCGCACCGATTGCTCGATCAGCGCATCCGACCATTCCAGCGGCTGCCGGTACTGCGCGGAGAGCAATGCATAACGCAACGCTTCCGGCGGGTGCGCGCGCACCAGGTCGTGGATGCGCTCGATGTTGCCCACCGACTTGCTCATCTTCGCGCCACCGAAGTTGAGCATGCCGTTGTGCAGCCACCAGCGTGCGAACGGCGCGCCGCCGTGCGCGCACTCACTTTGCGCGACTTCGTTCTCGTGGTGCGGGAACTGCAGGTCGATGCCGCCGGCGTGGATGTCGATGGTGGCGCCCAGGTGCGCCTCGGCCATTGCCGAGCATTCGATGTGCCAGCCCGGGCGACCACGGCCCCAGGGCGAGTCCCAGCCGGGCAGGTCGTCGGTCGATGGCTTCCACAGCACGAAGTCGCCGGCATCGCGCTTGTACGGCGCCACTTCGACGCGTGCGCCGGCCAGCATGTCGTCCGGGTCGCGGCGCGAGAGCTTGCCGTAACCGTCGAAGCTGGCCACCGCGAAGAGCACATGGCCTTCTGCTGCGTATGCGTGGCCGTCGGCGATCAGGCGCTCGATCATCGCGATCATCTGCGGCATGTGCGCGGTCGCGGCTGGCTCGATGTCGGGAGCGAAATCGCCGCTCACGCCAAGCGCGGCCATGTCCTCGCGATAGGCGGCGCTGTACTTGTCGGTGATCGCCGAGATCGGCGTGCCCAGTTCCTTCGCGGCCGCATTGATCTTGTCGTCGACGTCGGTGATGTTGCGTGCGTAGCGCAACCCGCCATGACGGCGACGCAGCAGGGCTGCCAGCACGCCGAACACCACCGGTCCGCGCGCGTTGCCGATATGCACGTAGTTGTAGACCGTCGGGCCGCAGACGTACATCGTCGGAGATGCGGGGTCGAGCGGCGCGAACGGTTCGGCGCGGCGGGTGAGGGTGTTGTAGAGATGCAGTGTCATGGGGGCACGCGCGTTGGACACGCCATTGTAGCGGCCCGGGCCTCGACGACAGCAGCGATTCATACCCGTCGCGGCCCGCGCCGATAGACTTGCGACCCATGACTGTCCGTCGCGCCCTGTCCTCGGCATTGCCGATCGTCGCCCTCCTGCTGGCGGCGGCGGTGCGTGCGCAGGATCCGTCGCCCGAGGTCGTCATCCCCCCGGAGAACGTGCGCTACGACTATGCGCAGGTGCTCGCGGTGAAGCCGATCTACCAGGTCTTGCGGACCACCAGCCAGGAGCGGGTCTGCGACGTGGCCCAGCCGGGTGAGTCGAAATTGTCGCGTGTGGTCAGCTCCGTGAAAGGGCGCCTGACCGGCAATGCCACTCCGGAAGAGCGCAAGGCGGGGCTGAGCAATTGCCGGATGGAAGGGGTGACGCGCGAGTTCCGTCGGCCGATCGCCTACGACGTGGACTACGTCTACAAGGGCAGCAAGTTCCGCACGCGGATGGCGCGCGACCCCGGCAACCGCCTGCGCGTTCGCGTGTCGATCACCCCCCATCCGCACGACTGACGCCCGGACGCTTGCATGCTGCGGCGCGGCATGTCAGCATCCGCGCCCTGATGCACGCATACCTCGCCACGCGCTACGCCAACTCTGCCCGGATGGCCTCCGGCATGACCTCGCGTGCGCGCCGACCGGAACCGTCCCGAACTGCTGGGTAGACCGGATCGCGTCGTCGTGCACCTTCCGTCAAACCCAGCCCAGCGGCTGGGTTTTTTCGTTTCCGACCTCCTGGTTTCACCCGCAACCGTCCTTCCTCCCTCGTCCCGATCCAAGGAACCGATGATGCAGCCGAAGCATTTCCTCAATACCCAGGACTGGAGCCGGGCGGACCTCGACGCGCTGCTGACCCAGGCCGCGTTGTTCAAGCAGAACAAGCTCGGCAGCGAGTTGAAGGGAAAGTCGATCGCGTTGGTGTTCTTCAATCCATCGATGCGCACCCGCACCAGCTTCGAGCTGGGCGCGTTCCAGTTGGGTGGCCACGCGGTGGTGCTGCAGCCGGGCAAGGATGCATGGCCGATCGAATTCGACCTGGGCACGGTGATGGACGGCGACACCGAAGAGCACATCGCCGAAGTCGCACGCGTGCTGGGCCGCTACGTGGACCTGATCGGAGTGCGCGCGTTCCCGAAGTTCGTGGACTGGCAGCGCGACCGCGAGGACATCGTGCTGAAGGCCTTCGCGAAGTATTCGCCGGTGCCGGTGATCAACATGGAGACGATCACCCATCCCTGCCAGGAGCTGGCGCACGCGATGGCCCTGCAGCAACACTTCGGCACACCGGATCTGCGCGGCAAGAAATACGTGCTGACCTGGACCTACCACCCGAAGCCGCTCAACACCGCGGTAGCGAATTCGGCGCTGACGATTGCCACCCGCATGGGCATGGACGTGACCCTGCTGTGCCCGACGCCGGAGTACGTGCTAGACCAGCGCTACATGGACTGGGCGGCGCAGAACGTCGCCGAGAGCGGTGGCTCGCTGGCGGTCAGCCACGACATCGAAAGCGCCTATGCCGGCGCGGACGTGGTCTACGCGAAGAGCTGGGGCGCCTTGCCGTACTTCGGCAACTGGGAGCCCGAGAAGCCGATCCGCGACCAGTTCAAGCACTTCATGGTCGACGAAGCCAAGATGGCGCTGACCAACAACGGCGTATTCAGCCATTGCCTGCCGTTGCGACGCAACGTCAAGGCCACCGATGGCGTGATGGATTCGCCCAACTGCATCGCCATCGACGAAGCCGAGAACCGCCTGCACGTGCAGAAGGCGATCATGGCCGCGCTGATCCGCTGATTTTCTCCTCCCCCTGCGTGCAGGGGGAGGCCGGGAGGGGGTCTGCCTTCCCGGTCAACTCCGCCCCCTCCCCAGCCCTCCCCTGCAAGCAGGGGAGGGGGCCTGAAACGAGATATCGAAATGACCTCCTCCAACGATTCCCGCGACATCGTCCTCGCCTTTTCCGGCGGCCTCGATACCAGCTTCTGCGTGCCCTACCTGAAGGAGCAGGGCTGGAACGTGCATACCGTGTTCGCCGACACCGGTGGCGTGGATGCGGACGAACGCGCCTTCATCGAGCAGCGCGCCGCGGAACTGGGTGTCGCCAGCCACGTCACCGTCGATGGCGGTCCGGCGATCTGGGACGGCTTCGTCAAGCCGTTCGTGTGGGCGGGCGAGGGCTACCAGGGCCAGTACCCGTTGCTGGTCTCTGATCGCTACCTGATTGTCGATGCGTCGCTGGCACGTGCGAAGGAACTCGGCACCAATGCCATCGCCCACGGCTGCACCGGCATGGGCAACGACCAGGTGCGCTTCGACCTGGCGGTAAAGGCCAGCGGCGACTACCGCATCGTGGCGCCGATCCGCGAGATCCAGAAGGAGCACACCCAGACCCGCGCCTACGAGCAGGCCTACCTGGAAGAGCGCGGTTTCGGCGTGCGCAGCAAGCAGAAGCAGTACACGATCAACGAGAACCTGCTGGGCCTGACCATGTCCGGCGCCGAGATCGACAGCTGGGAAGCGCCGGGCGACGGCGCGCGCGGCTGGTGCGCCAGGCGCGAGCAATGGCCGCTCGAGGCGCTGGAAGTCACCCTGCGCTTCTTCGAAGGCGAGGCGGTCGCGCTGGATGGCAACGAGATGGCCGGCGACAAGCTGCTGGCCAAGCTCAACACCATGTTCGCGCAGTACGGCGTCGGTCGCGGGATGTACACCGGCGACACCACCATCGGCCTGAAGGGACGCATCGTGTTCGAGGCACCGGGACTTGCCGCGTTGCTCGCCGCGCACCGCGCGCTGGAAGAAGCGGTGTTGAGCAAGTCGCAGAACCGCTTCAAGCCGGACGTGGCGCGCAAGTGGGTGGAGCTCGTCTACGAGGGCTTCTACCACGACCCGTTGAAGGCCGACCTCGAAGCCTACCTGGCGTCGTCGCAGCGCATGGTCAACGGCGAGGTGGTGCTGCGCACGAGCGGCGGCCGCGTCGATGCAGTGGCGGTGCGTTCGCCGCACATCCTCAACAGCAAGGGCGCGACGTATGCGCAGTCCGCCGACTGGGGCGTCGAGGAAGCCGAAGGCTTCATCAAGCTGTTCGGCATGAGCAGCACGCTGTGGGCGCAGGTCAACACGAAATCTTGAGCTGTCATCCCTGCGCAGGCAGGGATCCAGCGACTTTGATGTTGTTGAAAGACACTGGACTCCTGCCTTCGCAGGAGTGACGGGCAAAAACACAATGCTGGAATCTGTTCTCAATCATCTTGAAGCGCTGGTGTCCTTCGACACCCGCAACCCGCCGCGGCTGATCGGCACCGGCGGGATCTTCGACTACATCCGCGCGCAGCTGCCCGGGTTCCGCATCGACGTCACCGACCACGGCGACGGCGCGGTGTCGCTGTTCGCGGTGCGCGGGAATCCGAGCCGGGTGTTCAACGTGCATCTGGACACGGTGCCGTCGTCCGAGGCGTGGACGGCCGATCCGCACGTGATGCGCCGCTTCGACGATCGCGTGGTCGGCCTGGGCGTCTGCGACATCAAGGGCGCGGCCGCCGGCCTGATCGCCGCCGCGAACGTCACCAAGGGCGATGCCGCGTTCCTTTTCTCCTCCGACGAGGAAGCCAACGATCCGCGTTGCATCGCCGCGTTCCTCGGCAGCGACCACGGCTTCGGCGAGGCGATCATCGCCGAGCCCACACGCTGCGAAGCGGTGCTGGCGCATCGCGGGATCAGTTCGGTGCTGATGAGGTTCAAGGGCGAGGCGGGGCACGCCTCCGGTGCGAATGCGATGACCGCGAACGCGCTGCACCAGGCGATGCGCTGGGGTGGCAACGCGCTCGACCTGGTCGAAGGCGAGGCGAATGCACGCTTCGGTGGCCTGACCGGGTTGCGCTTCAACATCGGCAAGGTCGAGGGCGGGATCAAGGCCAACATGATCGCGCCGAGCGCCGAAGTGCGTTTCGGCTTCCGTCCGCTGCCGTCGCAGGACATCGATGCGCTGCACCTGCGTTTCGGCTCATGCGCGACCGCAGGCGCGCTCGAACGCTACGAAGAAACCTTCCGTGGCCCATCGTTGCCGGCCGGCGATGTGGCAAGCGCCGAGGAACGTCGCCTGCTGGCACGCGATCTTGCCGACGAACTCGGCCTTCCGATCGGCAATGCCGTCGATTTCTGGACCGAGGCCTCGCTGTTCTCGCAGGCCGGCCTGACCGCGCTGGTCTACGGGCCGGGCGACATCGCGCAGGCGCATACCGCGGACGAATTCGTCACGCACGAACAACTTCAGCGTTATGCCGGCACCATTACTCGCATCCTTGGAAACGAAACGCCGTGACGCCGATGTTGACCACGAACGCCATCCACGATCCGCAGACCCGCCAGACCATCGTCAGGCTGCTGTCGAGCATGGGCAGTGCCAAGGAAATCAACCAGTACCTGAAGCGCTTTTCGCAACTCGACGCCGCGCGCTTCGCGATCGTCAAGGTCGGCGGCGCGGTGCTGCGCGACGACCTGGACGCGCTGGTGTCCTCGCTGGCCTTCCTGCAGGACGTCGGCCTGACTCCGATCGTCATCCACGGTGCCGGTCCGCAACTCGACGTGGAACTGTCCGCCGCCGGCATCGTCAAGCAGACCATCGACGGCCTGCGGGTGACGTCGCCGGAAGCGCTGGCGATCGTGCGCCGGGTCTTCCATGCGCAGAACTTGAAACTCGTCGAAGCACTGCAGGCCAGCGATGC
>JAVWUU010000129.1:0-6278 GCA_036666995.1 Thermomonas sp.
GGGTTGTCCATGGATGCCTGCAAAAAAGCGATGCGATGAAAACGAGATGCGTGCGCCGGGACTGCAATTCAACCAGGCCGCATCAGCCTCTACGCCGTGCGATCAGGGGCCGACGTTCAACGTGGTGCGAGGCGGCAACGTCCAGTCGATCGTTGCCTGGCCGTTGCGCGCGAGGAACTGGTTGGCGGCCGAGAAATGCCCGCAACCCAGGAAGCCGCGATGCGCCGACAGCGGCGAGGGATGCGGCGCTTTCAAAACCCGATGGCGGCGCGCATCGATGACCTTGCCCTTGGCCTGCGCATAGCTGCCCCAGAGCAGGAACACCAGGCCTTCGCGCTCGCGGTTGAGCACATCGACCACATGGTCGGTGAAGCCTTCCCAGCCCTTGCCCTGATGCGAACCGGGCTGGCCGGCTTCGACCGTCAGCACGCTGTTGAGCAGCAACACGCCCTGCCGCGCCCAAGGCAGCAGGCAGCCATGGTCGGGCCGCTGGAAACCGACATCGCTCGCCAGTTCCTTGTAGATGTTCTGCAGCGAAGGCGGCACATCGACCCCCGGCAACACCGAGAAGCACAGCCCGTGCGCCTGACCCGGGCCGTGGTACGGATCCTGGCCGAGGATCACGACCTTCACCGCATCGAATGGCGTCGCATCGAACGCGGCGAAGATGTTCGCGCCTGCCGGGTAGACCGTCGCGCCGGCCGCCTTGCGCTGGCGCAGGAAGGTGGACAGTTGCTGCATGTCCTCGCGCGCGAACCAGTCGCCGATGCGGGATTTCCAGCTGGGTTCGAGGCGGATGTCAGCCATGCGGCTTCGCAGCCGGCTGGGTGGGGGTTGCGCAAGTCGCTCCCCGATACTCGCTTGGTTGCGCAACCCCCACCCAACCGGCTGCTGATCGGCGGACACACGTCCAGCCGTCGTTTACGAGCACGCGAATCACCCTTTTCCCGGCTCCGGCAACTTCGCCAAGCGCAGCTGGAACAGCACTTTGGTGACCAGCAAACGCTCCTCGATCGGCTTCAGCACCAGGTCGTTGGCACCATCGCGCAGCAACGAGGCCTGGTTATCGCGATTGTCATCGCCGGTCATCATCACCATCGGCAGCCGGCGCTTGCCGTAGCCGAAGGCAGTGCGGATCTGCGCCAGCAGATCGTGGCCATTGAGGATGCCTTTCAAATAGACGTCGCTGAGGACGAGATCCGCGCCGACGTCGCCATCAGTGCGACCGCGGAAACGGTGCAGGTGCTCCAGCGCATCCTCCACGCTGAGGACATGCAGCACCTGCATGTTCTGCCGCTCCAGCATGCGCTTGGTGGCCACCGCCACCACCCGGCTGTCCTCGACGTACAGGACCCGCGCGCCCTCGATCGGCGCCGGCTGCACGTAGCCGCGGATGAAGGCGGCGAGCGCGCCGTGGCCCAGCGACTTGTCGAAATAGTCGGTCACGTCCTCGGTGAACGTGCGCGACTCCAGCATCTCCTGCGCGTTGCCGGAGACCACGATCACCGGCACATAGGCCTGCCCCTGTGCCTCGCGCACGCTGCGCGCCAGGGCGAGGCCATCGCCGTCGGGCAGCACCAGCGCGGTGGTCACCAGGTCAACCGCACCCTGGGCGAGGGTCTCGCGCGCTTCGGCGATGCTGGCGCACCCGATGACTTCGGTCCCGGGCAATTCGCGCAACAAAGTGTCGCCGATCAACTTGCGCACCAGCTTGCTGCCATCGACGACCATCACCCGTGGGGCATCGCTGACGACGTGACGGAGATCGTTGGCCATGTCAGCGCTCCACCGGCCGAGTCTGCCGCAGATAGTGACCGGTCACCAGGCCCGCGCCCAGCCAGCCAAGGACGCCAGCACCGGCGAGCACGGCCAGGGCCGGCAACGGCGGCAAGCCCTGCAAGGCGAAACTGCTGCCGTAACGCGCGGCGAGGTCGGCCAGCGGTTCGCGCAGTGCGAGCCAGGCCAGCGTGAGCACGCCCAGCGCCAGGGCACCTGCGCCGAGGCCGTACCACGCGCCGAGATACAGGAACGGCCGACGCACGAATCCGTCGCTGGCGCCGAGCAACTGCAGCACGCCGATTTCCTCGCGGCGCGACTGGATGTCCAGGCGCACGGTATTGCCGACCACCAGCAGGGCACCGAAGCCGAGCAATGCGGCCAGCACCAGCACCGCGCGGCCGCCGAAGCGCAGCCAGGCATCCAGCCGTTCGCGCCAGACCGCGTCGTGCTGCACGCGTTCGGCCTCGGGCAGTGCCTTCAGGGATTCGGCCAGCAGCAATTCATCGCCGCGCGGGCTGACCCGCAGCACGCTGGGCAACGCGGCGCGCGCGGCGTCCTCGCCCAGCGCATCGATCGCCGCGGCCAGGTCTTGGCGCGAACGCAACTGCTGCAGCGCCTGTTCGGGGGCGACGAGTTCCACCTTCGCCACGTCGCCGCGCGCACGCAGGGTGTCGGCAATGGCCTGCGCGCCGGCGGCATCGACCTCCGGCTTGAGGAACACGGCGACGTCGCGCGAAGACTGCACTTCGCCGCCCAGTCGCGCCACGTTCTGCATCACCACCCACAGCCCCAACGGCAGCGCCAGGGCAACCGCCATCACGCCGACGGTCAGCAAGGTCGCCCATGGCTTGCGCAGCATGCGGCCGAGGCTGGCGACGATGCTGAAACCGTGGTGGTCCAGCCACGCACCGAACCTGCTGGCCTGCACGTTCGCGGATGCCTGCTCACTCATCGGCGAGGTCCTCCGGCGAGATGTCGTCGAGCAGCTGGCCGTGGTCGAGCACCAGCACGCGCTTCTTCATCCGCTTGACCAGGCCGAGGTCGTGGCTGGCGACCAGCACGCTGGTGCCGCGCTCGGGCAGCGAGGCGAACAGCGCCATGATCTCGGCGGACAACGTGGGATCGAGGTTGCCGGTCGGCTCGTCGGCGATCAGCAGGGTCGGCTCGGCGACCACCGCGCGGGCGATGCCGACGCGCTGCTGCTCGCCGGCGGACAACTGCGAGGGCAAGGCGCGATCGCGCGCGCCCAGTCCGAGGCGTTCCAGGATCGAGCGCACGCGCTTGCCGGTTTCCGCGCGCTTCATGCCGCGCAGGACCAACGGCAGGGCGACGTTCTCGGCCACGCTGCGGTCCATCAGCAACTGGTGGTTCTGGTAGACCACGCCGATGCTGCGGCGATGCCGGGCGATCGCGCCGCCACGCACCTTCAGCAGGTTGCGGTCGCCGAACAGCACCGCACCGCGGCTGGGCCGCTCGGCGAGCTGGATCAGCTTGAGCAAGGTGCTCTTGCCGGCACCGGAATGCCCGGTGACGAACAGCATCTCGCCCGCGTCCACGGCAAAGCTCACCTCGGACAGGGCCGCGTGGCCGCCGGGGTATTGCTTGCTGACGCTGTCGAAACGCAGGACCGTCATCGCGGGGGATCGTGAGCGGGCGGACAGGGAGTATCGCCCGAGCCGCCGGTCGCGACCAGCTTGACCGCCGGAACTGCGCGGCATGTCCCGTATCGCCATGGCGGGGGTTGCCATGGCGATGCGGGCCAGCCTCCTGGTTTGCATGCGTGGTGCCTGCGCACCTCCCTGTGCTGCAGGCGTGGAACGGCGTTGCCGCGGCGTTTCAGGGCATCGGCTGGAGCTCGGTGGCGTTGGCCGGAGCGGCGTACGGATCGTTGGTGCTGTAGGCGACGTTCGGATCGCTGTTGTCCTGGAACACCCGGTCGCCGCCGTGGATGCTGGACTGCACCACGCTTCCGTCGGTGCCGGCGTAACTGTTGCGCTCGTAGATGCCGTCGATGGTCTGGCGCTGGACGGTGTCGCTGCTGCGACTGTTGCTCGCCGCGATCGCGTTGTAAATGCCGGCCGTTTCCTGGTTGCCGCGCATCCGGATCGCCGCGCGGTCGGCAGCGCCGCGGGCATTGATGATCGCCATCTGCCGGTTGTGCCAGTCGTTGATGCTGCTGCGCTGTGCGTTGTCGTAACGCTGCAGGCTGGCCATGCTGCGCTGGCGCATCGCGTCCATCCATTGCGGGTTGGGCCGCATGCTGGCGCCGATACGCTTGCCAAGCTCCGGATCCAGGCGACCGTTCGGCGCGCGCAGCGAGCTGATGGTGGCGGTGCCGGCGACCACGTTGCCCTGCATCGCCGAGAACGTCACCGCCGCGCTCAGCAGTTCGCGCATCTCCACGCCATCCTTGGTGTAGGCGATCAGCAGGCGGCCGGCGTCATGGCGCACCTGCGCCTGCGGGTTGGCCTGCTGCCCCTGCGCCATCTGCCGGGCGACATCGGGCGCGTCCTGGTACTCGACCACCCGCGCGCCCTGCCGGGTGCGCTGCACGGTGGCTTCGAGGAACTCGCGGGTGCTGCGCCAGGGCCCGGACGGGCACGGGTTCATCTGGATTTCGGTGCCGCTGACTTGCCAGTTGAAGCCGGGCAGGATCTCGACCGCAGTGAGGCTGTCCGGCGCCACCGCACTCCACCCCAGTTGCAGCTGGTTGGCCACGCAGTTGGTCGCATCGTTCCACGTCACCCCGCCGACGGTTTGCCAGCCGGCCGGGATCTGCACGTCGGCGGCAACCATCGGCTGGCCGAAGCCCTGGCCATCGATGATCTGCGCCGGCTGCATGCGGCTGGTATCGAGCGGTGGCGGCATGCCGGCGTCGGTCGATGCCGGCGGCGTGGCCGTCACTGCGATCGGCTGGCCCTGCACGGGCACTGCCTGCGATGCGGCGACGGGTGCGGCACCGCCTTGCTGGCAGCCCGCCAGCGCGAATGCCGCGACCATCGCCAGTCCCGTTCCCCGATGCACCTGTGCCATTGCGTTGTTCCCCGGACGGAATGTCCTGTCGGGAAAAGAGGCGCAGGACGCCGGCGAATCGGCTCACGCCAGCGCAATCGGCAGGGCATTGAGCCGGCAGGCCGCCGGATTGCGCCTGTCATCGCAGGACCGCCATCGATCGACATCGCCACCATGCAAGCGACACCAATCGCCGGACGCTCAACCTGGTTCGGACAATGCCTCGAACAGCCACGCCCGCGCCGCCTGCCAGTGCCGCTTGGCGGTGGCCGGGGAAATCGACAGCGCTTCCGCTGTTTCCTCGATGGTGAGGCCGCCGAAGTAGCGCAGCTCGACCAGTTGCGCGCGTGCCGGATCGACCTCGGCCAGCCGGTCCAGCGCGCCGTCCAGGGCGAGCATGTCGATGTCGTCGACCGGCGCGGCCACGTCGACCTGGGTGATCGGCACGCGTTCGCCGCCATCGCGCTTGCCGGCACCATGCCGACGCGCGTGGTCGACCAGGATCTCGCGCATCACCCGCGCCGCCATCCGCACGAAATGCACGCGGTCCTGCCAGTCGATGCGGTCCAGCCGGCTCAGGCGCATGTAGGCCTCGTTGACCAGCGCGGTGGGCTGCAGGGTGTGGTCGCCGCGTTCGTTGGCCAGCTGTCGGCGCGCGATCGCGCGCAGCTCGGGATAGGCGATGCCGACCAGTCGGTCGCGTGCGCCCTCGTCGCCCGCGCGCCACGCGCCCAGCAATGCAGTGAAATCGTCGTTCGAACCCATGCGCCCGAGTCTAGCAACGGCGCGTGCACGGCAGGTGCGCGGCGGCCTCTGCTACGTTGGCATCGGCGGCATGCAACGCGCCGACAGGGGATGCAGCGATGAACATGCCGACCGATCCGTCGACCGAAGGCGCCGTGCTGGACTGGTTCGAGCGCGCGCTCGAGCACCCCGTCGAGGAGCGCGACACCTGGCTCGCTGCGCAGGGTTTGCCGGACGCGTTGCTGTTGCGCGTGCAGCGCCTGCTGGCGACCGAAGCATCGCTCGGCGGCTTCCTCGAAGAAAGCGCCAGCCTGCCGGAACCGGACGGCTTCCCGGCCCTCGGCGAGCAGGTCGGCAATTACCAGTTGCTGTCCCGGCTCGATGCCGGCGGCATGGGCGTGGTGTATCGCGCGCGGCGCGCCGACGGCAGCTACGAACAGGACGTGGCGGTCAAGCTGATCCGCCCGCTGCACCTGGCGACAGCGCCCGACTTCCGCCGGCAGATGCTGGCGCGCTTCGAGCAGGAACGCATCCTGCTGGCGCGCCTGCAGCATCCGAACATCGCGCGCATCCTCGACGGCGGGCGCACCGCGTCCGGACTGCCATGGCTGGCGATGGAGTTCGTCGACGGCGTGCCGCTGACCGAGCACTGCGAACGCCAGGCGCTCGACCTGCGCGCACGCCTGCAGCTGTTCCTCAAGGTCTGCGCCGGCGTGCAGGAAGCGCACCGCCACCTGGTGATC
>JAVWUU010000130.1:0-6144 GCA_036666995.1 Thermomonas sp.
GCTGATGCCGACGAGGTTGGCACGCATCGAATCGAGCGAGTCGGTTTCGGTGTCGAAGGCGAACTCGTCGGCGGCCTGCAGCTTCGCCACCCATGCCTCGAGCTGCGCCATTTCAAGTACGCATTCGTAGTCGCCGGGCGCGGACAGGGCGGGATCGAGTTCCACTTGGGATGCCGGTGCGCTGGGCGCGACGAAGCCGTTGCCGCGTGCAACGCCGGGTTCCTTTTCGGCGGTATTCGCCGTGGCGTTCGCATTGTCGCCACCTAGTTCCTTCAACGCCTGGTTGAAGCCGTAACGCGCATACAGGCTGCGCAACGCATCCACGTCGCGGTCGCGCAGGTGCAGCTCGGCTGGCCCCTGCTCCAACGCCACGTCGGTCTTGATGGTGGTGAGGTCGCGATTGAGCGGAAGCCGCGGCAGGGCCTCGCGCAAGGCCTCGCCGATCTTGCCGCCGACCTTGTCGGCATTGGCGATCACGCCATCCAGCGAGCCGTACTCGGCCAGCCATTTCGCCGCGGTCTTCGGCCCGCACTTCGGAATGCCCGGGATGTTGTCGATCGCATCGCCCATCAGCGCCAGGTAGTCGACGATCTGGTCGGCGCGCACGCCGAACTTCGCCATCACCGCCTCGTCGGAATCGAGCTTGCCGCCGCTCATCGTGTTGACCAACGCCACATGCGGGCGAACGAGCTGGGCCATGTCCTTGTCGCCGGTGGAAACGACGACGTCGATGCCGGCTTCGGCGCCACGCACCGCCAGCGTGCCGATGACATCGTCGGCTTCCACGCCTTCGACGCGCAGGATCGGCAGGCCCAACGCGCTGACGATTTCCATCATCGGTTCGATCTGCGCACGCAGTTCGTCCGGCATCGGCGCGCGGTTGGCCTTGTAGTCGGCGTACATGTCGTCGCGGAACGTCTTGCCCGGCGCGTCCATCACGAAGGCGATGTAGTCCGGCTTTTCCTTCAGATGCCCGCGCAGCATGTTGACCACGCCGAACAGCGCGCCGGTCGGCTCGCCGACCGCGTTGCTCAGCGGCGGCAGCGCATGGAAGGCGCGGTAAAGGTAGTTGTATCCGTCGATCAGTATGAGCTTGGCCATGCATGGATTCTACGCGGCGCCGCGCTGGCACAATGACCGCACATCGCCCGAGTGAAACACGATGCAACGCTGGTTCGAATCCCGCCTCGACCCCTTCCCCGACGCACCGCCGACGCAGCCACCGGCCAGCCTGTACGCGTTCTGTCGCCACTACACCCGCGGCGCCGAGCGCTGGCTGTTGCTGCTCACCGTCACCACCGGGCTGATCGCGCTGGCGGAAGTGGCGCTGTATGCCTATGTGGGCGCGTTGGTGGATCGCATGAACGCGGTGGGTACCGCGGGGTTCATGGCGCAGGAGGGCACCCGCCTGATGTGGATGGCGGCGCTGGTGCTGGTCGGATTGCCGGTGCTGGTGCTGCTCAATTCGCTGGTGCAGCACCAGACGTTGCTGGGCAATTTCCCGATGCGGATCCGCTGGAACGTGCATCGCTACCTGCTGCGGCAGTCGATGGGCTATTTCCAGGACGAGTTCGCCGGACGCATCGCCACCAAGCTCATGCAGACCTCGCTGGCGGTGCGCGAGACCGTGGTCAAGCTGCTCGACATCGGCAACTACGTGCTGGTGTATTTCGGCGGCACCCTGATCGTCGCGGCCAGCGCGGACTGGCGGCTGATGCTGCCGTTCGTGGGCTGGCTGGCGTGCTACGCGCTGCTGATGCGCTGGTTCGTGCCGCAGATGGGCAAGGTCTCGCAGGAGCAGGCGGACGCGCGCTCCGACATGACCGGGCGCATCGTCGACAGCTACACCAACATCGCCACGGTCAAGCTGTTCTCGCACTCTCAGCGCGAGCAGGCCTACGCGCGCGAGGCGATGGGCGGGTTCCTGCAAAGCGTCTACCTGCAGATGCGCCTGGCAACCAATGTCTACAGCCTGCTGTACGCGCTGAACATGCTCCTGCTGTTCGCGGTCGCCGCGCTGGGCCTGTGGCTGTGGCTGCATGGACATGTCAGCGTGGGCGCGGTGGCGGTGGCTTCGGCGCTGGCGCTGCGCCTGCTCGGCATGTCGCACTGGATCATGTGGGAGCTGTCGGCGTTGTTCGAGAACATCGGCACCGTGCACGACGGCATCAGCTCGATCTCGCTGCCGCCGACGGTCGACGACGCACCCGGCGCACCCGCTCTGCCCCGTGCAATCGGCGAGATCCGCTTCGAGGACGTGGCCTTCCACTACGGCAAGGGCGGCGGCGTCATCGAACACCTGAACCTCCATATCCGCCCCGGCGAGAAGATCGGCGTGGTGGGCCGTTCCGGCGCCGGCAAGTCGACACTGGTGAACCTGCTGCTGCGCTTCCACGATGTCGAAGCCGGCCGCATCGCCGTCGATGGCGTCGACGTGGCCAGCGTGCAGCAGGATTCGCTGCGCGCGCAGATCGGCGTGGTCACCCAGGACACCTCGCTGCTGCATCGAAGCGTGCGCGAGAACATCCTCTACGGCCGCCCGGATGCGACCGAAGAAGAAATGATCGAAGCCGCTCGGCAGGCGAATGCGGAAGGCTTCATCCATGAGCTCGTCGATGCCAAGGGCAGGAGCGGTTACGACGCGCAGGTCGGGGAGCGCGGGGTCAAGCTGTCCGGCGGCCAGCGCCAGCGCGTCGCCATCGCCCGCGTGCTGCTGAAGAACGCACCGATCCTGGTGCTGGACGAGGCGACGTCGGCACTCGACTCGGAAGTGGAAGCGGTGATCCAGGAAAACCTGTACCGGCTGATGCAGGGCAAGACGGTGATCGCGATCGCGCATCGGTTGTCGACCATCGCCGCGATGGATCGGCTGGTGATAATGGATGCCGGCCGCATCGTCGAGGAAGGCAGCCACGAGCAACTGCTGTCGCGCGGCGGCCTGTACGCGCAGTTGTGGCAGCGGCAGTCCGGTGGTTTCCTCGCGCTTGCGCCAACCACGGACGAAGCGTGATGCGCCGCGTTTCACGGCACGGCGAGGTCGCGATCACGCATACTTCCGCCACCCCACGCAGGAGCCCGTCATGCGCAAGACATTGCTGATCCTGATCGCTCTCGCGGCTTCCGCCTGCAGCACCGTGCCACCGGAAGAAATGCTGGCGAATGCCGAGCCGGTCACCCGCAAGGAAGCCAACGGCGACACCGTCACCGAGTACCGCGTTGCCGGCGCACTGAAGATGGTCAAGGTGGTGCCGTTCCGCGGGCCGACGTACTACATCCACGACCGCGATGGCGACGGCAAGCTCGACTGGAACAAGGGCGAGGCGCCGATGACGTATTACAAGCTCTACAGCTGGTAATCGTCGCGGCACGACACGCATGTGGGACGCGCTGCACCCGAGCGAGTTGCACGCCGCCGCGTTGTTGCATGTCGCTGCAGTCGCACTCGGCCTGCTGCTGTATGTCGCGCTGACCCACTCCGGCCGACAACGGCGCGCACCCGCCGCCGCGATCGGCTGGGTGCTTTCGCTCATCGCGTTTCCCTATCTCGCGCTACCCCTGTATCTGCTGCTGGGCACGCGCAAGCTGGCGCGCACAAACGAACCGCATCCACGGAACCTGCCGACGCCTGATGGCGGCTGGCTGCCATCGCTTGCCAACGGTCTTGGCCTGCCGCCTGCACGGCATTGCCATCGCATCGAACTGCATGCCGACGGCGAAGCGGCACTGCGTGCACTCATCGATGTGCTTGACGAGGCGACCTCGCGCATCGATATCGAGATCTTCATCCTGCGCGATGACGTCGTGGGCAGGCAGGTGGCCGCGGCACTGCAACGCGCCACGGTGCGTGGGGTGAGCGTACGCGTGTTGCTGGACGGCGTGGGAACCCTCGCCGGGCATCGCGCAAGCGCTGCTCTGTTGCGCGATGCAGGGGCAGAGCTGCGTTGGTTCGCACCGTTGCGACTGCGACTGCATCCGCAGTTCGGCCGAGGCAACCTGCGCAACCATCGCAAGCTGGTGCTGGTCGACGGCCTGGCGATGTGGACCGGTGGCCGCAACCTCGCCGACGAATACTTCCTTGACAGCGCGACGCCGACGACGTGGCGCGACCTCAGCGTTGTAGTGGAAGGCGGCATCGTTGCCGATGCGGCCGCCGTGTTCGAACGCGACTGGGCATCGACGTCCACGACCACCAACGCGACATCGTCGACTGCATTCGCACTATCCGGTCATGGCGCGCTCGCGCAGTTGCTGCCCAGCGGTCCCGACCGCCGCGACGACACCGCGTACGCGCTGTTCCTCAACGGGATCCATCGCGCCGATGCACGGGTGCTGCTGGCCACGCCGTACTTCGTGCCCGATGCGCAACTGCAGACGGCATTGCTGCTGGCCTGCCGTCGTGGCGTCGATGTGCAGTTGCTGCTGCCGGCGCGCTCCAACCACCGCATGGCCGACATCGCCCGCGAACGCAGCCTGCGCGAACTCACAGCAGCGGGCGCGCGCATCCACCTGCTGCCGGGCATGCTGCACGCGAAGGCGATCATCGTCGACGACGCGCTGGCGAGTTGCGGTTCGATCAACTTCGACGGGCGCAGCCTGTTCCTCAACTACGAGCTCAACCTGCTGTTCCACGATGCCGCGCAGATCGCCCTGCTGACCGAGTGGTTCGCGATGCAGCGCGCGCAGTCCACCGGCTATGTGGCACGTGCCCCCGGCTGGTGGCGCGACATCGGTGAAGGCCTGGTGCGCGCGGTCGGTTTCCAGTTGTAGCGGTTACGCCGGTTGCAGGTTCGCGTAAGCCAGCACCAGCCACTTGCTGCCGACGTCATCGAAGTTCACCTGGATGCGCGCATGCGTACCGCTGCCCTCGACATCGGTCACGAAGCCGGTGCCGAAGGTCGGATGGCGCACGTTGGATCCGAGGCGCACCGCCGGTGTTTCGATCGCGGCGTGGCCACGATCGCGCGGCGCGAAGCGACCCGCCTGGTTGCCGTAGCCTCCGCGCGCGGCGTACGCGTTCGCTTGCGGCTTGGGACGGATCTCGCGCAGCAGCGGCTTGGGGATTTCGCGCAGGAAACGCGACGGCAGGCCGTACATGTCGCTGCCGTGGATGCGCCGGGTCTCGGCGTGGCTCAACACCAGTTGCTGGCGCGCGCGGGTGATGCCGACGTACGCAAGCCGGCGTTCTTCCGCCATGCGCCCGGCTTCCTCTGCGGAACGCGCATTCGGGAACAGGCCCTCCTCCAGGCCGGCGAGGAAGACCAGCGGGAATTCCAGGCCCTTGGCGCTGTGCAGGGTCATCAACTGCACGCCATCGGCGCCGGCTTCGGTCTGGCCTTCGCCGGCTTCGAGTGCCGCGTAGCTGAGGAAGGCGACCAGTTCGGTCAGGCCGGCGGCTTCGTCATCGTCGCGGCGCACGAAGCGCGAGGCCACCGAGACCAACTCGTCCAGGTTCTCGATCCGCGATTCCGAATCCAGCCCGCCGCGCCCTTCCTTCGACCAGTGCTCGCGCAGGCCGGAGCGCGCCAGCACGTGGTCGATCTTCTCGGGCAACGGCATGTCGACGGTTTCCGTCGCCAGCAATTCGATCAGTTGGGCGAAGCCGGCCAGCGCATTGCGCGCGCGACCGGCCAGCGTCGACTGTTCGCACAACCGTCGCGCGGCACGCCACAGCGACTCGCGATGTTCGCGCGCCGTGCGTCGCACATCGTCGAGGGTGCGTTCGCCGATGCCGCGGGTCGGCGTGTTGACCGCGCGTTCGAACGCCGCGTCGTCGTCGCGGTTGGCGACCAGCCGCAGGTAGGCCAGCGCGTCCTTGATTTCGGCGCGCTCGAAGAAGCGCATGCCGCCGTACACGCGGTACGGCACCTTTGCCGCCAGCAGCACCTCTTCGAAGGCACGCGACTGCGCGTTGCTGCGGTAGAGGATCGCGGCCTCACCGTGCGAGCCGCCATCGCGCACCCACTGCGAGATGCGCTCGACCACGTAGCGCGCTTCGTCGATCTCGTTCCACGCGGCGTACAGATCGATCTGCTCGCCCTCGCCGGCATCGGTCCACAACTGCTTGCCCAGGCGATCCTCGTTATGCGCGATCACCGCATTGGCGGCATTGAGGATGTTGGCGATGGAGCGGTAGTTCTGTTCCAG
>JAVWUU010000131.1:0-6070 GCA_036666995.1 Thermomonas sp.
AACCCGACCGCATTCGCGAAGCCCTGGCCGAGTGGGCCGGTGGTGGTCTCGATGCCACCTGTCATGAAGTTCTCGGGATGGCCCGGAGTCTTCGAATCCAGCTGGCGGAATTTCTTCAGGTCGTCGATCGACAGGTCGTAGCCACTCAGGTGCAGCAGTGCGTACTGCAGCATCGAGCCGTGGCCGTTCGAGAGGATGAAGCGGTCGCGGTCGGCCCAGCGCGGGTTCGCCGGATTGTGGCGGAGGACATCGTTCCACAGCACTTCGGCGATGTCGGCCATGCCCATGGGCATGCCGGGATGGCCGGAATTGGCGGCCTGGACCGCGTCGATGGCGAGGAAACGGATGGCGTTGGCGAGATCGCGGCGGCTGGGCGTCGTCATGGGGGCATCATGGGGAGGCGCCCGGCGGCATGCGGGCCGCCCATTGTCCCATGCGCGCGGCCCGATCCGGAACCGCGCGCTGAAAGCCACGGCCTATGCGGCCTGCGGCTCTTCCTCGCCCTTCGACACCACCGCCGCCAGCATCAGGTCGCCGGTCACGTTGAGCGTGGTGCGGCACATGTCGAGGAAGCGATCGACGCCGAGGATCAGGCCGATGCCCTCCGGCGGCACGCCGACCATGCCGCAGATCAGCGCGACCACCGGCAACGAGCCGGCGGGAACGCCCGCCGTACCGATGCCGCCGAGGATGCACACGAACATCACCGTGACCTGCTGCGTGAGCGACAGATCGACGCCGAAGAACTGGGCGAGGAACAGCACGGTCACGCCCTCGAACAGCGCGGTGCCGTTCTGGTTGGCCGTGGCGCCTACGGTCAGCACGAAGCGCGAGATCTTCGGCGGCAGGTGCAATTTCTCCTCGGCGACGCGCAGCGAGACTGGCAGCGTGGCATTGCTCGATGCGGTCGAGAACGCCATCACCATCGCGGCCTGCGAGGCACGGAAGAACTTCGCAGGCGACCAGCCGCCAAGGAACTTCAGCATCAGCGAATAGACCACCACCAGGTGGATCGCCAGTGCGAGCACCACCACGCCCACATACGCCCCGAGCGAGCGCAGCAGGTCCCAACCGAACAGCGCGGCCAGGTTGAACATGAAGCAGAACACCGCATACGGCGCGAGGCGGATGACCAGCCCGATCAGGGTCATCGACACGTCGAACAGGCCCTGGATGCCGCGCAACAGGGTCTCGGTGGCCGGCGTGCGGGTCAGCACCAGGCCGATGCCGAGCATCAGCGCGAAGAACATCACCGCGAGGATGGTGTTCTCCGCAGCCGCCTTGACCACGTTGTCCGGCACGATCGCCAGCAGCATGTCGAGGCCCTTCGGCTGCGACGCGGTGGCGCCGACGATGTCCTTGGCCCGGTCGGCACCCTGCGCCAGCATCGCCTGCGCCGCGGCCGGGTCGACACCCGCGCCAGGCTGCAACCAGTTCACAAGCACCAATCCCAGCGCGACCGCGATGCCGGACGCGACGATGGTGTAGCCCAGCGTCTTCCAGCCAACCCGACCGAGCGAACGCACATCGCCCATCTCGGCCACGCCGATGATCAGCGCGGAGAAAAGCAGCGGGATGACCAACATGAAGATCAGGCGCAGGAACAGCGTGCCCGCCGGTTGCGTGACATAGGTCGTGAACCACTGCACCCAGCCAGCATCCGCGCCGGCGCCGTAATGCGCGACCAACCCCAACGCCAGGCCGGCCAGGAAGCCGATCAGCATCTTCCAGTGCAGTTGCAGCTTGCCGCTTCCGGCCTTCGCCTCGCTCATCGCGTCGTCCCGCTCCGTGTAGCGTGCGAGCTTAACAAACGCGCCCAATCACTCCGGATACAGCGGCGGCAGCAAGGATTGCGATGGGGTGCGTTGCGTGCGCCAGCGCGGGCCCTTCGCGAATGCACTGCGCAATGCAGCGAGCGCCGATGCGACATCGCCATCGCCCCAGCGCGCGGCCTGCAACTGCGCGACGGCGGCGACCTGCGCGGCATCGTCCAGCCGCTGGCGCACGGCATCGAGATCGTCGCCACCCACGCCGCCCGATGCACCCAGCGCCTGCGCGATCATCGCGAGATCGCCGCGTTTGAGCGCGTCGGACAATGCAGGCACGTGCGGTGCTTCGTCGACCTTCGCGGCTTCATTCGTCACGATGCGATGCGGTGCGCGTGTCGCGCGCGGCCAACGCCACCACACCAGCGCGGCTAGCATCGCCACGGCCACCAGCAGCAGCCACGGCCACCATCGCGACCACGTCGACGTGTCATCGCTGGATGGCGCATCGTCGCCCGACTCGGTATCCGGTTGCGCGGCATCGCCAGCCGTCGTCGCCACAGCATCGCCCGGCGCGACCTGCAACTGCAATGGCGGCAGCATCGCCGTGCGCGGCACACCCTGCGCGGCATCCCACCACTCGATCCGCGGCCCGCCAATCGACACCGCGCCTGCCTGCGCCGGCACGATGGCGATGCGCCGGCGCAGGATGCTGCGCGGCCGACCATCGATGAACTGCTCGTCCACCTGCTGCGGATCCGCGAACACTTGCACGCCCGGCGTGTCCGCCAGCGTGACGGGTGGCAACTGCGTGGCGCTGGCGCCATCGGCGATCACTTCGATCTCGACGGTGGCGGCCTCGCCGACGCGCGCCTGCGTCGGCGACTGTGCGTAGCGCAACTTCAGGTCGTGCAACGGCAACCATGGCTGCGGTGCCTGCGCGGGAATCGGCTGCACGTCCAGGCGCTTCGCCGCCGCGGCAGCAGACACCGCCTTGCGGCCGTCATCGAAGACCTGGTCGAAGAAGCCGCCCATGGTCTGCCCGTTGAAACGCGCGCCGGGCAGGACCAGTGCGCCGCTGCGCTCCGGGATCAGCAGGAAGCGGCGCTCGACCACGTTGTAGCGACGGCCATCGATCTCGCGCTGGTAGGTCAGGTCCTCGCCGACCTGACGCAGGCTGGCCCCGGTCGGCGGATCCTGTTCGAGCTGGCCGGACATCAGCGGCACCGCGTAATGCAGGCGCACCTGCACGCCGACCGCCTGTTGCACGTACGGACGCGCGGCATCGACCACGGTCTCGACGAAGGCGTCGGCGTCGCCGCTCGCCGGTAGCACCGAGGGCGCGACCACGGTCAGCTGCAAGGGCGTCGTGGTGACATTGCCGACGCGCAGCGCGGGAACGGTGAACACGCCGGGGCCACGCGGACGGATGCCGACCGCGAACAGCGACATCGCGGTCGAACGCCCGTTGCTGCGCTGGAAGCTGCGCCGCACGGTCTGCCCGCCGACATCGAACTGACGCTGCAGCGGCGCATAGTCGATCGACGCCACCGACTGGTCGGTCTGGATATTGAGCGTGGCGGTCTCGCCATGCCCGACCTGCGCGCGATCCAGCCACGCGCGCGTCTGCGCCTGCACGGGCCATGCAACGAGCGCGACCATCGCGATGAGCAGCCACGCCAGCGCGCGTTTCACGGCGCGCCTCCGCGACGGCGCTGCTGTTCCAGCTGGAAGCGCGCACGCAGCAAGGCACCGGGATCGTCCGGCACGCGCTGCAGCCAGGCCTCGTTGGCGAGCCGGCGCTCGCGCTGTTCGTCGGTTTCTGCAGGCTTGCCACGCTCGCCAGGCGCTTGCTGCGGCTTTCCGTCCTTGCCCTGCGCGTCCTGTTTCGCCTGCTGCTCGCGCAGTGCCTGTTGCATGCGCTCGCGTTGCGCGGCGTCAGCCTGCGCCTGCGATTGCGGATCGCGCGGCGATGGCGGCGCGGTGGTGGGCGTTTGCTGACCGGGTTTCGGCGGCGTCCTGTCCTGTTGCTTGCCCTGGCTCGCCTTCGGGTCCGGCTTGCCGTCCTGGTCGCCCTGGCCGTCCTTGTCCTGCTTGCCGTCCTGCTTGTCGCCTTGTTCCTGTTGCTTCGGCGGCATCTTCTGCGCCAGCCGCACCCTCTCGCGATTGATGACGGCGTCCTGCATGCCCGGTTGCAGCGCGAGCGCGCGATCGTAGGCAGCAATGGCGTCGTCGTAGCGCTTCGCCTTCGCCAAGGCATTGCCAAGGTTGTATTGGCCTTGCGCGCCATCGACGGTCGAGAAGCGTTCGATCGCGCGCGCATAGTCTTTCTGTTCGTAGGCCGCGATGCCTTCCTGCATCCGCGCATGTTCGGCCTGATCGGCGCGCTGCCAGAGGCTGCCGCCCTGTGCCGCCTGCGCCGATGCGGGCGTGACCGGCAGCCACATGCCGCAGGCCAGCAGGATGGCGAATGCGCTTCCACGACGGAACAGCGGCAGGCAGAGCAGCATCACCAAGGGCAATAGCCAATAGCCATCGTCGCGCCAGCGCGACAGCTTCTGCCCGCGCACGCCGGTGCCGGCGTCCCGTCGCGGATCGAGCACGCCCAGCGCGCGCAGGTCGGCATCGCCCATCGAAAGCGGCTGATACCGACCGCCACCACTGGCCGCCAAGCGACGCAAACCGGGTGCATCCAACCGCGCCTGGCCCAGACCTTCCTGCGTATCGAACACGCCGCCTTGCGTCGTCCCCAGCCCCAACACCGACACGCGATAACCGGCGGCATTCGCCTTCGCCGCGGCGGCGATGTCGGTGCCGTCGGCGCGATCGGTGAGCAGCAGGATCTGCCCGCGCTCGAAGCCGGCCTGGCCCATCAGCCCCTGCGACCAGGCGATGGCGCGGTCGGCGCGATGTCCGTCTTCCGGCATCACGCCCGGCGACAAGGCGTCGAGGAACAACGCGATGTTCGCCGCGTCCTCGGTCAACGGGGCGACGGTGAACGCATCGCCGGCGAATGCGACCAAGGCCACCTGACCGCCGGAGCGCTCGCGCAGCAGCGTCGCCAGCTTGGCCCGCGCCTGGGCGAGCCGGGTCGGCGGCAGGTCGCGCGCCAATGTTGCACTGGAGAGATCCAGCGCGATCACCAGTGGTTCGTTCGCCTGCCACAGCGGCTGCTCGTCCTTGCCGATGCCGGGGCCTGCCAGTGCGACGATCGCGAGTGCAGCTGCGCACATCGCCAGCCAACGCGGCCATGCACGCTCGCGCGTATCGGCCTCGCCTTCGAGCAGATGCGGCAACAGGTGCGCATCGACCACGTCGCGCCATGGATTGCGCTGCTGCGCCTGCCTGCGCCACCACCATGCGAGCAGCGGCAACAGCAGTAGCGCGAGCAACCACCAAGGCCGCAGGAAATGCAGGGCGGACAGCAGGCTCAAACGCGCCTCCGCAACAGCAGCGCCAGCACACCCGCAGCAAACGCGAAGCCGAGCGGCCACGGATAGCGTTCGATCTTCGGGCGCACTGCCTGGCCTTGCCGCTTGACCGGTTCCAGCGCGTCGATTTCCGCGTAGATGCCGGCCAGCGCCTGGGTATCGCGCGCACGGAAGAAGCGTCCGCCGGTGAGCTTCGCGATCTTCTGCAAGCCGGCTTCATCGACCTCGTCGCCGCCGGTCGGCAGTTGCAGGCCGAACACCGAGAGCGCGCCGCCGCCGTCGCCACCGAAGGCGATCGCATGGATGCGCACGCCGGAGTCGCGCGCGATCTGCGCGGCCTTGTCCGGTTCCAGCACGCCTGCGGTGTTGACGCCGTCGGTGAGCACGATCAAGACGCGTTGCTCGGTGCGTTGCTGCTGCAAACGCTTGGTCGACAGCCCGATGGCGTCGCCGAGCGCGGTCGCGCGCCCGGCCAGCCCGACCACGCTGGTGTCGAGTTGCTGGCGCACGCTGTCGCGATCCAGCGTGAGCGGCGCCAACGCGAAGGCGCGATCACCGAACACGACCAGGCCGATGCGATCGCCGACGCGGCGATTGAGGAAATCCGCCAACACCGCCTTCGCCGCAGTCAGGCGATCGACCACGCGACCGCCCAGTTCCATGTCTTCCTCGCCCATGCTGGCGGAGAGGTCGACCGCCAGCATCATGTCGCGGCCAACCTGCGGCGGTGCCGCCGGCGGCCCCAGTACCTGCGGGCGCGCCGCGGCAACGCACAACAGGCTCCAGGCCAGCATCGCCAGCCACGGGAATCCGCGTGCACTCACCTGCAGCACGCCACCTGACGCCACCCTGCGCAGGCGCTCGCCCCATGGC
>JAVWUU010000132.1:0-6063 GCA_036666995.1 Thermomonas sp.
CCGCTCGATGAACTTCATGCGCGGGCGCACCTTCCTGTCGCGTTACCTCATCCTCGACGAGGCGCAGAACCTCACGCCCAAGCAGATGAAGACGCTGATCACCCGCGCCGGCCCCGGCACCAAGATCATCTGCCTGGGCAACGTCGAACAGATCGACACGCCCTATCTCACCGAGACCACGTCGGGCCTCACCTACGCCGTCGACCGCTTCAAGGCATGGGCGCACAGCGCGCACATCACCCTGCGGCGCGGCGAGCGTTCGCGCCTGGCCGACTACGCGTCGGAAGTGCTGTAAGCGGACGCGGCCGGCGCGATGACCGTGCACCTGCCGCGCTGGGTCTGGGTAGGTGCGGTCTCGCTGGCCTGCGTCGGCGGGATGGTGAACGTGGTCGGCTACCTGGGCTTCGAGCACCAGGCGGTCAGCCACCTCACCGGCACCACCAGCCTGCTCGGTGCTGCGCTGGCGCGTGGCGAATGGCGCGCGGTCGCGCATCTCTGGGGCGTGCTGGTCGCGTTCTGCCTGGGCGCGATGCTGAGCGGACTGATCATCCAGGACAGCACGCTGCGATTGGGTCGTCGCTACGGCGTCGCCCTGGCGTTGGAAGCCGTGCTGCTGGTCGCCGCCGTTCCCCTGTTCGAACGCGGCCTGGTCTGGGGCGCGTGGCTGGCGGCGATGGCCTGCGGCCTGCAGAACGCGATGGCCACGACCTTCAGCGGCGCGATCGTGCGCACCACCCACCTCAGCGGCATGTTCACCGATCTCGGCATTGGCCTTGGCCACCTGTTGCGCGGCATGCCGCTGCCGGTGCGACGCCTGCTGCTGAGCGGGATGATCATCAGCGGCTTCCTGGCCGGCGGCGTCATCGGCGCGTGGTTGTTCGCGCTGCTGCAGTACAAGGCGCTGCTTGCGCCCGCGCTGCTGACTGGCTGCACCGGCGTGGGCTACGTGCTGTACCGGCAGGCGATGCGGCGTCGCGGATACGACGCGACCTGACGGTGGCGTATGGTTCCGGCAAAATGGCCGGATGCAGACACCCACTGTCGTTTCCGCACTGACCATCGCCGGCTCCGATTCCGGCGGCGGCGCCGGTATCCAGGCCGATCTCAAGACCTTCGCCGCGCATGGCGTGCATGGCCTCTCGGCGATCGCCGCGCTGACCGCACAGCACACGCGCGGGGTCACTGCCGTGCACGTGCCGCCGCTGGAGTTCCTGCGCGCGCAACTCGACGCCTGCTTCGACGACTTCGACATCGGCGCGGTGAAGATCGGGATGCTCGCCACCGCCGATGTCATCGGCTGCGTGGCCGATGCACTGGAACTGCATCGACCACCCTTCGTGGTGCTTGATCCGGTGATGGTAGCGACCAGCGGCGCCAAGCTGCTGGCCGACGACGCCCTGCATGCGTTGCGCACGCGGTTGCTGCCGCTGGCCAGCATCGTGACGCCGAACATTCCCGAAGCGGAGCTGCTGACCGGCTTCCGCATCGAGGATGGAGGGGCCGCCGACGCCGCGATCGCCGGATTGCGCGCGATGGGCGCGCCCGCCGTGCTGCTCAAGGGCGGGCACCTGGACGAAGGTGACGCCGTGATCGACCGCTACGACGACGGCGTGGTCGATGCCGAATTCATCCATGACAGGCTCGCGCTGGAAGGCCACGGCACCGGCTGCACGCTGGCTTCCGCGATTGCCGCCAACCTGTGCCGCGGCATGCCAATGCCGGTCGCGGTGGAAGCCGCCACCGACTACATCGAACGCGCCTTGCGCGGCAGCTATCGGCCAGGGCGCGGCAATGTGGTGGTGCTCGACCATTTCGGCGCGGCAACGCGCTGATGCGCGCACTCGAACTGCCGGTCGAGACCGGTGATGGCCATCGCTGCGAACTGATCGCGCGCATTCCGGACGCGCCACGCGGGCGCGTGCTGTGGCTCGCCGGCATGGGCATGCCCGCACGTCACTACCTGCCCGTCGCCGACGCCCTGGCCGCGCGCGGCATGGCGGTGTTCCTGCACGAGTGGCGCGGGATCGGCTCCAGCAATATGCGCGCCTCACGCGAAAACGACTGGGGCTATCGCGAACTGCTGGCCGACCTAGCGGCCAGCCAGGCAGTGGCCAATGCGCACGCGCCCGACACGCCTCGCATCCTCGCCGGGCACAGCCTCGGCGGGCAGATGTCGTGCTGCCACCTGGGCCTTCATCCCGACAGCGCCGACGCCTTGTGGCTGGTCGCCAGCGGCGCGCCGTACTGGCGCGTGTTTCCTGCGCCCAAGCGCTGGGGGCTGTTGCCGGCGTATCGCTTCATGCGCTGGCTGGCCGCGCGCAACGGCTACATGCCGGGCCGGCGGATCGGCTTCGGTGGCAACGAGGCGCGCAGCGTGATCGCCGACTGGTCGCGCACGGCGATCAGCGGTCACTACGCCGCACCGGGAGTCGATGTTGATCTCGAAGCCGGGATGGCGCGCTTCACCGGCGAGGTGCGTGCACTGACCTTCGACGAGGACTGGCTGGCACCGCCGGTGTCGACAGCCTTCCTCACCAGCAAGTTGCCGAACGCGCGAGTCACCTCGGCCCATTTCGATGCCGCGGTGGCCGGCACCGTGGCCGACCATTACGCGTGGATCAAGGCACCCGAGGCGACTGCGGACTGGCTGTTGCGCTGATCGTCAGATCCGCGCGAAGACCAGCGCCGCGTTGGTGCCGCCGAAGCCGAAGCTGTTCGACATCACCGTGTCCAACTTCGCATCGCGACTTTCGCGCACGATCGGGAAGCCTTCGCAGCGCGGGTCCAGCGTCTCGATGTTCGCCGAGCCGGCGATGAAGCCGTCGCGCAGCATCAGCAGGCTGTAGATCGCCTCGTGCACGCTGGCGGCGCCCAGCGAATGGCCGGACAGCGCCTTGGTCGACGACAGCGGCGGGATCGCATCGCCGAACACCTCGCGCACCGCGTTCAATTCGGTGATGTCGCCGAGCGGCGTCGAGGTGCCGTGGGTGTTGAGGTAATCGATCGGACGGTCGATGCCGGCCATCGCCATGCGCATGCAGCGCACCGCGCCCTCGCCGCTCGGCGCGACCATGTCGGCACCGTCGCTGGTCACGCCATAGCCGATCAGCTCCGCGTGGATATGCGCGCCGCGGGCCTTCGCGTGTTCGTAGTCTTCCAGCACCAGCATGCCGCCGCCACCGGCGATCACGAAGCCGTCGCGGTTGGCGTCGTAAGGGCGCGACGCGGTGGCCGGCGTCTCGTTGAAGCTGGTGGACAGCGCGCCCATCGCGTCGAACATCACCGACATCGTCCAGTGCAGGTCTTCGCCGCCGCCGGCGAACATGATGTCCTGCGCGCCGTGGCGGATCAGGTCGGCAGCCGCGCCGATGCAATGCGCGGAGGTCGCGCAGGCGGCCGACAGCGAATAGCTGAGTCCCTTGATCTTGAAGGCCGTCGCCAGGTTGGCCGACACCGTCGAGCACATCGTGCGCGGCACCATGTACGGGCCGACCTTGCGCACGCCGCGCGCGCGCAACAGGTCCGCGGTTTCGACCTGCCATTCGCTGGAACCACCACCGGAGCCGGCGATCAGGCCGGTGCGCGGATTGCTCACCTGCGCCTCGTCCAGGCCCGCATCTTCGATTGCGTCGCGCAGCGAGGCATAGCTGTACGCCGCCGCATCACTCATGAAACGCTTGAGCTTGCGGTCGATCGCGGCATCGAGGTCGAGCTCGACCGCGCCACCGACCTGACTGCGCAGGCCGCGCTCGGCGGTGTCCGGCAGGAAGCGGATGCCGGCGCGGCTTTCGCGCAATGCCGACGACACCGTGTCCAGGTCATTGCCCAGACAGGACGCGATGCCCATCCCGGTCACCACCACGCGGCGCAGTGTCGTACTCACATGGCCTCCGTCGACTGGAACAGGCCCACGCGCATGTCGCGGGCGGTGTAGATCTCGCGGCCGTCGACATAGGTGCGGCCGTCCGCCACCACCAGGCGCAGGCGCCCGCGCAGCAGGCGGCGGATGTCGATTTCGTAGCTGACCACCTTGGCATCCGGCAGTACCTGCCCGGTGAACTTGATCTCGCCGGCACCGAGCGCGCGGCCGCGGCCGGTCTCGCCCAGCCACGGCAGGAAGAAGCCGGTGAGCTGCCACATCGCGTCCACGCCGAGGCAACCCGGCATCACCGGGTCGCCCAGGAAGTGGCAACCGAAGAACCAGAGGTCCGGGTGGATGTCGAGTTCGGCACGGATGAAGCCCTTGCCGTGCGCGCCACCGTCGTCGCTGATGTGGGTGATGCGATCGAACATGAGCATCGGCGGCGCGGGCAGCCGCGCATTGCCTTCGCCGAACAATTCGCCGCGTGCGCAGGCCAGCAATTGCTCACGATCGAGGGAGGAAAGACGCGTCATTGCGGAGCCTTGGACGACTAGAGCATCGATTCTAAAGCGCACGCCTGCGACATACCTATGCGTACTGGCCACATCATTCATGTCCACTCGCCATACCCCGGCGAACGTTGGAAACGAAACCACTGCAGCATCCGCGCGCCCGGCGTATTAAGCTTCGGGTTCCCCATGTCGGAACCGTTCCGTGACGCATGCCGCGCCCGCTTCGCTATTGACCATCTTCGGCGCCACCGGCGACCTCGCGCGGCGCATGCTGCTGCCGTCGCTGTACAGCCTGCAGGCAGAGAACCTTCTCCCTGCGAACCTGCGCATTCTCGGCACCGCGCGCAGCGAACTCGATCGCGAGGGCTTCGCCAAGCTGGTGTCGGCCAGCATCGCCGACCGCATCCCGGCCGCGGAACGCAACGACACCGCGCTGCGCGGATTGCTCGACCGCCTCGACTACGCCGCTGCGAGCGTCGATGACGACGCATCGATGGCAGCACTCGCATCGAAGGTGGAATCGCTGCGCGATGGCGACGTGCTCTACCACATGAGCACCGCGCCGAAGTTCTACGGCCCCGCCTGCCAATCGCTTGCCGCGCATGGTGCCGCCGGTGCGGGCACGCGCGTCATGCTGGAGAAGCCGATCGGCAAGGACCTCGCTTCAGCGATCGCCATAAATGACAGCGTTGCCATGGCCTTCGACGAAGAACGCATTTACCGCGTCGATCATTACCTCGGCAAGGAAGGCGTGCAGAACCTGATCGCGCTTCGCTTCGGCAATGCCTTGTTCGAACCACTGTGGAACACGCGCCACATCGAGCAGGTGCAGATCACCGTCGGCGAGACCGTCGGCGTCGACGGCCGCGAGGCGTACTACGCGCGCGCCGGCGCGCGGCGCGACCTGGTCCAGCGCCACATCCTGCAACTGCTGTGCCTGGTGGCGATGGAGCCGCCGGCGAAGTTCGACCCGACTGCGGTGCGCAACGAGAAGATCAAGGTGCTGCGCTCGCTGCGTCCGATCGGGCGCGAGCAGGTCGCGCACGAATCCGTTGCCGGCCAGTACACCGCCGGCGCGATCGACGGCACCGCCGTGCCGGGCTACGCGGACGAACTGGGCCGCAGCAGCCGCACCGAAACCTTCGTCGCGTTGCGCGCGCACGTGGACAACTGGCGCTGGTCCGGCGTGCCGTTCTACCTGCGCACCGGCAAGCGACTGCCGTCGCGCAGCACCGAGATCTACATCCAGTTCCGCAAGGTGCCGTATTCGATCTTCGGTGGCCGCGCCGCCAGCGACATGCGGCCGAACGGCCTGCTGATCCGCCTGCAGCCCGAGGAACGCATCGAGCTCGACCTGATGAGCAAGGCGCCGGGCCTCGACCGCAGCGGCCTGCGGCTGGCGCAGGTCGGGCTGGACCTGGACTTCCACGAAGAGTTCGCCAGCGCACGCAAGCGCATCGCCTACGAGCGTCTGTACCTGGACGCGATCGAGGGCAACGGCACGCTGTTCGTGCGCCGCGATGAAACCGAGGCCGCCTGGCAGTGGGTCGATGCGATCGCCGAGGGTTGGCGCGCCGCGGGGATCACCCCGAAGCCCTACCCGGCCGGCACCTGGGGCCCGGGCGCGGCGGTCTCGCTGACCGAACGCCACGGCCACGGCTGGCGGGAATGACCTGATGGCGTGGATCG
>JAVWUU010000133.1:0-6042 GCA_036666995.1 Thermomonas sp.
CTTCGACGCGATGGTGTCGGCATCCTTCGGCTGGCCGGTTTCCGCGTTGATGAAGCGGAAGTTGCCGCGCGTCACCGCGTTGGTCGGCGCGCCGGTGGCAGGGTCGACGGCGAATATCGGAGCGCCGTTTCCGGGCCGGAAGTCCTCGCGGCTGAACAGCGACGCCGAAGCGCCGCGAACCGCCACGGTTGGGGTCAGCGGCAACGCATAGCGGCCCGCGTTGCCGAACACCTTGAAGGTCGAATCACCGAATACATCCCAGCTGAAACCCAGGCGCGGACCGAACTGGTTCTTGATGTGGACGTAGGTGCCGCCCTGGCCGTTGATGTTCTGGAAGGTGTCCCAGCGTCCGCCGAGGTAGGCGACGAAGTTTTCGGTGATGCTCCAGCTGTCCTCGACGTAGTACGCATGCTGCTTGACCTTCACATTCGCGCCCTGACTCGTGTACTGCAGGCGCGCGACGTCGAATTCGTCGCCGGTATTGGGCTGCCCATCGACGCCATTGCTCGTCAGGTAGGTCCAACGGTATCCACCTTCGAAAGCGGAACCGGCGCGGGACTTGTAGTCGTCGCTGTCATAGCCAAAGCGAAGCAGGTGGTCGCCAAGTTGCCACTCTGCATCCAGGCGCAACTGCCGACGCTCATCGCCTGAATTGACGTCAGCAAGCAAGCCCCCACTGATGTTGCATGCGCTGTCGTAAGGGCCAGTGATCGCCTGGCGATACCCGGGGCGCGCATCCACGATCACCGGACAGCCGCCTGTCGGTGCCACACCCGGTGTCGGCACGCTGAAGTTGCCATCGTAGAAGGCTTCGCTGCCTTCCGGGCCGATCAAATACGTGGAGCGCGAGAACTTGCTGCGACCGGCCAGCGCGGACAGGGTGAAGCTATCGGTGATGTAACCGGTGTACTTGAGGATGTAGTTGCTGCCACCCTGCTCGGCCACGGTCTGCCCGAGGTACTCATCGCGTTCGAAGGAACCCGGGGCATTGGTGTAGTTGTCCGTGTAGTCGGTGTTCTTGTCGGAGAATGCAGTGAATTCCAGCGAGTGGTCGTCACTGATGCTCCAGTCCATTTTCAGGACCCATTGCGGTGCCTTGTTGACAGTGGTGGTGTTGTTGGTCGCCAGAAGGCTGCCGAAGGCATCCTTGTCGGCACGCGCATAAGACACCAGCCCGTAGGCAAACAACCGATCCTTGATCAAGGCGCCACTGGCCCAGACGGTTGCACGCCAGTTGTCATCCGTGTCGCGTGAATTATCTGCGCGCTTGCTGCCGAACTCGGGGGTAAGGGGATTGGCGTAGTAGGTATCGGCAAATCCAGAACGCAGGCTGTTCGGCTGCCAGAACAGGTTCCCGCCGGCATGGAAGTCGTTGGTGCCGCGCTTGGTGATCTGGTTGACCACGCCGCCCAGCGAACGACCGAACTCGGCGCCGTAGCCGCCGGTCTTGGTCTGCTGCTCGGCGATCGCCTCGAACGGGATCTGGCCGAAGGCGAGGTTGTTGAAGGTATTGGTGACGTTGAAGCCGTTGACGTAGAACTGGTTCTCCGCGACCGAGGCGCCGCCGAACGACGCCAGGTTGCCGAACGCTGCGTCGCCGCGCACGGTACCCGGGGCAAGCAACGCCACCGACGTGGTGTCGCGCGCGACCGGGATCTTCGCGATCTGTTCGGCGGTCATGATCGTGGTGGATTCCACCGACGACACGTCGATCGGATTGATCGCGCCGCTGCCGACCACGGTCACGGTGTCGAGCGTGGTGGCATCGCTGCCGCCGACGAAATCGACCGTGGAGGCATTGCCGACGTTGACGCTGACGTCGCGCGTGCTGCCGCCATTGCGCGCGATCCGGTACTGGCCGGTCGGCAATTGCGAGAAGCGGTAGCTGCCGCTGCTGTCGACGGTGATCGTGCGGCTGAAGCCGGTCGCCGGATTGACGAGGGTGATGGTGTCGCCGGACGCGGCGCGCCCGGTCACTGCACCGGCGGTGTTGGTCTGCGCCTGCGCACCGGCGGCGAAACCCAGGGCAAGGGCGAGGACGAGTGCCTTGCGGCGGTGTGGTCGGGAATGGATGTTGGTCACCATGGATCTCCAGCGTTGCGGTGGGTTGAAGGCACGATCCCGTTCGCGCGATGCGATGCCGCGTCGGTGCGGCTTCAGGATTTCTTAACGATTCGATCGTAGGAGCGGCGGATGCCAGTCCGCTTTGCAGGACTTGGCGGATTGCGCCGCAGGGCTCAACTATCGCGACTCAGCGCATGCTCGATCGACGCAGGCAGGCCACCAGCGAACCCGCATCCGTCGTCGACTGCGCCGCGACTTGCAGCAGTTCGCGCTCGCGCGCAACGCGCACGGGCATGGCTTGCCCGCGCAACACGCGGCTGCCTTCGCGCACGGCACGTGCGAACTGCCGGTAGCGACGCACCCAGAAGAACAGCGAGCCCTGGCTGACACCGAGTTCGCGGGCGACATCGCCCACGCTGCGGCCGTCCTCGACCACGCGACGCACCGCATCGACCTTGCATGCGGCGGAATAGCGCGACTGGCTCATCGCGCACCCCGCATCTGCTGCCATGGCATCTGCAGCGCGGGGTTCCACGGCGTAGCGTCGCGGCAAAGCGTGGACGCATGCGGATGCCGCAGCCGGTGCTCGGACGCGGTCATGCCGTAGCGCGCACGGAACGCGCGCGAGAAGCTGCAGGGATTGTCGAAGCCGCAGGCCGCGGAGATCTCGGTCACCGGCAGGCGGGTTGCCGACAGCAGCCGGCAGGCATGCGCCAGGCGCAGTTGCGCGGCGAACTGTTGCGGCCCCGCGCCATACAGCGCATGGAAGATCTTGGTGAAGTACCACGGCGAGAAGTTGCAGCGCTGCGCCAGCTCGGCGACCCGCAGCCCGCCGCCGGCATGGCCCTCCAGGTACAGCCGCGCGCGTTGCATGCGCACCAGCACCTGGCGCTTGCGACGTTCCGAATGACCGGGGCAGCGAGCGGCACCGGCGACCAGTTCCGCTTGCAGCCACGCCAGCAAGCGCTGCACGCCGGCTTGCGCGTGCTCGAAGCCGGCCTGCGAGGCGTTGCGCGCGCGCCAGAGCTGCAGGGCCACGGCACGCGCGCCCGGCGGCATCCGACCGCGCCCGGGAAACAGCACGGGCCGATCGGCCGCGGCCTGCAAGGCACGCTGCGTCGCCGGATCGACGCCGACCCCGAACACGATGCTGCGCGCGCCCAGCCAGGCAGTGGGCGCGGAGTCCCGATCCAGCGCGATCCAGTCGCGCGGGCCCAGCTCGAAGCTGCCCTCGCGCGATTGCACCAGGGCGCGTCCGCGCAACACGCACCACACCACCGCGGCATGGCGGCCGGCATCCAGCAGGCCATCGCCCGAGGCGAGCACCAGGTCGAACGGCGGCGGGTCGGCAGCGCCCGGCAAGGCATGGCAGGTCGGGGGCGCGCGGTCGCGGGCGCGGGGGACGAACAGGGATACGGGATGCATGGCCGGCTCCACTCGGGATGTCGGCCGCCATCAGCGGGCATGCGCCCATGCGGGTCAGGAAATCCCGGCGAAAATCCCCCGAAATTTCCACGAACCCTTTTGACTCAATGACTTACCTTGTCGTCTCCCGCAGCAAATCGACGAGCCGCAGAAGCCCGATATCGCTGCTCTGCTGCTCCACCACCATGCTCACGTACAGCCAGTGACCATCGCGCGACACCGTCGGTGCCAGGGTTGGCGCACCCCGCCGTTGCATGTCCAGGCAACCGGCATCCGCTTCCGCCGCAGGCGTGCCCAGCCAATGCCAACGCGACATGCAGACGGGTGCGGCGGTGCGCAGCGCGAACGGGCGGCCATCGAGCAACGCCCAGCGGCGCAACCAGTAATTCGCGGGCAGCGCGGCATCGACCTGCATGGGTGCCTGCAGGTCGGTGCCCACCCGCCACAGTCCGGGCACGCTGGCGCGGACGAAATGGATCTGCCCGCTGGCCGCATCGAAGCGCGCCTCGCCGACGTCGTCCAGGCTCGCCAGCACCCGCCAAGCGGCCGCCGATGCATCCAGGATGCGCAGGCTCAACCGACCTGCACCGCGATCCACGATGACCAGCAATCGCTGCCCGGGCAGGTACTGCGCAGCGTACGGCAGGCCGTCGAGCGGCAAGGCGCGCACGCGGCCGCTCGCCGCATCGACCTCGTACAGGCGCGGCCCGTGGTTGCCGGGGCTTTCACCGATCACCAGCAGGCGCTTGCCATCCTCCGACCACTGCGGCGGGTGCCGCGAGACCGGAACCAGCCCTTCGATCATCCGCAGATGGTCGGGTTGGCCGGGTTCGCCCAGCCACAGCCGCGCATCGCGATTGCGATCCGAATGGAAGGCCAGCCAGCGCCCGTCCGGCGATGGCGACGGCAGCAGGTCGTTGCCGGTCGACGGGAACAGCGGTTCCGGTACGGCTCCCGTGCGCAGCGGCAGCGGGTAGCGGAACATCGCGACGCGCTCGTCGTCGATGGCGAATGCCATCACTCCGCCACGCGCGGCAATGTCCAGGCCGCTGCCCTCGAAACCTCCCAGCGCACGGGTCGTGCCGCTGGCCAGGTCATGCCGATGCAGCTGCGCCGGACTGCCGGGCACGGCAAGCAGCAGCGCGCGGCCATCGGGCATCCACGCCCAGCCGTTGATGTTGCCCTTCAGCGTGGTGAGCCGGCGCGGTGTGCCGCCGCTGGCCGGCATCAACCACAGGTCCGAGTGGCTGATGCCACGACGGAACGCCAACTGCGTTCCATCGGGCGAGAAACGCGGATCGAGGTCGACGTCGCCGTTTGCGAATGCGTATTCCATCGGCTGCCACTGGCCGCTATCGAGCCGCAGGATCGCCAGCGGTGCGGCGGCATCGTCCTTGTCCGCCTTGAGGCCGGCAATGACACCGCTGCCGTCGGGCAGCCAGTCGAAGCGGCCGGTGATGCGATCGCAGCGGCCGATGGCGCGGGTCGCTCCACCGCTCGCCGGCACCAGCAGCAATTCGCAGCCGGCCTTGTCGTCGATGCGCGCGAACAGCAGCTGCCGACCATCCGGCGACCAGCGCGGCAGGTGGTCGGAATGCTCATGCGGTGGCGTGGTCAGCTGGCGAGGCGGCGTCGCCTGCGTCGCCTGCACGAACAGCGCAGGCGCATCGTCCGGACCACCCGGCGGCATCGCGTACGCGAGCATCGCACCGTCGGGCGACAGCGCCGGCTGCGTCTCCGGGCCGGGGCGCGAGGTCAGCAAGGTGTAGGGCAATTCGCCCGGGGGCGTGGCCGGTGTTGCAGTGACCGGCGTCGATGCGATTGCCTGGTCATCCGCCCGCTTCGACGCCACCAGCCACCACGCCAGCGCCGCGACGATCACCACGACCAATCCGATGCCGCCTATCCAACGCCAATCGCGACGCGCGCCTGCATCGATGCGAGTTGCTGCCGGCAATGCGACGGCCGCATCCGGCAACCACTCGACCTCGGCCAGCAGGCGATAGCCGGATTTCGGGATCGTCTCGAGGTACGCGGGCGCATCGCGGTCGTCGCCCAGCGCCTTGCGCAAGGCAGTAATCGCCTGCGTCACCACGTCGTCGGTGGGCATCGTGCCGGCCCATACCGATTCCAGCAGCGCCTCGCGCGCGACCACCCTGCCCGGCTGTGCCGCCAGCACCTGCAGGACCTGCATCGCCTTCAAGGTGATCCGCTGCGGCACGCCGCCATCACCGCGGTCGACTTCACGACGTTCGATGTCGACGACGCAGCCGCCGACGCGCAGGCGGCCGCTCGGCGACTCGGGAAGGTGGGAGGGACGGTTGGCCATGGCGATCCGCCCGACTCTAGCCGCTAGCCGACACCGGCGCACGGGCCATGCGTCGGCGTCGGCGTCCCGACGGATTCGGCAAAGCCGCGATCAGGCGTCGCGATAGACCTCGGCGCCCTGCTCGCGGAACTCGGCGGATTTCTCCGCCATGCCCGCTTCCAGCGCCGCGGCTTCATCGACGCCATGTTCAGCGGCGTAGTCGCGCACGTCCTGGGTGATCTTCA
>JAVWUU010000134.1:0-6022 GCA_036666995.1 Thermomonas sp.
CGCTGCATCGCGAAGTGCATCGGCCCTGGGGCAGCTACGACTCGGTGGACGCGGGCGCGCGTTTCCAGGTCAAGCGGATCAAGGTCAAGCCCGGTGCGCGCCTGTCGTTGCAGTCGCACACGCAACGCGCCGAGCACTGGATCGTCGTCAGCGGCGTCGCGCGCGTCACCCGCGACAACGACGTCTTTGAGCTCTACGCGAACCAGAGCACCTATATCCCAATCGGGGCGAAGCATCGCCTCGAGAATCCCGGTGTCGAGATGCTGGAACTGATCGAAGTGCAGTCCGGCGACTATCTCGGCGAAGACGACATCGTCCGCTACGAGGATGTGTACGGGCGGGCGTGAGTTTTTCTCCTCCCCCTGCGAAGGCAGGGGGAGGTTGGGAGGGGGTGCTCTTCCGGATTGACCGACAAAGAGCCAACCCCACCCACTCAGTCGCTCGCCGCGACTTCGAGCTCCCCTTCAGAGAAGGGGAGGGAGTTCAACTCACGGCAACAACCCCGCCAGCCACTCGTCGTCCGAACCTTCGTTGACGTCGGCGAACAGCGGCGTCGAGAAATAGCGCTCGCCGGTGTCCGGCAGCATCGCCAGCAACACCGAGCCTTCTGGCGCCGTCTCCGCGACCTTCAATGCGGTGGCGAGGGTGCCGCCCGCCGAGATGCCCACGAAGATGCCTTCTTCCGCCGCCAGCCGGCGCGCGGTGGCGATGGCGTCGTCGTCGCTGACCTGCAGCAGGTCGTCGTAGACCTCGCGATTGAGCACCTCGGGCACGAAGTCCGGGGTCCAGCCCTGGATCTTGTGCGGCTTCCACTCGTCGCCCTTGAGCAGCGACGCGCCCGCCGGTTCGGTGGCGATGATCTTCGTGTCCGGACGCGCGACCTTGAGCACTTCGCCGACGCCGGTGAGGGTGCCGCCGGTGCCCCAGCCGGTGACGAAATAGTCGAGCCGCTTGCCGGCGAAGTCGCGCAGGATTTCCGGCGCGGTGGTCTGCCGGTGATAGGCGGGATTGGCCGGGTTGGCGAACTGGCTGGCCAGGAACCAGCCGTGCTGGTCGGCGAGTTCCTTCGCCCGCCGCACCATGCCGCTGCCGCGTTCGGCGGCCGGGGTCAGGATCACCTTGGCGCCATACGCGCGCATCAGCTTGCGACGCTCGATCGAGAAGGTTTCGACCATCGTCGCCACGAACTTGTAGCCGCGCGCCGCGGCCACCATCGCCAGCGCCACGCCGGTATTGCCTGAGGTCGCTTCGATGATCGTGTCGCCGGGCTTGAGCAGGCCCTTCTGCTCGGCATCGAGGACGATGGCGAGTGCAAGCCGATCCTTGACCGAACCGCCGGGATTGAAGGATTCGACCTTCGCGTAGAGGGTCAAGTGCTTCGGCGCGATGCGCTGGAGCTTGACGATGGGCGTGTTGCCGATGGTGTCGAGGATGCTGTCGTAGAGGGCCATGACGGGGTCCGGGAAGAAGTGGAAATCAGGCGGCGTGGGCGAGCTGGCGGATGATCGCGCAGCCTGCGTCCGTGTTCGTTAAGGGCGTGCGACCGAACCAGTGCAGGCGCGTGGCGAACGCGGCGACCTCGCCGATCACCAGCAAGGCTGGCGCCTGCACGGCATGCCGTTGCGCAAGTTCCGGGAGTTCGCCGAGCGTGCCGGCGATGACGCGCTGTTCGAGACGCGAACCGTTTTCCACCAATGCGAATGGTGTCGAGGCCGCGCGACCATGCGCGACCAGGGTGTCGCGCAGCCGCGCCAGCCCGGACACGCCCATGTAGAAGGCCAGGGTCTGCTGCGGCTGCGCCAACGCGGCCCAGTCGTGGTCGGCATCGCCATCCTGCGCGTGCGCAGTCAGCAGGTGCAGCGACTGCGCATGCTCGCGATGGGTCAGCGGGATGCCGGCATAGGCTGCGCAGGCGACGGCAGCAGTGATGCCGGGCACGACTTCGAAGGGAATGCCGTGCGCGCGCAGGACTTCGAGTTCCTCGCCGCCGCGACCGAACACGAACGGATCGCCGCCTTTCAGACGCACCACGCGCTTGCCGGTGCGTGCGTGCGCGACCAGCAGGTCGTGGATGCGTGCCTGGGTCGCATGGTGATCACCGCCGACGCGTTTGCCGACTTCGATGAGTTCCGCGCCGGGCCGGGCCAACGCGAGCACTTCGTCGCTGACCAGGCGGTCGTGCAGGACGACATCGGCCTCGGCCAGTGCGCGTGCCGCATGCAGGGTGAGCAGGCCCGGGTCACCGGGGCCGGCACCGACCAGGCGCACCAAGCCGGCCGGCGGCGGATCGGCAACCGCAACGGGCGTCGGACGTGAAGCGATGGGGGCGGCAGAGGCGGGCGATGGCATGCCGACACGCTAGGCGTCGCCGACCGCCGGGTGAAATGGCCGCCGGGTTTTCGCTTATGCTCCAGAGGCATAACGAAGCGCTGGAAATGCTTTCGATCATCGCTATACTCCATCGCTGCATCCTGATAAAGCGATATATCGGTAAGCGACCATGACCCTGACCCAGCTCCGCTACCTCGTCGCGATCGCCGATTCCGGGTTCAACATCACCCAGGCGGCCGAGCGCGTGCACGCCACCCAGCCCGGCCTGTCCAAGCAGCTCAAGCAGCTGGAGGACGAGCTTGGTTTCCAGCTGTTCCTGCGCAAGGGCCGCAGCCTGGAAGGCGTGGCCCCGGCCGGCATCAAGGTGATCGAGCATGCGCGCCGGATCCTGGCCGAGGCCGCCAACATCCGCAGCTATGCGGCGAACGAACGCGGCGAGCATCGCGGTCGTTTGCTGCTGGCGACGACCCACACGCAGGCGCGTTACGTGCTGCCGAACGTGATCGCCGACCTCAAGCGTCGCTATCCGCAGGTCAGCGTGGACCTGTTCGCGTCCGGCGACGCCGAGGTCCTCGATAAATTGGACGAAGCGGATTTCGCCCTGATCAGCAGCGCTGGCGCGCAACCGGCCAGCAGTGGCGTGGCGGTGCCGCTCTACCGCTGGCGTCGCGTGTTGTTGGTGCCGGCCTCGCATCCGCTGGCGGCGTTACCCGGTCCGCCGAGCCTGGCCGAGCTGTCTCGCCATCCGCTGATCAGCTACGAATCCTCGAAGTTGCCGGAGTCCTCGCTGCAGCGTGCATTCGCCGCCGCCGGGGTGGAACCACAGATCGCGATGACCGCGCGCGACGCCAACCTGATCAAGACCTACGTGCGCGCCGGCCTGGGCGCGGGCTTGTTGGCCGAGATGGCCGTGCACACCCGCGAGGACGACGACCTGCGCGTCATCGAAGCGCCGGCCGAGTTGCCGGAATGCATCACCTGGGCGGTGGTGCCACGCGGTCGCGTGCTGCGCGAATACGCGCTCGCCCTGTTGCACGGCCTCGCGCCGCAGCTCGACCCGCGCGACCTGCGCCGAGTGCTGGAAGGTAACCAGGATGCCGAGTGGCCGCAGGCACCGCGCTGGAGCGTGCCGACGCCTGTCGCCTACACCTGACCAAACAAAGGGGACGGAGGGAATTAAGGCGCTCCTTGATTCCCTCCGTCCCCTTTGTTTTGCTTCGTTATTACGCCGCCGAACTGGTCGGCTCGTCGAAGTGCAGGCCGCATTCGCGGCGCAGGCCGAAGAAGCGCGTCTGCCCGATGTCCATGCCGGGCTTGAGCGGCTGGGTGGTGTGCACGTCGCCGATCGACACATAGCCTTGGCGCGCAAGCGGGTGTTCCGGCAGGTCGTGCTGGAGCATGTAGGCGCCAATGTCGATGTCGTTCCAGTCGGCGATCGGGTGCAGCTTCCAGCGGCCGTCGCGCAGTTCCAGGAACTCGATGTGTTCGCGCGTGCGGGCCTGGTCGCGGCGCAGGCCGGCGAACCAGGTGCGCACGCCAAGTTCGTTGAGCGCGCGCTGCATCGGCTCGACCTTGCGCAGCTTGTTGTACTCGCGCAGGCCGTCGTTGCCGTCTTCCCACAACTTGCCGAAGCGCGCTTCCATCCAGGCGATGCCGATCTGCGGGCGATACACCTTGAGGTTCAGTCCGAGCTGGTCGACCAGCTGGTCGGCGTAGCGGTAGGTTTCCGGGAAGAGGTAACCCGTATCGACCAGGATCACCGGGATGTCCGGCTTCGCCTGGGTGAGCAAATGCAACGACACCGCGGACTGCGTGCCGAAGCTGGTCGACAGCGCGTGCGGCGCGGCCAGGCTGTCCATCGCCCAGGCGACGCGCTCCTGCGCGGACAAACGCGCCAGCCAGCGATTCAGCGCGGACAGCGCGTGCGGCGATTCGGCGGCGGTGATGGGATCCGGCGGACTCATGCGGCGACCTCGATGGGGATGCTGCGGTGTTGGTGTGGTGCGGGACTGGCGATGGTGCCGTTGCGCAGCAACCAGTCGCCGAAACGTTCGTCTTGCGTGCGTTGCGTGGCATAGCCGGCGAACAGCGGATCGAGCGCGGCCAGGATCTGCACCTCGTCGATGTTTTCGCGATACAGCGTGTTGAGCCGCTCGCCGCGATGGTCGGCGCCGAGCATCAGGTTGTAGCGGCCGGGTGCCTTGCCGACCAGGGCGATCTCGCCGAGGTAGGGCCGTGAGCAGCCGTTCGGGCAACCGCTCAGGCGCAGGTGGATCGGCGCGTCGGCGATGCCATGGCGCGCGAGCAGTGCGTCGACTTCGGTGACGAAGGCGGGCAGGTAGCGCTCGGCTTCCGCCATCGCCAGGCCGCAGGTCGGCAAGGCCACGCAGGCGAGTGCGTTGAGGCGCAGCGGCGATGCTTCACGCCAACCATCCAGCATGTATTCGCGGAGCAGCGCATCGACGCGCGCCTGCAAGATCGTCGGGATATTGGCGATCACCAGGTTCTGGTTCGAGGTCAACCGGAATTCGGCGCTATCGCTTTCCGCCTGCAACAGCCGCGCGATCTCGCGCAGGCCGGTGAGGTGCAGCACCGCAGGGCCACGGCCATCCAGTGCGCCATCGACAATGCGCCCCGACGGGATGCGCAGGGTGACGTGTTGCGCGCCGTCGTCGCCATCGACCCAGCCGAAGCGGTCGCCGTTGTGGTCGAAACGGAACGCACGCGCCGGCCCCAGGGGAAAGCCGGCGCGCCGTTCCACTTCGTCCTTGAAGAAGGCCAGTCCGCGATCGTCGATCGTGTATTTCAGGCGCGCGCGCTTGCGCACGGCGCGGTTGCCGAAGTCGCGTTGCGCGGTGACCACGGACTCGGCGACCGCGATGACCTGGTCGGGCGTGGCGAAACCGATCACCTCACCGAGCCGCGGATACGTTTCCGGATCGCCGTGGGTCGCACCCATGCCGCCGCCGACGCTGACGTTGTAGCCGAGCAGCTCGCCGGCATCGTCGAGGATGGCGATGAAGCCCAGGTCCTGCGCGAACACGTCGACGTCGTTCAATGGCGGGATCGCGAAGCCGATCTTGAACTTGCGCGGCAGGTAGGTCTCGCCGTAGATCGGCTCGACTTCCTCGCCGCTGCCGCCGACGCGTTCCTCGTCGAGCCACAGTTCGTAATAGGCGCGGGTATTCGGCAGCAGGTGCTTCGACACCGCCACCGCCTGCGCCAACACCTGTGCCTGCACGCCGGGATGCAGCGGGTTGGCGGCCACCGCGACATTGCGGTTGACGTCGCCGCAGGCAGCGAGGGTATCGATCAGCGAGGTGTTGATCGCCTGCATCGTCGCTTTCAGTTCGCGCTTGATCACGCCGTGGAACTGGAAGGCCTGGCGGGTGGTGATGCGCAGGCCGCGCTCCGCGTACGTGCTGGCGATGGCATCCAGTTGCAGCCATTGCGCCGGCGTCACCACGCCGCCCGGCGTGCGCGTGCGGATCATGAAACTGAAGGCAGGCTCCAGTTTTGCAAGACGACGTGCTTCGCGGATGTCGCGGTCGTCCTGCTGGTAGCTGCCGTGGTACTTGATCAGGGTCTGGTCGTCTTCGCGCAACGCGCCGGTGACCGGGTCGGCCAGGCTTTCCAGCAAGGAGCCGCGCAGGCGGTTGCTGTCAGCCTTGATGTTTTCAACGGAGTGGGT
>JAVWUU010000135.1:0-5976 GCA_036666995.1 Thermomonas sp.
GTGCGCGCGGACGTGGTCGCGCTGGTCGTATTGGTGATCCTGGGCCTGACCGGGCTGGTCCCGCGCGAAGACCTGTTCGGCGGCTTCTCCGGCAGCGCGGTGATGAGCATCATCGCCACCACCATCCTCGGCGCCGGGCTTGACCGCACCGGCGCGTTGAACCGCCTGGCCAGCTGGCTGCTGCGGCGCGCGCATGGCGTCGAGTCGCGGCTGCTGCTCTACACCACGGCGGCCGCCGGCATCACCAGTTCGATCATGCAGAACCCGTCGGTGATGTCGCTGTTCCTGCCGGTGGCCTCGCGGCTGTCCTCGCGCACCGGCCTGACCCTGTCGCGGATGCTGCTGCCGCTGGCGGCGGCGATCGTGATGGGTGGCGCGCTGACCATGGTCGGCAACTCGCCACTGATCCTGCTCAACGACCTGCTGGTCGCGGCCAACGCCAACCTGCCCTCCGGCGCGGCCACGCTGGAACCGCTCAACATGTTCGCGCCGATGCCGATCGGCCTGGCCCTGGTGGCGGCATCGCTGGCCTATTTCCACTTCTTCGGCAGCAAGCTGCTGCGCGAGGACGGCGGCGACGCGGTCACCCCGGCGCGCACGCAGAGTTACTTCGCGCGCGCCTACGGCATCGACGGCGACGTCCACGAGCTCACCGTCACCGTGGACAGCCCGCTGGTCGGCATGAGCCTGGGCGATGCGGAAGCGCTGCATGGCGCGCCGTTGTTCCTCGCCCTGCAGACCGGCAACGAGTCCCGGCTTTCGCCACCGGCCGATGCGCGCATCTGGGTCGGCAGCGTGCTCGGCGCGATGGGCGGGAAGGAAACGCTCACCGACTTCGCGCAGAACAACTTCCTGCGGATGTCGTCGCGGTTGCGTGCATTCGGCGACCTGTTCAATCCCAGTCGCGCCGGCATCTCCGAAGCGGTGGTGCCGCCGACATCGGGCTTCATCGGCAAGACCCAGGCGCAACTGCGCCTGCGCAAGCAGTACGGCCTGAGCCTGCTGGCGATCAACCGCGACAAGCAGGTGCTGCGCGAGGACGTGCGCAACATCCCGATCCGCGCCGGCGACATGCTGGTCCTGCACAGCATCTGGACCGACCTGGCGCAGGCGGCGAAGGGCAAGGATTTCGTGGTGGTCACCGACTACCCGAAGGACGAGCAGCGCCCGCACAAGTTCAAGATCGCGATGACGATCTTCGCGGTCTCGATGCTGCTGGCGCTGTCCTCGAAGATCCCGGTGCCGATCGCGCTGATGACCGGCGTCGCCGGCATGCTGGTCGCAGGCGTGATCCACGTCGACGAGGCCTACGCCGCGATCAGCTGGAAGACCGTGTTCCTGATGGCCTGCCTGATTCCGCTGGGCTGGGCGATGGATTCCAGCGGCGCCGCCGCATGGCTGGCCGGGCACACCTTGCAGCAATTGCCGGAAGGCTTCCCGCTATGGCTGCTGCAATTGCTGATCGGCCTGCTGACGACATTGTTCTCGCTGGCCATCAGCCATGTCGGCGCGACCATCATCATGGTGCCGATCGCGATCAACGTCGCGCTTGCGGCCGGCGGCAACCCGACTGCATTCGCGCTGATCGTTGCGCTGTCGGCTTCCAACAACCTGATGACCGCATCCAACCCGGTGATGTCGATGGTGACCGGTCCGGCCAACTACACCGGCCGCGACCTGTGGCGCGTCGGTGGGCCGCTGTCGCTCGCGTATCTGGTCGTGATCGTGGCGGCGATCAACCTGCTGTACTGAGCAGGCTTACGCGGCAGGCGCCGCACCCAACCGAACTTCATCACCGGTGCAGTGCACGGCGATGTCGCGCAAGCGCTCGCCACGGCAGGGACCCGCGATGCATTCGCCGTTGGCCAGGTCGAAACTCGCGCCATGCGCCGCGCAGACCAGCGAGCCGTCTTTAGCGCGCAGGAATTTTCCCGGTGCCCAGTCGAGCCGACGCCCCGCATGCGGGCAGATGTTCAGCCAGGCGCGCACGTCGCCAGCGGGATCGCGATACAGCAACAGCGATTCCGCACCGCCGTCGATCAGCGCTTCGACCTCGTGCAGGCTGTCCGCCAGCACTGCATGCAGTAACAGCAAGGGTTTGCCGGCATCGTGAACCGCATCGCCATCCTCGGCACCCTGGTTTAACGAACTGCTCACAACTCGGTCGGCCGATCTCCGGATACTGCCCGCATTGTGTCATGGCGCCCCGGCGCCGCAGGGACCCGAACCACGATGTCGATCTTCCGCAACCCGTTCTTCACCCGTTTCAATCGCGTGCGTTTCGCCACCTTCGGCGCGCCACGTCGGCCGCGCCATCCGTTCCTGCGCATCGCGCTGGGTCTGGTCGGCGTCGCGCTGCTGCTCGCATTGTTGTTCGTCAGCGTGTTCGTGGGCATCGCGATGCTGGCCGTCGGCATGCTGTATCGGCTCATGAAGCAGCGCCGCTCGCCCATGGCCGTGCGCGCGAACAGCATCGACGGCGACTATCGGGTCGTCGGCAAGGCGCAACTGCCGCTCGCCCACTGAATGGATAGCGCGGCTTCCGGCGATGTGATCGCTGCCGCGGCCACGCCGCGCATCCCGGTTCGCGACCGCGCAGGCAATTCCATCGGCACGTTCCCGGTACGACGCATCTACTGCGTCGGCCGCAACTTCGCCGACCATGCGCGCGAGATGGGTGCCACCGCGCCCGCGTCGAAGGCCGAACGCGGCAATCCGGTGTTCTTCATGAAACCCGCCAATGCGATCGTCATCGATGGCGTGGTGCCGTATCCGCCCGGCACGTCCGACCTGCACCACGAAGTCGAGCTGGTCGTGGCGCTGGGCGCCGATGCGCCTGCGGGCGAATTGCCGGTCGATGACGCGGCTTCGCTGGTGTTCGCCTATGGCGTCGGCCTGGACCTGACCCGTCGCGACCTGCAATCCGCGGCGAAGGCGAAAGGCCTGCCCTGGGATACCGGCAAGGGCTTCGATCATTCCGCCCCGGTGAGTGCCTTGCTGCCTGCGTCCGATGCCGGCGACATCGAAACGCTGGCGCTGTCGCTCGACGTCAATGGCGAGCGTCGCCAGCAGTCTGGCCTGGACCAGTTGATCTGGGACGTGGCGGACATCCTGCACGAATTGTCGAAGCTCTACGCGCTGCGCGCCGGGGACCTGGTGTTCATGGGCACGCCCGCTGGCGTGGCTGCGCTGCAGCCTGGCGATGCCTTCGATGCACGGCTGGGCGAGATCGCGCGGCTGCAGGGTCACATCGTGCAGGCAGCGGTGTAGGCTGGCGCAACACCACCAACCCGAGGAAGCCAGCGATGGGCATGATCACCGAGTTCAAGGAATTCGCGATGCGCGGCAACGTGATCGACCTCGCCGTCGGCGTGGTGATCGGCGCCGCATTCGGCAAGATCGTCACCGCATTGGTCGACAAGGTGATCATGCCGCCGCTGGGCCTGCTCATCGGCGGAGTGGATTTCGCGAAGATGGCGATCGTGTTGAAGGAAGCGACCGTGGACGCCGCCGGCAAGGAAGTGCCTGCCGTTGTACTGGCCTACGGCGAATTCATCAACGCACTGGTGCAGTTCGTGATCGTCGCGTTCGCCATCTTCCTGGTGGTCAAGGCGATCAACCGCGTGCACAGGAAGCCGGAGGAAGCCCCGGCCGCGACCCCGGAAGACGTGCTCCTGCTGCGCGAGATCCGCGACTCGCTGAAACGCTGACCGCGCGACTTCCAGCACATCTTCAGCGAAGCCGCGAGCCTTACACTCGCGGCTTCGTCGTTTCCGGAACCCGCCCGATGCGCCGCACCTTGCTCGCCTCCGCCTTCACCCTGTTGTTCGCCCTGCCCGCACTCGCGCAGCAACCCACGCGCATCGGCGATGGCGCGATGGCGCAGGCCGCCACGTTGCGCGATGCCGCACTCGCCGACGACACCGGCTGGAAGGTGGTGGAATCGCTGACCACCGAGGTCGGCCCGCGCCTTGCCGGCAGCGAGGCCGATGCGCGCGCGGTGGAATGGGCGAAGGCGAAGTTCAAGGCGCTGGGCTACGACAAGGTGTGGACGGAACCGGTGACGTTCCCGAAGTGGCAGCGTCGCAGCGAATCGGCGCGCGTGCTGGGCAACAGCATGCAGCCGCTGCATGTCACCGCACTCGGCGGCAGTCCGGGCGGCACGGTCGAGGGCGAAGTCGTGCGCTTCGCCACGCTGGAAGAGCTGCAGAAGGCCGCACCTGGTTCGCTGGCCGGCAAGATCGCGTTCGTCGATTACCGCATGGAGCGTGCGCGCGATGGTCGCGGCTACGGCCCGGGTGGACGCGTGCGCAGCGCAGGCCCGTCGGCGGCGATCAAGGCTGGCGCGATCGGCTACGTGATGCGCTCGGCGGGCACCGATTCGCATCGAAATCCGCACACCGGCATGACCCGGTTCGAGGACGGCCTGAAGCCGATCCCCTCCGCCGCGCTGTCGCTGCCGGATGCCGACCAGCTGGCACGGCTCACCGCGCTGGGCAGCACCCGCATCGCACTCAGCCTGGACTGCGGCTGGGATGGCGAATACACCTCGCAGAACGTGATCGGCGAGATCACCGGTCGCAGCAAGCCGGATGAGGTGGTGGTGATCGGCGGACATCTCGATTCGTGGGACCTGGGCACCGGTGCGATCGACGACGGAGCGGGCGTGGCGATCACCATGGCAGCGGGACATCTGATCGGCGCGTTGCCGAAGACGCAACGCCCGGCGCGCACGATCCGCGTCATCGCGTTCGCCAACGAGGAACAGGGCCTGCATGGCGGTCGCGCCTACGCGCAGAAATACGCAGCCGATATCCGCAAGCACCAGCTCGGCGCCGAGAGCGACTTCGGTGCGGGTCGCATCTATGCCTTCGCCGCGAAGACGCCGGACTACGCAAAGGATGCCGTTGCACGCATCGCGCAGGCACTGGCCCCGCTCGGCATCGAGCACCGCGAAGACGGCGAAGGCTGCGGCCCCGACCTTTCGCCGTTCAACGCGATCGGCATGGCCTGCGCCGGCCTGTCGCAGGACGGCACCGACTACTTCGACCTGCACCACACCCCGGACGACACGCTCGACAAGATCGACCCCAAGGCGCTGGCGCAGAACGTGGCGGCGTACACGGTGTTCGCCTATCTCGCCGCCGATGCGCAGGGCGATTTCGGCAGCGCGCCCAAGGCTGCGAAGCCCTAGGTCTTTGGCAGCGGCAGGTATGTCGCATCCGACTGGAGCTATTCCAGACGCGGGACGAATACATCGCTAGGCTCGCTCGCACCAGTCGGGGAGCCTGAAGATGCGTCGCTTCGTGTTGCCGCTCGCGTGGTTGCTGTGGTCGCCCGCGTTCGCGCAGGACGCACCGATGCGGCTCGAATCGCCGAATGGCAAGGCGACAATCGAACTGTCGCTGGATGCGCAGGGCCAGGCGCGCTATGCGGTGGCGTGGAACGGCATGCCGGTGCTGCTGCCCTCGCCGCTTGGCGTGCAATTATCGGACGATGACCGCATCGATCGCGGCCTGCGCGTCATCGACGAACGGCGCAGCGTCGTCGACACGCAGTACGAGCTCGTCGCCGGCAAGACGCGGCGGGTGCGCGACCACTACCGACAACTCGACGTCACCTTCGCCGATGCAAAAGGCCGCCAACTCGGCGTGATCGTGCGTGCCTACGACGACGGCATCGCCCTCCGCTATCGCCTGCCGCTGCCCGCGCAGGGCGACCTGGTGGTGAAGGAGGACCTGACCGGTTTCCTGTTTCCGCGCGATCTCGCCTGCCATGCGCTCAACCTCGGGCGCTTCGGCACCAGCCACGAGGGTGAGTACGACCCGATCCGTGCGTCGCTGATCCGCCCGCATCACCTGATCGAGCTGCCGCTGGTATGCGCCACCGGCCAAGGCACCCCCACCTTCGCGATCGCGGAAGCTGACCTTGACCGTTATGCCGGCCTCTATCTCACCGGCCGCGGTGATGGTCGCC
>JAVWUU010000136.1:0-5908 GCA_036666995.1 Thermomonas sp.
GCACCGCCACTTCCAGCAACGGGTCGTCGACATTGAGCGCACCCAGCACTTCGTGGGTCATCTTGCGGACCAGTGCCGCGCGCGGATCGTAGTTCTTGTAGACGCGGTGTCCGAAGCCCATCAGGCGGAAGCCGGACTCCTTGTCCTTGGCCTTGTCGACTGCCGACTTCACGTTCTCCGGGCGGCCGATCTCCGCCAGCATCTTCAGCACTGCCTCGTTGGCGCCACCATGCGCCGGGCCCCACAGCGCGGCCACGCCGGCAGCCACACTCACGTAAGGATTCGCGCCGGTGGAACCGACCAGGCGCACGGTCGAGGTCGACGCGTTCTGCTCGTGGTCGGCGTGCAGGATGAAAAGCAGGTCCATCGCCTTGGCGGCGACCGGATTGAGCTCCAGCGGCTCGCTGGGCACTTCCATCATCATGTGCAGGAAGCGCGTGGTGTAGTCGAGGTTGTTGCGCGGATAGCGGATCGGCCAGCCGATCGAATAGCGATGGCAGGCAGCGGCGATGGTCGGCACCTTGGCGATCAGGCGGATCGCGGCCAGGCGGCGCTGCTCCGGGTCCTCGAGGTCGAGGTCGTTGTGGTAGAAGCTCGCCAGCGAGCCCAGCATGCCGGTCAGCATCGCCATCGGGTGGGCGTCGTGGCGGAAGCCGTACAGGAAGGTGCGGAAGGCCTCGTGCATCATCGTGTGATGCGTGACCTCGTGCTCGAACTTGCCGAGCTCGCCCTGGGTCGGCAGCTCGCCGTGCATCAGCAGGTAGGCGACCTCGGTGAACGTCGACTTTTCGGCCAGTTGCTCGATCGGATAACCGCGGTAGAGCAGCACGCCGGCATCGCCGTCGATGTAGGTGATCGCCGACTTGCAACTGGCAGTGGCACCGAAGCCCGGATCGTAGGTGAAGCAGCCGGTTTCCTTCGGCAGCTTGGCGATGTCGATGCAGGGCTGGCCCAGGGTCGGGTGCAGCACGGGCATGGCGACGGATTTGTCGCCCGCGGTCAGGGTGATCTGCTCAAGTTCAGGCACGACGCAACTCCAGTGGGGTCCGCGTGGCGCCGGCCCGCAGGCCATGCGCCTGCGCATGGGGAACCGGAATTATCGCACAGGCCGAACCGAGCCCGGACTCGGACGATAGTCGCAGATGCTGCCCGGGAAGTACGTCCCAACGCCGAAAACGAAACGGCCACCGCGAGGGTGGCCGTCCGTCAACGCATGGCGCAGAGACTTACTTGCCGTAGCGCTTGCGGAACTTGTCGACGCGGCCGCTGGTGTCGATGATCTTGTTCTGGCCGGTGTAGAACGGGTGCGACGACGACGACACTTCCACCTTGATCAGCGGGTATTCGTTGCCGTCTTCCCACTTCACGGTGTCCTTGGAGGCCAGCGTCGAGCGGGTGAGGATCTTGAAATCGGAGGTCACGTCCTGGAAAACGACGTCACGGTATTCGGGATGGATGCCGGCTTTCATGGCGTAAACCTGATATTGGAGCGGGACTGAGCCGCGCATTATAGCGATGCATCCGGCACCGACGCAAGCCGATGCCGGCAAGAATTGCCGGACGGATCAGGAGGCCGCGAGGGCGGCCTGGATCATGGCCTCGAAGCGGGCCTGGTCGTAGCGCATCAGGATCGCGGCGTTGTCCGGCTGGCCGGACTGGCGGTTCCAGTCCACCACCGTGGCACCACGGGTGTGCACGCCGGCCATTTCCACGCCCAGCGGCCTTTCAAGGATTTCGGTGGCACCCTCGGGCTGCAGGGCCAGGGCCATAGCCAGTGCATCGGCGGCATGCCAGCGTGCCCCGCGGCCGGCCTTCGACCAGGCGCGGGTATGCGCGGAGATCCCGGCATAGAACTGCGCCCGCGGCGAATCCGCGGCCAGCCAACGGTCGGCATCGTCATGCTGGAAGCCGTGCGCGAGCACCGCCTCCCAGTCGGCCAGTTCGAAATGCGGGAAAGCGCTGCAGACGATGTGCGCGGCTTCCGGGTCGAAGGCGATGTTGAACTCGGCGGCCGGGGTGATGTTGCCGTGCGCGGTCACCGACCCGCCCATGATCACGCAGCGCGCGACCCGGCTCGGCAGGGTCGGGTCCAGCTTCAATGCCAGGGCGACATTGGTCAGCGGGCCGAGGGCGACCAGCAGCAGCTTGCCGGCATGTTCATGCGACAGCCGCAGGATCGCCAGCGCCGCGTGTTCGGCCTCGGCCTGGCGCGATGCCGGCGCATAGCCGGTGTCGCCGAAGCCGTCGCGGCCATGCACGTAGGCGGCATCGCGGGCGGGATGCACCAGCGGGGCGTCGGCGCCGGAGAACACCGGCACGTCGACGCCGCAGACCTCGCACAGCTTCAGTGCGTTGGCGACGGTGTATTCAAGGCCGACATTGCCGGCAGCGATGGTCAGCCCGACCACCTCGTGGCGAGGATCGTCGAAGGCCATCAACAGGGCCAGCGCGTCGTCCACGCCGGGGTCGGTATCGATCAGGAGGGGGATGCGTGTATTGGTCATCCCGCCATTATGGCGTCCCGCCGCGATCCGGCATCACTCGCCCGCCTCAAGCACCTGCTTCGCGCGCGCCTCGGTGCTGGCCATCCCGGCCTTGCGGCCGCTTTCCAGCGCCTGCGCCGCCGGCACGCCATCGACCCGACCCAGCATCACCGCCAGCAGCCCGCCAACGCGGTTGCCGCTGGCGCAATGGACGAGCACAGGTCCGTCCGCAGCGGCCAGCGCCTCATGCAATCGCCGTGCATTCGGCTCGTTGATGTCATCCGCACCCGCAACCGGGATCGCGATGTAATGCATGCCGGCAGCGCGGACCTCGCCGGCTTCGTCGCGATCCTTGAGTTCACCCGGCGCGCGCAGGTCGATCACGGTGCCGACGCCGCGTGCGGCGATCGCTGGCCAATCGGTCGCGGCGGGTTGCCCGGCGGTGTACAGGCCCGGTCGTGGCTGCATCAGCGCGACCTGCGTGGCGGGCGCTGCGCTGGCCGTGGGCGGTACGGGGGCCGTCGCACAGCCACCGAGCGCGATCGCCAGCAAGGCGGGGATGACGCGATTCATCATGCTTTCTCCAGCGACCCAGGCGTGGCGGGCGCGGTGCCTTCCGGCACCAGCAGCACGTAATACAACAAGGGGATCACCACCAGCGTCAACACCGTGCTGACCAGGATGCCGAAGATCAACGAAATGGCCAGGCCGTTGAAGATCGGGTCATCGAGGATGAAGAACGCGCCCAGCATCGCCGCCGCGCCGGTCAGCGCGATCGGCTTGGCGCGCACCGCGCAGGCGTCGATCACTGCCTGCGCCAACGGCACACCGCGCGCGACCTCATGGTTGATGAAGTCCACCAGCAGGATCGAGTTGCGCACGATGATCCCGGCCAGCGCGATCATGCCGATCATGCTGGTCGCGGTGAACTGCGCGCCCAGCAGCGCATGGCCGGGCATCACCCCGATCACGGTCAGCGGGATCGGTGCCATGATCACCAGAGGCACCAGGTAGCTGCGGAACTGGGCGACCACCAGCAGGTAGATCAGGACCATGCCGGCGGCGTAGGCGATACCCATGTCGCGGAAGGTTTCATAGGTGATCTGCCACTCGCCATCCCACTTGATCGCATAGCCGCTGCCGCCCGGCGGTTGCGCGATGAAGGTCTGCGCCAGCGACTGGCCGTCCACCATGGTGTCGCGCAGCTGACCGACGATCGAGAACATCCCGTACAGCGGGCTGTCGAGGTCGCCGGCTTCGTCCGCCATCACGTAGGTCACCGGCAGGCCGTCCTTGTGGTGGATCGCGCCGTCCCACGTGCCGCGTTCGACGCGCACCAGCTCCGACAGCGATACCAGCTGGCCCTGCCCGCCGTGCACTTTCACCGCCAGGAGCGATTCGAGCGACGCCTGCTCCTGCGCCGGCAGGCGCACGCGCACCGGGCGCGGATACTTCGAGGTGCCGTCCTGCACGTAGGTCGCATCGCTGCCGGACACCGCCATCGCGATCGCATCGGCGACGGTGGCCTGCGCCACACCCAGCCGCGCCGCGCGTGCCCGATCCAGCACCAGGGTTTCGCGCGGCGCGTCGGATTCGACGCTGGTGTCGATGTCGACGATGCCATCGGTCTTCGCGAACGGACCGCTCGCCAGCGCACGCGCGATACGCCGCTGGCCGGCGTAGTCCGGACCATAGACCTCGGCCACCAGCGGCGCCAGCACCGGCGGACCCGGCGGTACTTCCACCACTTTCACGGACGCGCCATGGCGCTTGCCGATGGCCGCCAGCGCGGGGCGGATGGCGCGGGCGATGTCGTGGCTCTTGCGGTCGCGATGGTGTTTGTCGACCAGGTTGACCTGCAGGTCGCCGACATTGCTGCCGCTGCGCAGGAAATACTGGCGGACCAGGCCATTGAAGTTGATCGGCGCGGCGGTGCCGGCATAGCCCTGGTAGTCGAGCACTTCGGGGACCGTGTCGAGCTGCGCGGCCAGCTCACCCAGCAGCGCGTTGGTCTGCTCCAGCGTGCTGCCCTCGGGCATGTCAACGACGACCTGCACCTCCGACTTGTTGTCGAACGGCAGCATCTTCAACACCACCAGTTGCACCACCGCCAGCGAGGCGGAAAGCACGACCAGCCCGACGATCGACGCGAACAACAGCCCGCGCTTGCGGCCGGCGCGCTCGCCGAACAGGAACGGCGACATCACCCGCCGGAACAGGCGGTGCAGGCGGCCCTGCTGCTGCACTTCGTGCGAGTCATCGGTCTCGGCCGAGTGGCCGTGGCGACGCAGCAACTTCAGCGACAGCCACGGCGTGACGATGAGCGCGATCAACAGCGACAGCAACATGCCCACCGAGGCATTGATCGGGATCGGCCGCATGTACGGACCCATCAGCCCGGACACGAAGGCCATCGGCATCAGCGCAGCGATCACCGTGAACGTGGCCAGGATGGTCGGCCCGCCCACTTCGTCCACCGCCGGCGGGATCACTTCGAACAGGCTGCGCTTGCGACCGTCGGCACCGGGGATGGCGAGGTGGCGATGGATGTTCTCGACCACCACGATCGCATCATCGACCAGGATGCCGATCGAGAAGATCAGCGCGAACAGGGAGACGCGATTGAGGGTGAAGCCCATCACGTGCGAGGCGAACAGGGTCACCGCCAGGGTCAGCACCACCGCACTGCCGACCACGATGGCCTCGCGCCAGCCCAGCGCGAACAGCACCAGCAGCACCACCGACGCAGTGGCGAACGCCAGCTTCTGGATCAGCTTGCTGGCCTTGTCCGCGGCGGTCGCGCCGTAGTCGCGGGTGACGGTGGCGCGCACGCCGTCGGGAATCAGCTCGCCCTGGAGCTGGTCGAGGCGTTCGGTGATCGCGGCCGTAATGTCCGATGCATTGCTGCCCGGCTTCTTGGCAATGGCGATCGTGACCGCCGGCGCAATGCCTGCTGTGGGGCCATCGCGGCCCGCGGGCGCGCCATGCCAGGCGTAGCGCGTGGCCAAGTCGCCGCGCGGTTCGATGCTGGCGACGTCGGCCAGCAGCAGCGGCTTGCCGGCGTTGTTGCCGATCACCAGCGAGGCAACCTCTTCCGCAGACGCGAGGAAGCGCCCGGCGGTCACCGGCATCGCACCGGATGCACCCACGCGTTCGCCGGCCTGGTGGACCACGTTGGCTGCGCGCAGTGCCTGCACCAGGTCGCCCGGGGCGAGCCCGTAGGCGGACAGCTTCGCTGCGTCCAGTGTGACCAGCACGGTGCGATCGGGCGCGCCGATGGTGTACACGTCGCGGGTGCCCGGTACGCGCTTGAATTCGGTTTCCAGGGTGTGCGCGACTTCCGCCAACCGGCTTGCATCGGTGGACGGATCATCGCTCCACAGGGTCACCGCCATCACCGGCACGTCGTCGATGCCCTTCGGCTT
>JAVWUU010000137.1:0-5660 GCA_036666995.1 Thermomonas sp.
CGACGCCCGGCTGGCCTTCCGCCGCCGGGCCGATCCAGGCCGATCGATTGCGCAGCGGGTCCAGGATGCTCAACCCGCCTTCGTGCCCGATCCACAGCGTGCCGTTGCGGGCCAGCAGCAGCGCCCTGACGTTGACCCCGGCCAGACTGGTCGTTTCATGCGGCAACGGTCGCGAGCGCGAGACCACCGCGCCATCCGCGGCGGCCTCCATCAGGCCACCCGCCCACAAGCCGGCGAAGAGGCGACCGTCCTGCATGATCTGCAGCGCCATCACCCCATTGGTGGTGAACGCACGATCGGCAGGCGCATCGTCTCCGCGCCACCAGTGATCGGCCACGGCGCCGTCGGCATCCAGCCGGAACAGGCCGCGACGATGGGTGCCAACGTACAGGCCCTGTCCTGGCGCGGCCGAGATCCAGCGAATGCGCTCCTCCGCCAGCGCGCTCGCCCATTGACTTGCCGCGGTGCAGGGCAACGCGCAGCGCCACAGGCCGCGATCCCGCACCGCCAGCCACAACTGCCTGTCGTCCTGCCAGAACCGCTCGACGGGTTGGCCCTCGGGCAAGCCATCGATCCGCACCGGGTTGCACGCCAGACTGTCGGCATCGATCCGATACAGCCCCGATCGCGACAGGCCCAGCACGCCGTCGCCGATGACCTGCACCTGGCCGATGCCATCGACCATGCCCTTGCATGGCGCTTCGGCCAGTCGCTCAGCGGCCAGGTCCCAACGCAGCAGTCCCTGCTCGCCGCCGATCCACAGGCGAACGCGTCCCTGCAATGCCAGGGCATTGACCGGACCGGTGATCCGCTCGGGTGCGATCGCGGCCATCTGGCGTCCATCGAACCGCACCAGCCCGGCGTCTCCACCGACCCAGACCAGGCCATCGGCATCCTCGACCAAGGCACGCACGCCGCCGGTCTTGCCGGTGTCCAGGTTCTGGAACCGATTGCGCTTGACCTGCGCGAACGCGCCCTCGGCCAGCAACAGCAATGCCATGCCCGCCAATAACAACAGCAGCCACCGACGCATGTGATTTACCCGCCCACGACCGCGATCCGGCACCCGCGTGTCCCCCCATCCAGACGCCGCATCGTAGCTCCCCGCATCGGGGTTGCGGTCAATGCCAAGACGCATGCGCGGCGCACTTCGACGATGTCGGCCTGCCTGCCCCGTAGCGATCTTCAGTCGCGCATGAGGGCAACAACGACCCGACCGATCCGCCTGCAAGCGAGGGCGGCCACGGCAATGCGCGCTCAATGGATTCCCGATCGAGGCACGCGCGCTGCCCTGGCACGTCGATGGCAGGCCAATCGACATTGGCTGTCTGGCCGATGGAACGGCCCATGCGTGCATGCCAGCATCGCGGCCATTCGTGTCGGCGCAAGGCCCGCAGCAGGGCTCCCAACCCACACGGCCCGGACGCCTACCGGGTTCCTCCCCTTGCACAGGTCCCTCCATGACGAATTCACTGCAGTTGGGCAGCCGCGGCCCAACGGTTTCAGCGTTGCAGGCAAAGCTCAACACCATGCTGGTACCGTCGCCGCGCCTGGTCGCGGATGGATCATTCGGTCCGAAGACCGCCCAGGCGGTCAAGGCGTTCCAACAGATGAAGCGGTTGGTGGCCGATGGCGTGGTGGGTCCCAAGACCGCGGCCGCACTCGGATTGTCGCTGGGCGGGTCGTCCGGCCCCGCACCGGCACGCTACGCGCCACCGGGCGCACCGCCACCTCCAGGCGCAATCCCACCACCAGGTGGCGCGCCACCGGCAGCAGGCCCGCCGGGATTCGTCGATATGTCCGTCTTCAATGTGGTGATCGAGGCCGTCATCGCCGGCTACCAGAAGATCGGTTCGCGCCTGATCTCGTGGATCGATTCCGACTACGTCCCCCAATTCGTCTATGACCGCGTCGCAGCCACGGTGAATGCCGCCGTCAACATGGTGGTCTCGCCCCTGCGCGCGATCTCCCACCAGACCGTTCCGCTCGGGCAGGATCCGGCTGCGTATGTCACCAGCCGGATTCGCGATGGGCTCGCGCGCGGCGCTTCAAGCCTTTCCGCTGCGCTGCAGCCACTGGTGGGCCTGCCGGTCATCGGCATCGTTGCATCGGGATACCAGCGGAACATCTCCGGGCTCATGGGGATTGCCGACGTGGCGCTGGCCAACCTGAAGCACAACGGCCAATCCGCGCAGGCCGTCGCCACGCGCATCGCAGCCGCCTTCGACGCGGTGGCACGCCAGATCGGCTGACCGGCAAGCGGGGCCCGGGCACATCGGCACTCGACAGGTACCGGGTCGAGCGTTCCAGACGGGGGTGTCCCCTGCCGGCTCCTTGCCGCGCACGCCAGCCGGCCGAGGTTTATGCTTGCAGGCGATGAACGGGTCCTCACCGCAGCGGTCATCCCCGCAGGGCATCGGGCAACGCGCGCGTGGGGAAGCGCCCCCGAGGGGCTGGCGTGCCGCCGTCCAGCGTGCGACCGAAGACCCTCAACTCGGCCTGATCAGCTTCTTCGCTGCCCTGATCGCACTGATCGTGCTGCCGTTCTCGATCTATCGCTTCGCGCAGGGCCAGATCGGCGTGGGGATCATCGATGCGGTGATCGTGATCGCGGTGTCCGCGGTCGGTCTCGTCGCCTGGCTGCCCGGACAGACTGAGCGCGCCGGGATCCTGATGGCGATCGTGACCACGACCGGTTGCCTGGTGGTATCCGTGCTGTTCGCGCGCCACGGCCTGCTGTGGTCCTACGCAGTGCTGACCACCAATTTCCTGATGACCAGCCGACGCATGGCGATGATCGCCAACGTGACCGTGCTCGCCATCCTCGGCAGCCATCCCGAAGTGTTCACCAACCATGTCGAGCGCGTGGTGTTCCTCAGCAGCGGCGTGCTGGTGACCTTGTGCGCCTTCATTTTCTCGCTGCAATCGACCCGCCAACGCCAGGCGCTGGAACACCTGGCGATCCATGATCCGCTGACCCAGGCATTGAACCGGCGCGCGTTCGACATCGACCTGGCCACCACGTTGCAGACCCATCAGCTCAGCCAGTCGCCGTGCACCCTGGCGATCGTCGACCTGGATCACTTCAAGTCGGTCAACGACACGTTCGGCCACGAGGTCGGCGACGAGTTGCTGGTCGAGATGGTGCGCACCTTGCGCATCCACCAGCGCAAACAGGACCGGCTCTACCGCTTCGGCGGCGAGGAGTTCATCCTGCTGATGCCGGACACCGATGCGCACGGCGTCCAGCGCGCGCTGGATGGTCTGCGCGAGCAGATTTTCCAGACCCTCCGGCGACCGGACGGCCAGCCGGTGTCGGTATCGATCGGGGCCGCCACCCTGGAGCCCGGCGAGCGCGGCGCATTCTGGCTCACCCGCGCCGATGCCGCCCTGTACCGGGCCAAGAACGGTGGCCGGAACCGGGTCATGATGGCCAATCAATTCGACCCACCCGTGGATCAGGTCGTCGACCGACGCGGCGCTGTGCACGACTGAGGCAAAGAAAAAAACGGACAAAACCGGTACGCCGACCACACCGGGAATTGTCCCTGACACCTTCTTTGAGACGGGAATGTCCGGATCGCTATCGCGCCTGCGTAAGTGACCCGACCACCCCTCGTCCACAGGAATGCCCCATGCCCATGCCGTCACGGATCCGCCCCACGCTGTTCGCCAGCGCCCTGTTGCTGGCCACGGCTTCAGTGACCGCCAGCGATCCGCAGCAGCCGCGGACGATCATCGTGATGGATGGCTCGGGCTCGATGTGGGGCCAGATCGATGGACGGCCGAAGCTGGAGATCGCGCGCGAAACCGTCGCCGACGTGGTGGGCAAGCTGCCGGCGAACCAGACCCTGGGCCTGATCGCCTACGGCCACCGCCGCAAGGGCGACTGCAACGATATCGAACTGATCGTGCCGCCTGCGCCCGGCACATCGGGCAAGGTACTCAACGCCGTCAACAACATGCGCTTCGTGGGCATGACCCCGCTTTCGGAGGCGGTGCGCCAGGCGGCCCAGGCCCTGCGCCATACCGAGCAGGCCGCCACCGTGGTGCTGGTCACGGACGGGCTGGAAACCTGCAACCTCGATCCGTGCGCGGTGGCCAACGAACTCGAGAAAAGCGGGGTGAACTTCACTGCCCACGTCATCGGCTTCGGGTTGACCAAGGACGAAGGCGCGAAGGTCGCCTGCCTGGCCACGAATACCGGCGGTCGCTACCTGCAAGCTTCCGATGGTGCCGGCCTGTCCGCTGCATTGCGCCAGGCAGTAAGCGAGCCGGCACCCGCCAAGCCCGCCGCGACCCTGAGCGCACCCGCCAGCGCGCCGATGGGGTCGCGGGTCGCGATCAAGTGGACCGGCCCCGCCGGGAAGCTGGATACCGTCGCCATCGTCGAGCAGGTGGACGGCAAGCCCACCACCCATGACTACGGCTACGTCAAGGACGGCAACCCGCTGACGCTGACGATGCCCGGCGAGCCAGGTGCCTACACCCTGCAGTACCGCCACCGCGACCAGACCGTCATCGCCACGCGCGCGATCCAGGCGTCGCCGGCGCAGGCCGTGCTCAAGGCACCCGACGTTGCCCAGGCCGGCAGCGCCGTCGTCATCCACTGGACTGGACCGAATGCGTCGCTCGACAACATCCAGATCGCCGAACAGGGCAGCGACAGCTACATCTCCTACACCTACCTCGGCAGCGACTCCAGGCAGGTGGAACTGACCATGCCGGACAAGCCCGGCACCTACGAGCTGCGCTACGTGTTCCGCGATCGCGAAACCATCGCGACCCGCCCGATCCGCGTGGTGGGCAAGCCCTGAAAGCGGAAACGGTGTCAGCAAAAACCCGGGTCAGAGTCGACTTTTCCGACACATGAGCGCGGCGCTGACTGATCCCGGCTGCACTTGCGCCGGATCAACCTGTGGCCACCAAGCGCACAGGCCACAACATGCCACGCCCACTCCGCATCGACCTCCCCGGCATCCCGCAGCATGTCGTCCAGCGCGGCCATGACCGACAGCCTTGCTTCTTCGATGATGCCGATTACCTGTGCTACCGCAGTGAACTCGGCGAGATGGCGCGACGAGAAGGTTGCGCCGTTCACGCCTACGCCTTGATGACGAACCATGTGCATCTCTTGCTGACGCCATCGCATCCAGGCGCCGTCGGGAAGGCGATGCAATCGCTCGGACGACGTTACGTCCGTTACATCAATGCGACCTATGGCCGAACGGGTACGCTCTGGGAAGGCCGTTACAAGGCGAGCCTGGTGGGCGACGGCGACTACCTGATGCAATGCCGACGTTCCCCCATCTTTGAGTAGCACCGCGATCTGGAGTCCAATCCCCAACGACAAGGAGATTGGACGTGAAGAAGCGTTTTACCGAAGAGCAAATCATCGGCTTCCTGCGTGAGGCGGAGGCCGGCCTGCCAGTCAAGGACCTGTGCCGCCGGCACGGCTTCAGCGAAGCTTCGTACTACCTGTGGCGCAGCAAGTTCGGCGGCATGAGCGTGCCCGACGCCAAGCGGCTCAAGGAGCTGGAGGCGGAGAACACCCGGCTGAAGAAGCTGCTGGCCGAGCAGATGTTCGAGAACGACGTGATCAAGGACGCCCTGCGAAAAAAGTGGTGACCGCACCGGCTCGACGCGAGCTGGTGCGGCAT
>JAVWUU010000138.1:0-5586 GCA_036666995.1 Thermomonas sp.
CCGGACTCCCCGCGTTTTCGCCATAACAAGGACAACCCGCTGCCGTTCGACATCGTGGTGGTCGACGAAGCCTCGATGGTCGACCTGCCGTTGATGTGCAAGCTCGTCGAAGCGGTGGCCGATGGCGCGCAACTTGTGTTGTTGGGCGACGCCGACCAGCTGCCCTCGGTCGAAGCCGGCGACGTGCTCGCCGCGATCCTCGGCGCTGCCGGTGCCGGCGATGAAGTGTCGGCGGGCGATGCCGATGCGCTGCGTACGTTGCTCGGCGACGCTAAGTCCCGTGAAGGCGGGACAAGCGCGCCGCGTGCAGAACGGCCGGAGGCCGGCCCCGAAGGGGCGAGCGAAGCGAGTAATCCAGCGTCTTTGCCTTTTGCGAGTGAAGAGCAAAAGTCACTGGACTCCCGCCTTCGCGGGAGTGACGAGCAAGAGCAAGATTCGCGCTGGAGTGACGAGCCAAAGCAAGGTCCGCGCAGGAGTGACGAGCAAGGGCCAAGCCTCCACGGCCATCGCGTGCATCTCCGCCACGGCTGGCGCCAGAGCGAAGCCCTGCACCTCGCGCCGCTCGCCGAAGCCGTACGCAACGGCGATGCCGCCGAATCGCTCGCGCTGCTGCGTGGCGGCACGCTGTCCAACGTGCACTTCCACGAAGGTGTGGACGATCCGCTGCAGGTGAGGCCCGACCTGCTCGCTCACTTCCGCACGCTGGCCACGCATGCCGATCCCGAACTGGCGCTGCGGCAAGCGAATCGCCTGCGCCTGCTCACCGCATTGCGCGAAGGCCCGTCAGGCGCGCGCGGCCTCAACGCCCGCATCGAAGCCGCGCTCTCCGGCCGCCGCATCGGTACGCCGCCGGCATGGTTCCCTGGTCGCCTGCTGCTGGTGACCGAGAACAGTTATCGCCACGGCCTGTTCAACGGCGACGTCGGCATCTGCCTGGCGGATGCCGAGGGCACGCCGCTCGCCTGGTTTTCCGATAACGGCGGGGGCGAGGGCAACGGCCACGTGCGCGCCTTCCATCCCGCCGCGCTGCCCGCGCATGAATCCGCGTTCGCCATGACCGTGCACAAGGCGCAGGGCAGCGAGTTCGATGAGGTCTGGTTGCAGCTGCCGCGTACCGACAGCCGCGTGCTCAGCCGCGAGCTGCTCTACACCGGCCTGACCCGCGCGCGGTCCTTATTGCATGTCGCGGGGAGTGCGGACGTCATCAGCGCGGCGCTGGCGCGGCATGCGGGGCGGGTGTCGGGGCTGGCCTGGCGGTTGTCTGCCGCGCAGTGATGGCGCTCCCGCGATGCATCACGCGTCGGGCTGCATGATCGCCAGCCGATTCGCCGCCTGCCTCAGGCCCTCGAAGATCGGCCTGGCTACCTCGTTGGGATAACCTGCAGGCAGTCGTGCCTGCACTTGGGCGATGGCCGGATCCACGCGGTCCAGTAGTTCCGAAATCCAGGGTTCGGCGCCTTCCGCAATGCCGCACGCGCTCGCCGTGGCGTTCCAGTGGCGTCGGCGAATCTCGGTGAGATGGCGGTGGCGATTCTTGCCGCGCACCGACATCGCCAATGCGGCGTTGCGTGGATCCAGTTGCCCGGGACCGCGGCCCAGGATGGGATACACCGACAAGACGTCATAGATCGGGGTCATACGGAATCGCCCGCCCGGTTCGATGTGCACGCTGAAATTCTTCGCGTGCCCATCGGTGGCGGCCAGCATCCAGAACAGGATTTGGGTCTTGAAGAAGGTGGCGCGGTCTTGCGGTTCAAGCGACTGGCGCAACAGGTCCATGATCTGCACGATGCCGGGGCCGCCATCGCTTTCGTACTTGCGCGAAGGAGGGATGCCGAACACCTGGCACATGTCTTCCTGCGGCAGGCGTAGCCACCACGAGCCATCGCGCGACAGCCTGCGGTCGAATCGCTGCACGACCAGCACCCGCTGTTCCTCGAACGTCTCCATCGCCGTGTTCGCGACGGGAATCCCGAATGCAGCCAGCAACTGCATGCACAACCATTCGTTTTCGACCGAGCGCCCCATGTCGGCGCGCATGTTGCCCACCAGCCCGAGCGGAAGCTTGAAGATGTGGGTGCTCGGTGTGCTGCCGATCGGCAGGCACCACTGTCCGTCATGGCGAAGCAGCCCGGTCTTTTCCTGCGCACCCGCGATCGAGATGCGGAATTCCCCGTCGTCGCCCGCCGCCTGGCCGGGCAGTGGACGTGCGGTGACGCGACGCAGCACATCGGCGACCTGGCTATCGCTCAAGGGCGTGGATCGAATCTCGTGGAGGTCATCCGGTGCCCGCTCGTCGGGCAACAACTGCACTGCCCCCACGCAGTCGCGACCGATTTCCCGCAGCAGTTCGAAGGTGCCGGCCGAGCGCAGGCGGAAGCGGTCGCGGATCCGGTTGCGGATCTCCGCGTTGTCCGGCAGCAGGTTGTCGAAGTAGTCGGAGACCACATGGCCGCGGTGGTGTTCGCCGGACGGCAGCAACGGCAGCGACAACGACAGCGGGCGCGTGCGTGGCGATGCCAGCCAGGACAGAAGGTAGGTCAGGCGTGACCCTTGGGTTGTTTCCTGCCAGGAGGCGACCTCTTCGCCATTCATCCAGACGCGAAGCTCGGCCATGGCATCACCACTCCAGTGCGTCGGCAGCGACGGCGCGGGCGCGCAAGGACACTTCCAGCCCGAGCAATGCCCACACCTTCATCAGGCGTTCGAACGTGGCTGTCTCCGGACGGAGCTCGAGGGCGGTGACGGCTTGGCGGGTAATGCCCAACTGGCGGGCAAGCTCGGCCTGCGTCAGCCCGCGCTGTTTGCGCAGCGCGCGCAGCAACGGGGCCAACTGCTGTGGCGTCTGGATCGTGTAGGTGTTCGTGTCCATCAAAGCCTCCAGGCGCGCTGACAGACTGGCAACTTATACATTGCTTAGTACAAATGCAACCTTTAAGTTTCCTTCCCCAAAGGCAACTGATACATTGCATTCATGCCTGCACGAATGCCGCTCACTTGATCTCGAAGTGGATGACCATCGGATAGCTCGCCTTGCCCTCGACCTGCGGCGGTGGCGGCAACTTGAACGTGGCACCGCCCTGCTTGGCGATGCAACTGGTCCAGGCATTGACCGGCGTCACCGCCACGTTGGCCACGCGGCCGTCGGCTTGCACGTCCATGACCAGGGTGAACTTGAGCGGGATGCCCGGCTTCTGTGCGGGCTGGCAGGCGGTCAGCGCATCGTTCATGAAGCGCGGGGCCTTGGCCTTGAGTTGCTCGAAGTAGCCCCGACCCGCGGCGGTGCGCTCCTGCACCTCGGCGCGGATCACCCGCGACTCGAACACGTCCGCGGGCGAGCCCGTGCCCTTGCGTACCGCAAGCATCTTGCGCACGCCCTCGGCGGACTTCGCGTGGTAGTCCCAGCGCTTGGGATCGTGGAGCGCGAGGAAGCGCTCCATCGCCTCGATCGAGCCCGCTGCATCGAACCCGATCACGATCAACCGCTGCCGCCAGCCTTCCGGATTCGCCGGATAGGCAGCCAGCAGGTCGTCCACGCACTTGCCGGCCTCGTCCAGGCGCTTGGCATCGATCAGGCTGCCGCAGTAGTCGTTGAAGGCGTATTCCCGCGTCCTCGCATCCTCCATCGCGCGCTTGAAATGCGGGGCAGCGGCGGCAGCGCCATCGAGTTCGCGCACGATGTTGCCGAGCTGCTGGTGCGCATGCCCGTTCGCTGGATCGAGCGTGGCCGCACGTTCGGCGTCGGCACGCGCCCACTTCGATTCGCCCAGTTGCCGCAGCACCAAGGCGCGGAAGCGCGACTCCTGCCCGTAGCCGGGCATGAAGCGCAGCGCCTGCGAGAGGTAGGCCAGCGCTTTCCAGTCGTCGTCCTTGCGCAGGTAGGCTCCGCCTGCGTAGCGCAGGTAAGCCGCGTTCGGCACCTGCAGCGCGGCAGGCGCGAGTATGGCGATCGACTGGTCGTCGCCATCGTCCATTCGCGAGATCTCGTAGTACGCGGCATGGGACGCGAACACCGACAGCACCGGATTGATCTTCGCCTTCTCCTGCGCGTAGGCGGCGACGCTCTTCATCGCCTCCTCGGAGCCACCCCAACGCGGCTCGGCGGCGGTCATGAGCTCATCGACCACGTAGTACGAGGTCGGGTCGATGTAGAGGCAGCGTTCGGTGGCGTAGGTCTGCAGGTCGTCGGAGCTCTGCCGGCCGATGGCCATCAGTCCTTCGCAGGCCGGCAGCAGCCTGCTCGTCCCCTCCAGCGCCGTCATGTATTCCTTCGCCGCATCGACGAAGTAGCCGCTCATTTTCTTCAGGTTTTCCGCGGGCGTCTTGGCGGCGTAGTCGGTGCCGCGTGCGTTCCAGCCGCGCCGCGTGAGCACATGCCCCAGCGCCACCCGGGCGAAGGCACTGTCGGGTGCGGCCGCGCGCCAGGCACGCGCGATGCGCTCGGCCTTGTTGTAGTCGTTGTCGCGGAACACCATCAGCGCGATGCTGATCTGCTCGCGCTGGGCCGGCTCCTTGAAATGCGCATCCAGCAACGCGGCGAACGCGGCCTCCAGTTCCGCCGCACCGCCCGGCTGTTTCAACTTCGCATCGATGGCGTCCAGGGAATAGCGCGCCGGGGTCAGGAACATCGTGCAGCGCGCCTTGGCCGCGCCCGCCGGCCAGCTGTTGCCGGGCAGGTCGGGATACGCCAGGCAGCGCTGCAGCGGATCGGCGATGGCATCGGCCTTGCGCATCGCGGCCACGTACGCGGCGTACTCGGCGGGCGGCGTCTTGGCGGCGGCCGACGCGACTGCGGGAACCAACGACAAGGCCAGGGACAAGGCCAGCAACGACTCACGGTTCAAACGCAGGCTCCCTTGATCGCGCAGGCGGTGCGCGCGCCGCCACGATAGCAACCGCGGCCATGCGCAGAAAGCCGCAGGCGTGTGTGGAATATGAACACTTCACGCCCGCGCGATTCATGCAGAATCGGGTGGAGCGTCGGGAGTGGGGACTCCATGAAATTCACGAACTTCATCGTGCTGGTCGCCATCGGCGCGGTCGGGCTGGTCGGCGTCGATCGCTACCAGGCCCATGCGCGCGCGCAGGCGGAGGCCATGCCGGTCGAGGTGCCGAAGCGGCGCGTGCCCGAACCCGAACCGGTGGCGACGCCGGTCGAGGATCGTTCGTGGATCAAGCCGAAAGACAACGCACCGATTGCGGCAAGCGCAGCACCCGCAGCGTCGTCGGACTCGCGATGCGATGGGCGCACGCATTGCTCGCAGATGCGCTCATGCGGGGAAGCGCAGTACTTCATCCAGCATTGCCCGAATACACAGATGGATGGCGACCGTGACGGGGTGCCTTGTGAGAGGCAGTGGTGTTGAGGGATTTCTAGCTAGCGTTCGTGCAGACACGGCCGATACCTCGTTTCCTGGAACTTTGAGGGTCAGACGCTTGTAATTTGCGCTGCTAGTTCCATGCCGGCGTGATATCAAGCGGACATAGGGAAAAATTATGATTTCGTCACTGCAAATCAAGTTTGGTCGCTCCCCAGGGGCCCACGCGGAAACAATAACCGCCACACCCATAACCGTATTCGTTGGG
>JAVWUU010000139.1:0-5523 GCA_036666995.1 Thermomonas sp.
CGCGAGGCGTGTTTCAGCGCGTGCCGCTGATCTGCATGGCGCGCAGGCGGTCGTCCGCGGTGCGGGCCACATCCGAATTCGGATAGCGCTGCAGGACCTGGCGCAGGGTGGCATCGGCGTCGGCGTATTGCTTCAGCCCGTACTGCGACAAGCCCAGCTTGAGCAGCGCGCCCGGCGCCTTGTCGTGGGTCGGGAACCTGTCGAGCAAGGATCGGAACTGGTCGCCGGCGAGTGCGTAGTTCTGGGTGACGTAATAGCTCTCGCCTAGCCAGTACAAGCCGTTCGGCGCGTATTGCCCGCCCGGGAACGCGCCGAGGAAATCGCGGAAACGGCGCGAGGACTCGACGTAATCGCCGCCCTTCAATGCCTCGAACGCGAAGTTGTAGGCGCTGCGCTCGTCCATCCCTGCCATCGCGCCGGAGACCGGCTCGGATGGCACGACGCCGCCGGACGTAGCAGCAGGTGGCGTGTAGGCCGATGGTGGAAGCGACGATGCGGCACCCGCCGGCGCGCCGCCTTCCAGCCGGTTGAGGCGGCCATCGAGGTCGAGATACTGGCTGCGCTGGCCCTGCTTGGCCTGTTCGAGCTGCTGCTGCAGTTCCTCGATCTGGCCACGCAGCGCCTGCACCTCGCTGCGAAGCTGGGTCATCTGGTTGACCAGTTCGGTGGCGCCCTGGTCGCCCGCGGCACGCTGCTCCAGCGCAGTCACGCGATCCGCCAGGCTGGCGCGCTGGGCGAACGCCAGCGGCGATGCACCCAGCATCGCCACCGACATCACGACGGCAGTCGCGATCCGCATCACTTGGCGCTGTAGACCAGTTCGACGCGGCGGTTCTGCGACCAGCAGCCTTCGCCGGACTCGTTGCAGACCGGGCGTTCCTCGCCGTAGCTGATCACGCTGAGCTGGCTGGCAGGGCCGCCACTGGCCTGCAATGCGGAGGACACCGCATTGCCGCGGCGCTCGCCCAACGCGACGTTGTACTCGCGGCTGCCGCGCTCGTCGGCATTGCCTTCCAGGCGCAAGCGCGCGGTCGGACGGTCGCGCAGGTACTTGGCGTGGCAGGCCATCGCCGCCTGGAACTCGGGCTTCAGCGCGTCCTGGTCCAAGTCGAAATAGACGACGCGATTGCGCAGGCAGGCGTCGGTATCGAGGTCGTTCGGGCCATAGGCGCCGGGACGCGTCGCGCCGCCATCATCGACCGGCGTGGTGGTGGTGCCGGTGGTGGTTCCCGTGTCGGTCGGCGGGGTTTCCTTGACCTTCTTGCTGCAACCGACGGCGATGGCGGAGGCCAGGGCGGCGAGCAGCAGGGTGCGGGCGATGCGGGAAGCGGATGCGTTCATGGGAGTTCCTCGTTCGACAAATCGGTTCAGGGGCCTGAATGGGATTGCAGTCTAGCCCGGTGATGTGAGCGGTGCGCGACCGTCAGCGCTTGCGATAGGGCGACCAGGCGGGTTCGCGGACGTCGCCCTCGGCGAGCACCAGCCGCTGGCGCACGCGACCATCGGCGGACACCGCGTAGAGCACGCCACGACGGCCTTCGCGGGCTGCGTACAGCACCATCGCGCCATTCGGGGCGAAGCTCGGCGATTCGTCCAGCGATCCCGGCGACAGCATGCTCCAGCGCGGGCTGCCCAGGCTGCGGTCGAGCAAGGCGATGCGGTAGGTGTTGCCCGCGCCCTGCGCCACCGCGATCTTCTTGCCGTCGAAACTGACCGACGGGCTGGCGTTGTAGGTGCCCTCGAAGCTGATCCGGGTCGCGCTGCCGCCGCCGGCCGGGACCTGGTAGAGCTGCGGGCGACCACCACGATCGGAGGTGAAGACCAGGCCCGCGCCATCCGGCGTCCAGGTCGGTTCGGTGTCGATGCCGAAATGGTTGGTGACCTGGGTCAGGTGCTTGCTGCCCAGGTCCATCACGTAGATGTCGGGATTGCCGCCCTTCGACAGGGTCAGCGCCAGCCGGTTGCCGTCCGGCGAAAAGCTCGGCGCACCATTGATGCCGCGGAAGCTGGCCACCTTCTGGCGCGAGCCACTCGCGATGTCCTGGATGTACACGGCCGAATTGCCGCCCTCGAAACTCACGTAGGCCAGCCGACGCCCATCGGGAGCCCACGACGGCGACATCAGCGGCTCGACCGAATTCACCACTGCGCGCGGATTGAACCCATCGGCGTCGGCGACCATCAACGCGTACTTGGCGTTCCGCCCAAGGCCGGTGGAAGTCACGTAGGCGATGCGTGTCCAGAACGCGCCGGGCACGCCAAGGATCTTTTCGTACACCGCGTCGCTGATCTGGTGGGCGACGTCGCGCATGTCCCCCGCCATCCCGAAGCCGAGTATGCGTTCCTGCTTGGCAACGTCGAACAGTTCATATTCGACCGGATAGGCGGAACCGTTGCCGAGACAGCGGCCGACCAACAAGTAATCTTGTTTCAGCATGCGCCAGGTCGGATAAGCGACCTCGGCGCTGGAGGTCGGGCGTTCCGGCAGGCCGGCTTCGGCCAAGGTGCGGAATTGCCCGGAGCGGGCAAGGTCGGCGCGAATCACATCGTCTAGATCGGTTTGCCCGCAGTTGCCGCCGAACGGGACAACCGCGATCGGCAGGGCAGAGGTCCGACCGCCGATCACATCCAGTTCCCAGATGCCTTGCTGCGCCTGTGCCTGCGCTGCGGGGGCGCCCAGCAAAGCGAGAAACGCCAGAAACCCGATGCGACTCATGCTTGCCATCCGCTGCCTCACATTCATTTTTGTCGCGCCACTGTGGCCCAGCCTTCGTCGATTCGCGTGAATGGTCCCATACCGGGGTCAGTCCGGTGGTGCGAATTTCAGCGCGAATCGCCGCTCGAACACATCCTCGAACCCGGCGTACGGAAGCGGCGAGGCTTTATAGATGGCTGACTCGAGCGAGCGCCGACCCTGTTCGTCGTACGGACAGCTGGGTGAGATCTCTACATCCATGACTTCCCCACCGGACCGCTGCACGATCAGAACCTGGCATCGTTGCCCGGGGAGAATGTTGTCCGGCCTGATCCACTGGCGCTCGACCGCTTCGATGATCGCCACGCCGTAGCTAGCCCGCTTGGAGGAGTTGCTGTCCGGATTGCCGGGCGGCGGCCGCGTCGGGGTCGCACTGGTCGTGCGCGCATCATTCAATTGCTGGGCTTTCTGCTCGGCCATCGTGCGTTCGCGCGCGGCGAGTTCACGCTGGCGCCGGATCTCCGCGAGCGCTTCCATCCGGCGGCGTGCCGCATCCAGCTCGGCCTGCTCCGGCTTGACGCGTTTTTCGTCCTGCTCGCGGTCGACCTTGGCGACCTGCGCCGAGTCGGCATCGCGCTGCACCTGTTCCTGCTCGACCGGTGCGGGATCCGGCTCCGGCGGCGGCAGTTCCTCGACCGGCGGTTCGACCACCGGATCCGGCAAGGGCTCCGGGTCCGGCGGCAGCGGCACCGGTTCCTCGATCGGCTGCGGCAGCGGCTCCGCGTCGCGTCTTAGCGCGCGCTGCATCGACGCGCTGAGGTCGGAGACCGCGACAAGGTCGGCCTCGATGACGTCGCCATGCGCGGCTTCGGCGATCGGGCTGCGCGCCCAGTGCAAGCCGGCGAACATCAACCCGAACAGCACCACGTGCAGGCCCAGCGCCTGCAGCAGCGCGACGCGATCGTCGGCGCGCGATTCCTTCACCTGCGCCCCGTCACTTGCCCGGCTTGCCGGCGGCCTGCACCGGCTCGCCCATCAGCCCGGCGCGCGGCACCTTGGCCTTGGTCTGCAGCAGGCTGAGCACTTCGTACACGGTCTGGTAGCTCACGTCGCGGTCGCCTGCCACGTAGACGGCGAGGTTCGGATCCTTGCTGACGAAGCCTTCCACCATCGCAACCAGTTGCTCGCGGGTGACCTCGCGCGGGCGGTCGACGCCCTCGTAAGCAAGCGCCAGCGTGCCGTCGCGCGAGACCTGCACGACGACCGGTTCCTTCTTGTTGGTTTCCAGCGTCTTCGCGTCGGCCTGCGGCAGGTTGACGTCCACGCCCACGTTGAGCAGCGGCGCGGTGACCATGAAGATGATCAGCAGTACCAGCATCACGTCGATGTAAGGCACGACGTTTATCTCTGCCTTGAGCTTGCGCTTGCGATGGCGGCGGAACGATGCGGTCGCCATCCTCAGTCGTCCACGTGCGCCTGGCGCTGCAGGATCGAGGAGAACTCCTCGCTGAAGGTCTCGTAGCGCACCGCCATGCGCTCGGCGCGGGTGGCGTAGCGGTTATAGGCCCACACCGCCGGGATCGCGGCGAACAGGCCCATCGCGGTGGCGATCAGCGCTTCGGAGATGCCGGGCGCAACCGTGGCGATGGTCGCTTCCTTCATCGTCGCCAGCCCCTGGAACGAAATCATGATGCCCCACACCGTGCCGAACAGGCCCACGTACGGGCTGATCGAACCGACGTTGGCCAGGAACTCGAGATTGCGTTCCAGCCCGTCCAGCTCGCGCGATGCCGCCGCACGCATGCCACGCTGCGCGCCTTCCAGTTGCATGCGTGCATCCACGCCACGGCGCTGGCGGATCCGGTTGAACTCGCGCATGCCGCCCTCGAAGATCGCCTCAAGCCCTTCGATGTCGCGGTTGCGCTCGGTCGCGCTGGCGTAGAGCTTCGGCAGCTCGGCACCGGACCAGAAGGTTTCCTCGAAGCGGTCGGCTTCTTTCTCCGCGCGATCGAGGACGCGCTTCTTGCGCAGGATGATCACCCAGGACGCAATCGAGGCCAGCAGGAGCAGGGCCATCACCAACTGCACCGGCAAGCTCGCATGCAGGATCAGCTGCAGCATGTCGAGGCCCTGGTCGCCCTGCGGGGCCGCGGCCTGGGCGGCACCGGCCGCCAGTTCGACCGTCGCGGCGGGTGCGTTCTCCGGCAGCGGCTGGGGCATCGATTGCAACATCGCGACAGGCATCAAGCAGTCTCCAACAGGGGTTTCAATTCGGCGAGCAGGGCATCCGGGATCGGCCGTGGCTTGAAGTCGGACGCGCGCAAGGCGGCGATCCTGACCGTGCCTTCGACCAGCAATGCACCGGCGCGTTCAATGCGCTGGCCCACGCTGAAGCTGGCCCCGCGGCATTCAAGCAGGCGCACGCTGACCTGAAGCTGATCGTCCAGCCGCGCCGGGGCGCGGAAATCGAGTTCCATCGCGCGCACCACGAAGACCATGTCGTCGCGATCGCGCAGCACGCCCTGGTCCCAGCCGAGCGCACGCATCCATTCGCTGCGCGCACGCTCCATGAAGGCCAGGTAGCGCGCGTGGTAGACCACGCCACCGGCATCGGTGTCTTCCCAGTAGACCCGCGCCGGCCAGGAAAAGGGGTCAGAGTGAATTTCCCGCCGATCCTTTCCACTCGTTCCGGAATCCAGGTCGGGAAACTTCACTCTGACCCCTTTTCCGAATCGAACAATTCGGCATTGCCGTTGGCCTTCGGCTTGAAGCCCAGGTGGCGATACGCCTTCGCGGTGGCCATGCGACCGCGCGCGGTGCGCACCAGG
>JAVWUU010000140.1:0-5431 GCA_036666995.1 Thermomonas sp.
ACCGGCCGTTGCTGCATACCGTGCAGAGCGCTGGGTACCGGATCGCGGACATCGCCAGCCAGCTTGGCTGAGGACGCAGGATCCCTGGTGCTCAAGACCCAACGCCACATCCGGGAAATCTTCCTGCTGCAACTGGCGAGCGTATGCCTGGTGGTGGTGCTGTGCGTGCTCGGCGTGCAGGGTTTCTACGGGGCGGGGATACCGTGGCTTTCCGGTGGCGTGATCGTGATCGCGTTGGCCGCGGTGGTCGGTTCCATGTGGATGGGTTACCGCGCGACCCGTCGCGTCCTCGAGCCGATGGACTGGCTGCTGCGCGAGGTCGGCCGTTGGGATCCGCAGCGTCCGGATACCGGCGCGCTGGCGCCGGCCAACGTGCCCGATGCCGTGCAGGGCGACGTCCGCAAGATGGCCGAGGCCTTGCATGCGCTCGGCCAACGCCTGGATACCTACGTCACCCGCGAGCGTGACTTCACGCGCGACGCCAGCCACGAGCTGCGCACGCCGTTGACAGTGATTCGCGTGGCGACCGACCTGATCGAGCACGATGAAGGCCTGTCGCCGCGTTCGCGACGTTCGCTGGCACGCATCCAGGGCGCGGTGGAGTCGATGGAGTCGCTGATGTCCGCGCTCCTGCTGTTGGCGCGGGATCGCGACGTGCCGCTGGAAACCGAGGAGTTCCCGGTCCGCGAGGTGCTGGAACACGAGATCGAGAAAGTGCGTCTGCTGCTCGAGGACAAGGGCGTGTCGCTGGTGGTGGATGTGCAGGCGGAGCCGGTGCTGCACGCGCCGCCGCGGGTGCTGCAGGTGATGCTGGGCAACCTGCTCAGCAATGCGCTGCGTTTCACCGATGCCGGCAGCGTGCATGTGCGCCTGCTGCAGGATCGCGTCGAGATCGAGGACACCGGCATCGGCATGGACGCAGCCGCGCTGGCGCGCGCGTTCGAACCCTTCTATCGCGCCAGCATCGAGCAGCCGCTGGGTTCCGGCCTTGGCCTGTCGATCGCGCAGCGGTTGGGGCAACGCTGCGGCTGGCCGCTGCAACTCAGCAGCGTGCCCGGGCAGGGCACACGCGCATGCATCCTGTTCGGGGCCGTCAACCGGGACCAATGACCCGTTCCGGGCTGCATCAAGCCGGTTAGCATGCGCGCGCTGTCAACCGCGCCGGCATCCGCGCGTTCCCGACCCTTTCCGGACTTCCTCCCCCCGCATGAACCAGCCTCGTCGTCGTCCTGCCTTTCCCCTGCGCAAGCTGGGCATCGCCGCCATCGTCATCGCCGTCGCGGCAGGCGGCTGGTATTTCTGGAGCAAGCGCGGGGAGTCGGCCGATGGCGGCTATCGCACCGAAACCGTGCAGCGCGGCGACGTGCGCGTGGCGATTTCCTCCACCGGTACGCTCAGCGCGATTTCCACGGTGACCGTGGGCAGCCAGGTGTCCGGCCAGATCACCGATGTGCTGGTCGACTTCAACGACAGCGTCAAGAAGGGCGACATCCTCGCCACCATCGATGCATCGACGTACCAGGCGCAGATCGAGCAGGGCGCGGCGCAGATCGCCAGCGCGCAGGCCTCGCTGCGGCAGGCACAGGCCGGCCTGCGCAACGCGCAGCTGGACTACAACCGCAAGGCCGACCTCGGCCGCCAGCAACTGGTGAGCAAGAGCGACGTCGACCTGGCGCGCGCCTCGCTGGAGCAGGCGCAGGCGCAGGTGAATTCGGCGCAGGCGCAGATCCGCCAGCAGACGGCATCGACCCAGACCACCCGGGTCAACCTGTCGCGCACGGTGATCCGCTCGCCGGTGGATGGCGTGGTGCTGACCCGCACCATCGAGCCCGGCCAGACCGTGGCCGCCAGCCTGTCCGCGCCGGAACTGTTCACCATCGCCGAGGACCTGGCGAAGATGAAGATCGAGCTGGCCGTGGACGAATCCGATATCGGCCAGGTCAAGGTCGGGCAGGTCGTCAGCTTCAGCGCCGATGCATTCCCGGATCGCCAGTTCAAGGGCGTGGTCGACCAGGTGCGCTTGTCGGCGACGACCTCCAATAACGTGGTGACGTACCCGGTCGTGGTGACCGTGGACAACACCGACGGCACCCTGCTGCCGGGCCTGACCGTCAACGCCGAGATCGAAGTCAGCAAGCGCAGCGATGTGCTCAAGCTGGCCAACGCGGCGCTGCGCTTCAAGCCGGCCGAGGGCTCGCCGCTGGCGGCGTTGCAGTCGTCTGGCCAGGGCCAAGGGCCGCAAGCCGGTGGACGCGGTGCGGGCATGAGCGAAGACCTGCAGGCGCTGGCCGCCACACTCGAGTTGAAGCCCGAACAGCAGGCCGCGTTTGACGCCTCGCTGGAGCAGATGAAGCAGCGCCAGGCCGAACGCATGGCGCAGGCACCGTCGGGGCAGGGCCAGCAGGGTGGCAACCGCATGTTCGGTGGCGGACCGCCGCGCACGGGCGGTGGCCAGGGCGGCGGTGACGCGAGCATGCAGGCGCAGATGCGCGCACGGATGCGCGACCGCTTCAACCAGCAGTTCGGCGCGTTCCGCGACACCCTGGACGATGCCCAGCGCGCGAAGTGGGATAGCGCCCGCGATGCGCAGCTCACCGCCAAGCGGGTGACCATCTACAAGCTGGTCGACGGCAAGCCGCAGGTCGTGAGCGCCAGGCTGGGCGCAAGCGACGGCAGCAGCACCGAAATCTCCGGGCGCGACATCGCCGAGGGCGACGTGGTCATCGCGGGCGAGCGTTCGGCGACGGAGGCCAAGTGATGTCGGCAGCGGTCGCCGACGCAGTGCCGGTCATCCGCACCCAGCGCCTGAGCAAGATCTATTCCGCCGGTACCGAGGCGGAAGTCGCCGCACTGCGTGGCGTGGACCTGACCATCGCGCGCGGCGAGTTCGTGGCGATCATGGGTCCGTCCGGTTCCGGCAAGTCGACCCTGATGAACCTGATCGGGTGCCTGGACACACCGACCGCCGGCCAGTATTTCTGCGATGGCGTGGACGTGTCGACGCTGGACAAGGAAGAACTGGCCACCTTGCGCCGCGACAAGATCGGCTTCGTATTCCAGGGCTTCCACCTGCTGACCCGGATGGACGCCACCGACAACGTGGCGATGCCGCTGGGCTATGCGCGCATCCCGCCGTCGGAGCGCAAGACCCGCGCGCGCGCCGCGTTGGCTGCGGTCGGTCTGGCCGAGCGTGCCGGGCACCGACCGAACGAACTGTCGGGCGGCCAGCAGCAACGCGTGGCGATCGCCCGCGCGCTGGTCAACAACCCGCCGATCCTGCTCGCCGACGAACCCACCGGCGCGCTGGACAGCAAGACCGGCGAAGAAATCCTGGCCCTGTTCAAGCGCCTGCGCGACGACGGCCACACGGTGATCCTGATCACCCACGATGCGCACGTGGCGGCGCATGCCGACCGCACCTACGTGATGCGCGACGGCGAGATGCACGAGCAGACCAGCGCGGAGGCCGCGGCATGAGTTTCCTCGACATCCTGCGCACCGCGTTCTTCGCCCTGCGCGGCAACTGGATGCGCAGCGCGCTGACGTCTCTGGGCGTGATCATCGGCATTGCCGCGGTGATCGTGATGGTCTCGATCGGCCAGGGCACCCAGGCCGAGATCGACAAGATGGTCTCGGGCCTCGGTTCGCAGCGCCTGGACATCGGCGGTGCCGGCGGCATGGGTCCGGGTGGCGCGCGCGTCGCCCAGGGCAGCCGCTGGAGCCTCAACGGTGGCGACGTCGATGCGATCCGCAACGAAGTGCCGACCGTGCAGTACGCCTCCGGTTCGTTGCGCGGCAGCACCCAGGTGGTCTTCGCCGAGAACAATGCCTCCACCCAGTGGCAGGGCGTGGAAGCGGACTGGTTCGCGATCAACGACTGGAAAGTGGAACGGGGCGACGGCTTTGCATCGAACGACTACGGCGGCAGCGCCAAGCCGGTGATCCTGGGCGAAACGGTGCGCAAGACCCTGTTCGGCGAAGAGGATCCGATCGGCCAGACCGTGCGCCTCGGGCGGGTGCCGTTCACCGTGGTCGGCGTGCTGGGCGCGAAGGGCCAAGGCGGCTTCGGCCAGGACCAGGACGACATGGTGGTGGTGCCGCTGGAAACCGCGCGTCGCCGCCTGTCGAATTCGCAGTCGATGCCGCCGGGCGCGGTGCAGCAGATCTCGGTGGGCGTGGACGACGCCAGGAACCTAGCCAGCGCGCAGGCCGAAATCGAGGCCCTGCTGCGCCAGCGCCACAAGATCGAGCCGGGCGCCGAGGACGACTTCGCGGTGCGCAACATCAGTCAGATCGTGGCGACCCGCACCGCGACGACCAACCTGATGTCGAAGCTGCTGGGCGCGGTCGCCGGCATCTGCCTGATCATCGGCGGCATCGGCATCATGAACATCATGCTGGTGTCGGTGACCGAGCGGATCCGCGAGATCGGCCTGCGCATGGCGGTCGGTGCCGGTCCGGGCGACGTGCAGCGTCAGTTCCTGGCCGAGGCGATGCTGATCTCGCTGATCGGCGGGGTGATCGGGATCGCGATCGGCGTGGTCGGCGCACTGGTCGTCGGCAAGCTCGGCGACCTGCCGGTCGAACTGAACACGAAAGTGGTGATGCTGGCGGCGGCTTTCTCGATCGGCACCGGCCTGTTCTTCGGCTACTACCCGGCGCGAAAGGCCTCGCTGCTGGACCCGATCGAGGCGCTGCGCCAGCAGTAGCGGTCAGTCGAGGTAGGGCGCGACCACCCCGCGCCACAACTCGTAGCCGGCGCGGCTCATGTGCAGGCGATCCTCGATGAACAGCTCGGCGCGCGGCTGGCCGTCGGCGCCCAGCATGGGTGTGGCCACGTCGATGAATTCCACGTGCTCCAGCCGCGCGGCTTCCTGTCGGAGCAGCGCGTTCGCCTGCTGCTGGCGCGGCAGCTGGTCGATGCGCGACGGGCTGGGCTTGATCGCGAGATAGGCGATCGGGGTGCGCGGCAGCGCCTGGCGTATGCGGGCGACGAAAGCGCGGAAGTCCGACAGCACCTGTTGCGGGCTGCGGCCCGCATTGATGTCATTGTCGCCGGAGTACAGCACGATCATCCGCGGCTGGTAACGGACCGCGATCTGGTCGGCGTAGTGCACGGCATCGCGTACCTGCGAGCCGCCGAAACCGCGGTTCAGCACCGGCTTACCCGGGAAATCGCTGGCCAGGCTGTCCCACATCCGTACCGAGGAGCTGCCGGTGAACACGATCGGGGCGGCGGGTGGCGGGTTGGCGGCGTCTTCAGCCTCGAAGCGGGCCATGTCGTTGACCCAGACAGGCGTGGAAACCGGATCCACCGCAATCTGTGCCGGCGGGGCGGAAGCGCAGCCGGCGAGGGCAAACAAGCTCGCACTGAGCATGCAGCTGGCCGAGAGGATGCGCAGGCGCTGGAACGGACGGATCATGCGGTGGA